>NZ_CALAOH010000119.1 GCF_937926365.1 uncultured Azohydromonas sp. | reverse complement strand
TGCCGCGGGCCGGGTGGTGCCCGCGTCGGCGTGGGCCAGCGCCGGCTTGGGCGCCGATGAGCGCAGCCCGCTCCAGACGACAGCCGCCAGGCCCACCGCGCCGGCCAGCGCCGCGGCGGCGATCACGCCCTGGTGCCGGCGCGGCGGCAGGTTGAAAACCTCGGAGGCCGCCTGGCGCACGGTGGCGGCGTCCACCTGGCGTCGGCCCTGGGCATAGGCCCCCAGCAGCGCGCGGTCGCACAGCAGGTTGATGCGCCGCGGCACGCCCTGCGTCAGCGCGTGGACGCGCCGCAGCGCCGAAGCATCGAAGGGCGGCGGTCCGCCCAGGCCGGCGATGGAAAGCCGGTGCTCCACGTACTGGCGCGTCTCGGCTTCGGACAGCGCCTGCAGGTGGTAGCGGGCGATCACGCGCTGCGCCAGCTGCTCCATGCCGGCCAGCGTGCGCTGCAGCTCCGGCTGGCCCACCAACACGATCTGCAGCAGCTTGCGCTCGTCGGTCTCCAGGTTGGTCAGCAGCCGCAGCTGCTCCAGCAGCTCGGGGCTGAGGTTCTGCGCCTCGTCGATGACGAGCACGCACTGCCGCCCGGCGGCGTGCTCGCGCAGCAGGAAGGCGTTGAGCGCATCGACCAGCGGCTTGACCGTCGTGGCCTCGACGTGCCCCAGGCCGAAGTCCTCGCACACCGTCTGCAGCAGCTCCACCGCCGTCAGGCGCGGGTTGAAGACGTAGGCGGCGTGGCAGTCGGGCGGCAACTGCTGCAGGAAGGCGCGGCAGACGGTGGTCTTGCCTGCGCCGATCTCGCCCGTGAGCAGCACGAACCCGCCGCCGCCGCGCACGCCGTAGAGCAGGTGCGCCAGCGCTTCACGGTGGCGCTCGCTCATGAAGAGGTAGCGCGGGTCCGGGGCGATGGAGAAGGGCTCGCTGCGCAGCCCGAAATGATTGACGTACATCGGCGACGGTTCGGGGTTCGTGACCGGCCGGTCGAGGCGCCTCAGGCGTGCCGCGGCCTCGCTGCGGCGGACAAGGTCAGCGCCGGCCGCGCGCGGCGTGTTCGGCGAAGGCGATCTCGGTGGCCAGTTGCAGCCGGCGCTCGGCGCTCAGCGCCTCCAGCTCCGACAGGCTCATGTGGCGGCGGCGACGCAGCAAACCGGCCATGAGGCGGCGCAACTCGCGCTCGGACAGGTCGGCCTCGTCGGCGCCCTCTTCCAGCGACAGCACGCCGCTGATGCAGGTGATGGCCACGGCGACTTCCTCGTCGCTGTAGTCCTCGTCGTAGCCCTCGTCGGCACCGTTGCCGCCGACGGGCTCGCGGTCGCGCTCGGGCTCGCGCTGCTCTTCCTCTGGCTCGCCCCAGCCTTCGATTTCGCGCGCGCGCTCGGGCACGACGGGCGGCTCCTCACGGCGCAGCGAGCGCGAGGGCAGGTCCAGGCGGCGGCCCATTTCCATGTCCAGCAGGTGCCGCACCTGGCTCGCCGTCACGCCCGACGCCTCCAGGGCCAGCCCCAGGCGGGCCCAATGTTCGAGCTGCTGAGCCACGGTGCGGCTCATCAACTCGGATTCGCGCTGCGCGAGCGCGAATAGCGAGTCTGGGATGCGGATCGTCTGGGACATGCTGATGGCCGGTATAGCAAAGGGCGGCAATCTACCACCGTCGGACACCGGCGACGATGACGGGGCGCAGCCCGGCGCCCGGCCCGGCCCCGGACGTGGCTTGCATCACGGGTACGCCGGGCTCAGCCCGGAGGCTGCGCCACCGTGTTCGGCAGCCGCCACAACCATAGCGCCACCGCCGCGCAGCACAGCCCCGGCACCCAGCGCCAGGGCGAGGGCAGCCACCACGCGGCCAGCACGCTGGAGAGCGCCATCATCGACCACGCAATGCGCTTGGCGCGCAGCGGCACGGCGCGCTGCTCGCGCCACTGCCGCACCGGCGGACCCAGGGTTGGATGCTCCAGCAACCACCGCTCGCAGCGCTCGCTGCCGCGCGAGAAGCAGAACGCCGCCAGCAGCACGAAGGGCACCGTGGGCAGCAGCGGCACGAAGGCTCCCACCACGCCCAGCAGCAGGCTCACGCCGCCGGCCACCAGCCACAGCCAGCGCAGGGGCCGGCGCCGCGGTTTCGTGAATTCCGTGCTCATGCGTGGATGCTAACGGGGCCGCCGGCTTGAGCTGGCTCAAGGGATGGGCCCGCGGCGGGGTCCACACTCGCGTCCCATGCCGACCCTGATTTGGTCCGATGCGCTGGCTCTGCAGCAGCCGCAGATGGACAACACGCACCAAGAATTCGTGGATCTGCTCGCCGCGGCCGAGGCCGCGCTCGACGCGGAGCCGGCCACGCTGCTGCAGCGTTTCCAGGAGTTGCTGGACCACACCGTCGAGCATTTCGCGCAGGAAGACCGCTGGATGGCCGCCACCGGCTTCGCTACCGAGAACTGCCACAGCTTCCAGCACGCCGCGGTGCTGCAGGTGATGCGCAACGTGGTGGCGCTGGCGCAGACCGAGGGCGACTTCGGCCCGCTCAAGCAGGCGGTGGCGGAGCTGGCGCAGTGGTTCCCGGGCCACGCGCAGATGATGGACGCGGGCCTGGCCTTCCACATGGAGCAGGTGGGCTTCGACCCCGTCACCGGCCGCACCCGCGAGCCCGTGGCCGAGGGCGCCATCACCGGTTGCGGCAGCACCTCCTGCAACGACTGAGCCGGCACCGGCCCACTTCCTGAGTCAACCCTGAATCACCCTTGCCGCGCCGCCCCCGGGCGGCGTTCGGCATTCCGGGCCCCGCCTTCCGACCGCGCCCCGCACGCGGCTTCGCCGGCGGCGCCCGGCCGGGCACGGAGCCGCTGCTAGAGTGCGGCAGCCATGCCGGACCTGCGCTTTCCCTCCATCGATGGCCTGCGTGCCTTCGAGGCCGCGGCGCGGCTGGGCACCTTCGAAAAGGCCGCCGAGGAACTGGCCGTGACGGCCAGCGCCGTGGGCAAGCGCATCGTCGCCGTGGAGGAGCTGCTGGGCACGCCGCTGTTCCAGCGCGGCCCGCGCCTGACGCTCACCCCCGCCGGCAAGGAATACCTCACGCACGTGCGCGCGGCGCTGGGCCTGCTGGCCGCCGCGCCCCAGCACCGCCGCGGCGCGCGCCGCGTGCAGCGCCTGCGCGTGAGCACGCCGCCCACCTTCGCGCGCCACATCCTCGTGCCCGAGCTGCCGGCCTTCACGGCGGCGCACCCGGCGGTGGAACTGGAGGTGGTGCTCTCCATTCCCTTTCTCGACGACGCCGGCACCGAGGCCGACGTGCAGGTGCGCCACGGCGACGCCGCGGCCGTGGGCGGTACGGTGCTCATGCCCGATGTGGTGCTGCCCATGGCCGCGCCCTCGCTGCTGTCGCGGCTGCCGCCACTGCGCACGCCCGCCGACCTGGCCCGCGCGCCGCTGCTGCGCACGCCGCTGGAGCCCTGGGCGCCGTGGTTCGAGGCCGCCGGCCTGCCCTGGGCCGAGCCCGACCAGGGCCCGCGCCTGCTGGACCTGGGCTTGACGCTGGAGGCCGCGCTGGGAGGTCAGGGCGTGGCGCTGGCCCGCCCTTCCCTGGCGCGAACCTGGCTGGAGAACGGCGCGCTGGTGCCGCTGTTCGACGTGCGGGCCACGCCCGCCCACCAGTACCACGTGCTGCCCCACGCCGCGGGCGGCGCAGCGGCGGCTTTCGCGCAGTGGCTGCAGCGCAGCTGCGAGCGCATCGCGCGCGAGGCGCTGGAGCAACTGGCCGCGCGCCGCGCGGGCTGAATCCCAGCCGGCGCCGCTTTCCGCCCGCGCCTGAACATTTGTCCGACCGTAGCGCCCGGCGCGCCGCTACGATCCGCGCCCATCAGAAACACCCCGAGACACACGACACCATGAGCAGCGTGATCACCAACGTCGAAGACCTGCGCGTGCTGGCCAAGCGGCGCGTGCCGCGCATGTTCTACGACTACGCCGACAGCGGGTCCTGGACCGAGAGCACCTACCGCGCCAACGAAAGCGACTTCCAGAAGATCAAGCTGCGCCAGCGCGTGGCGGTGAACATGGAGGGCCGCTCCATCCGCGCCAACATGGTCGGCCACGACGTGGCCATGCCGGTGGCCATCGCGCCCACGGGCCTCACGGGCATGCAGCACGCCGACGGCGAGATCCTGGCGGCCCGGGCGGCGGAGAAGTTCGGCATCCCGTTCACGCTCTCGACCATGAGCATTTGCTCCATCGAGGACATCGCGGCCCATACGACGAAGCCCTTCTGGTTCCAGCTCTACGTGATGCGCGACCGTGGCTTCATCGAGCGCCTGATCGACCGCGCCAAGGCCGCCAACTGCTCCGCGCTGCAGCTCACGCTGGACCTGCAGATCCTCGGCCAGCGCCACAAGGATCTGAAGAACGGCCTGTCCGCGCCGCCGAAGCCCACGCTGGCCAACCTCATCAACCTGGCGACCAAGCCGCGCTGGTGCATGGGCATGCTGGGCACCAAGCGCCGCAGCTTCGGCAACATCGTCGGCCATGCCACAGGGGTGGGCGACCTCTCTTCGCTGAGCTCCTGGACCGCCGAGCAGTTCGACCCGCAGCTCAACTGGGGCGACGTGGAATGGATCAAGAAGCGCTGGGGCGGCAAGCTGATCCTCAAGGGAATCATGGACGTGGAGGACGCGCGGCTGGCGGCCAACTCCGGCGCCGATGCGCTGATCGTGAGCAACCACGGCGGGCGCCAGCTCGACGGCGCGCCCAGCTCCATCGAGGCGCTGCCGGCCATCGTGGAGGCGGTGGGCAAGGACATCGAGGTGTGGATGGACGGCGGCATCCGCAGCGGCCAGGACGTGTTCAAGGCCTGGGCCCTGGGCGCGCGCGGCACGCTCATCGGCCGCGCCTTCCTCTACGGCCTGGGCGCCATGGGCGAGGCCGGCGTGACGCGCTGCCTGGAGATCATCGCCAAGGAGCTGGACCTCACGATGGCCTTCTGTGGCCACCGCAACCTGTCCAGCGTGGACACGGGCGTGCTGCTGCCGGGGACGTTCCCGAAGCCTTGAACAGCCTCAGTCCAGTACTTCTTTGCTCATGAAATGACCCGTTCGGACTGAGGTATCGAAGGCCGAATCCGTCAGGGTCAGATGGCAGCGTTACGGCAGGGCCGTTCATCCTTCGATACCTCAGGGCGAACGGATTACTTCATTCACGAGTGCGAGCTGGGATCAGCGCACGCCAGGCGGCGAATTCGGTGTCCCATGCGCCTCCGGCCGCAGCTGCGCCGGGTCGATGCGGTGGCGCAGCTCCATGCACGCGCGCACCACGCGCGCGACCTGGCCTTCGTCCACTCCCTGCGAGTAGCGGCACTTGAGCGGGCGCGCCAGCGGGTGGTCCGCGGCCTCGTCGCCGGGACCGTGCGGCGGCAGCATCGCGCACAGCACGCGCGCGGCCTGCAACTGCGCATGCGTCTTGTGCGTGCTGATGGACAGCAGCTGCGCCGGACCGTCCAGGTACGCCAGGTTGCCCCACTTCACGCTGGGCACGAGTTGCGGCGCGGCGTCGAGCACCGCGCCGTGCAGCGCGCGCACGGTGGCCTGCTGGTGGGGAGGCAACATGTCGAACCAGTTGTCCACCAGCGCGGCGGAGTTGGAGAGTCGTCGCATGGAAAGCCTGCTTTCAGGAACCGGCGGTTTCGAAGGTGTTGCACTGCGCGGGCACGCCTGACTGCAGCCCACGCTTGAACCATTGCACGCGCTGCGCGCTGCTGCCGTGCGTGAAGCTCTCGGGCACCACGGTGCCGCGGCTGCGGCGCTGCAGCGTGTCGTCGCCGATCTGCGAGGCGGCGTTGAGCCCCTCCTCGATGTCGCCCGCCTCCAGCCAGCCCTTGCCGCGCTGCGAGTGGTGCGCCCACACGCCGGCGAAGCAGTCGGCCTGCAATTCCAGCCGCACCGACAGCGCGTTGGCCTGGGCTTGGCCCAGGCGCTGGCGCTGCGCGTCCACGCGCTGCGTGAGGCCCAGCACTGTCTGCACGTGGTGCCCGACCTCGTGCGCGATGACGTAGGCCTGCGCGAAATCCCCCGGCGCACCCAGGCGCTGCGACAGCGTGTCGAAGAAGCTGAGGTCGATGTAGACCTTGCGGTCGGCCGGGCAATAGAAGGGCCCGGCGGCGGACTCGCCCGTGCCGCAGGCGGTGCGCGTGGCGCCGCGGAACAGCACCAGGCGCGGCGGCTCGTAGGGACGGTTGGCGCGGCCCATGATCGCGCCCCAGACGTCCTCGGTGTCGGCCAGCACCACCGAGGCGAAGCGGGCGCGCTCGTCGGTCGGATGCGAGGGTGCCACCTCGCGCTGCGCCGGCACGTTGGCGCCACCGCCGTCCATCAGGCCCAGCAGCGCCAGCGGGTTGATGCCGAAGATCCAGCCCGCGATCAGCGCCACCACCACCCCGCCCAGGCTCAGCCCGCGCCCGCCGATGGGCAGGCCGCCGAAGCCACCGCCACCGGACTCCCCGCGCACGTCCTCGACGTTGTCGCTCTCCCGCTGCCCCTGCCACCTCATGCCGGCTCCCTGGCTGAGACTGAAATGGCGGTCCGCCCGGGGCGGGCCGCCTGCGTGTGTGTCGCAGGTGCAGCAATCGGCATGCGCGGCGCGGTCATGGGCTCATGCGGCGGCGCGCCGAGCGGCCGCGGGGGCGCCGGCACGGTCCGCGGGGTGTGGGGGATCAGGTCTTGGGCAGGGTCACGCCGCGCTGGCCCTGGTACTTGCCGCCGCGGTCGGCGTAGCTGGTTTCGCAGACCTCGTCGCTCTCGAAGAACAGCACCTGCGCACAGCCTTCGCCAGCGTAGATCTTGGCCGGCAGCGGTGTGGTGTTGGAGAACTCCAGCGTCACGTAGCCCTCCCACTCGGGCTCGAAGGGCGTGACGTTGACGATGATCCCGCAGCGCGCGTACGTGCTCTTGCCCAGGCAGATGGTCAGCACGTTGCGCGGGATGCGGAAGTACTCCATGGTGCGCGCCAGCGCGAAGCTGTTGGGCGGGATGATGCAGACGTCGCCCTCGAAGTCCACGAAGCTCTTCTCGTCGAAGTTCTTCGGGTCCACCACCGTGGAGTGCACGTTGGTGAAGATCTTGAATTCGCGCGCGCAACGAATGTCGTAGCCGTAGCTGCTGGTGCCGTAGCTGACGATCCTGTGGCCGTCCGCGGCGTAGCGGACCTGGCCGGGCTCGAAGGGCTCGATCATCCCGTGCTCTTGCGCCATGCGGCGGATCCACTTGTCGCTCTTGATGCTCATGTCTTGTTCCGTTCAACGGTGCTGACCAGGATTTTGACAGCGCCGCGTCAGGTCCTCCCCGTGTAGGACTGGGCTGACACCATGACGCGCATCAAGCTGGGGCGTGATGGGCGCAGGGCTTGCTTGGACTGCGGTACCAACAGCATTCGAGTCCCGCCATGTCCCTGTCCTTGTCTCCATCGAGCTGTACGACCCAGGCCTATGCCTATGGCGCACCGCCGCTGGCCCTCATGGGGCTGGAGCCGATGCGTGCCCTGTTCGAATACGTCAGCGCCGGCTTCATGGACCGCAGCCGGCTGCCCTCGGGCGACGGCCATCCCGTGGTGCTCTTTCCCGGGCTGTGCGCGGACGCCGTGGCGATGGCGCCGCTGCAGCGCTGCTGCCGCGACCTGGGCTACGAGGCCAGCGACTGGGGCCGCGGCTGCAACGTCGGCCCGCAAGGCGCAGTGGAGGAGTGGCTGGACCGTCTCACCGAGGGCGTGGCCTGCACCGTGCGGCAGCAGGGACGCCGCGCCAGCCTGGTCGGCTGGAGCCTGGGCGGCATCTACGCGCGCGAGATCGCGCGGCGCCGCCCGGACCTGGTGCGACTGGTGATCACGCTGGGCACGCCCTTCGCGGGCCGCGGCGAGCACACCAACGTCGGCGTGCTCTATCAGCTCTTCAGCGGGCGACTGCCGCACATCGACGAGGCACTGCTGGCGCGGCTGGCCGCCACGCCGCCGGTACCCACGACCTCGATCTACAGCCGCAGCGACGGCGTGGTGGCCTGGCAGGCCTGCCGTGAGGCCGCAGGCCCGCAGGCCGAAAACGTGGAAGTACAGGCCAGCCACATCGGGCTGGTGTGGCATCCCCAGGTCTGGGCCGTGGTGGCGGACCGGCTGGCGCAGCCTGAAGGCCACTGGCAACCCTACGCGGCCGACACCCTGGCGGATGGACGGTTGCGGACGCACTGAAAGCAAACCGGGTATTCAGGCCGCGAGCCACTTCGTCGTCATGCCCGCCTTCGCGGGTGTGACGGGCGATTCAAGTCGCCATCAAGGAATGAGCCGCTGTCCCGGTTGCCCGGGCAACCGTGGCCCTCACTCCCCCGCCCGCGCCAGCACCCGGCGCAGCTTGCCGCTGCGCCCGCGCAGCATGGGCAGCGAGGTCTCGTCCAGCAGCTCCAGCGGCACCAGCCCCTGCACGTGCGCGAAGTGCTGCAACGCCTGGCGGCAGCGCTGCAGCGCCGCCGGCGCCTCGCTGCACGGCCCCCCCAGGCGCAGCGCCAGGGTGCGGCCGTCGCACTGGCGCAGCTGGAAGTCGTAGATGCGCGCGTGCTCCTCCATCACCGTGGACAGCGCCAGCGGCAGCAGCGTCACGGTGCCGCCGGCACGCGCGTCCATGTGCAGCAGGTCGTCGCCGCGGCCTTCCACGTGGATGACCGGCAGTGCGCTGCCGCAGGCGCAGCGCCCGGCGGAAACGGTGAGCTGATCCTCCATCTCGTAGCGGATGAGCGGCTGCACCTTGTTGGCCAGGTTCGTCAGCAGCACGCGCGACGAGGCCTGGCCCGGCCACACCGGCCGGTACTGGTCGTCCACCGGCTCCAGGATCACCCAGTCGCTGTTGAGATGCATGGCGCCGTGGTCGCACTCCCAGCCCATGGCCAGGAACTCCGAGGCGCCATAGCTGTTGCGAACGCGGCAGTCAAAAACTTGCTGCACATGACGGCGCAGCATGGGCTCCAGCGTCTCGCCGCCGGTCCAGATCTCGCGCGGCGCGATGCGCAGCTCGCCGGCTTGCGCCTGCTCCGCCAGCAGTGCCGCGGCCGTGGGATAGGTGGCGACGATGCTGGGACGCCAGGCGTTGAGCGCGCGCACCAGCATGTCCACCGGCTGCAGGATAGAGAAAGCCTGCAGGTTGCCCGCCATCCACGGATGGCGCTGGCGCAACCGCTGCACGCTCACGCAGGTGGCGAAGTGGCCGTCGGTGGCACCGACGAAGGCGATGCGCTCGCCCAGCCCCAGCGGCACGGGCCAGCTCCAGGGCGAGGCGCCGCCATGGCGCAGCGACTCCAGCGCGTCGTACACCGCCATGGCTGCCGGGTCCTGCACGAAGATGCCGGGCTCGCCACTGGTGCCCGAGCTCTCCCACACCGTGTAGCGATCCAGGAAGGGCTGGGCCATGCGCCGCGGGTCGTGCACGAAGGCCTGCACCTGCGCCAGGCGCAGCGCCGGGTCGCAGACCCACTCGTCGAAATGGCCCATCAGCTCACCGCGGCGCTGCACCGGCAGCGCCTGCAGCGGCTGCCGCGCCGCGTCGGGCGGCAGCTGCCGCGCGTACCAGCGCGAATGCGCCTGCGCGCCGCGCACCAGTTCGGCCAGGCGCTGGCGCTGGCGCTGCGCCAGCAGCGCGGGACTGGCGCGCGCCGTGCTCACCACGTCCCACGCCGCGGCCCCTGCGCTGAGCAGGTCGAACATCGGCGCGACGGCGCTGCTCAGGGATTCAGGCACCGGGGCTCTCCTCGTCCAACTCGTCCGCCGGCGGCGCGGGCTCGGGCTCGGCATGGCGCACGATGGTCAGCGGCAACCGGCAGTCGTGCAGCATCGTCTGCGCCACCGAGCCCAGCACGGGGGCGAAGCCGCCCACGCCGCGCGCGCTCATGACGACGGCATCGCACTGCTGCTCCTCGGCGATGTCCAGCAGCGTGTGCGCCACGTCGCCCTGGCCCACCTGCACCTCGTACTCCACGCCCACGGCCTGCAGCAGCGCCTGCGCGCCCTGCAGCGAATCCGCCGCCGCGCCCTCGCTCAGCCGTGCCAGCGCCTCGGCGTCGTGCAGGGTCATCATTTCGTAAAAGGTTGCGGGCTCCTGCACGTTGGCCAGCACGAAGCTGGCGCGCAGGCCCTCGCGTACCAGTTGCAATGCATGCCGCACGGCATCCAGCGCCAGGGTGGAACCGTCCACGGGCAGGAGGATCTTCATCGGCGGTTTCCTTCGACTGTCGTTATGGTTGGGCCGTCCACCGGCCCCCAAGGCACTTTAGTCTGGAAGCGCCAAGCCCTCAAAGCAGTGGCCGCTGATTTAGATCAAGCAGTCGCAGTCCGGCGCGCGGGCACGCTGCGTGCGGCCTTCGGCGCCCGCAACCACGAGCATGCGAGCATGAACCCATGAGCATCCGCAACCTGGACTCCCTGTTCGACCCGGCCTCGGTGGCCGTCATCGGCGCCTCCGACCGCCCGCGCAGCGTGGGTGCCACGGTGTGGCGCAACCTGCGCGCCGGGCGCTTCGCCGGCCCGGTGCTGGCCGTCAACCGGCGGCTGCGCGAGCTCGACGGCGAGCGCGTGTACGCCCGCGTGGCCGAGCTGCCCGAGGCGCCCGAGCTGGCGGTGATCTGCACCCCGCCGACGACGGTGCCGGGGCTCATCGCCGAGTTGGGCGAGCGCGGCACGCGCGCCGCGGTGGTGATGACGGCCGGGCTGGACCGCGAGCGCAAGCAGGCCATGCTCGACGCCGCGCGCCCGCACCTGCTGCGCATCCTGGGCCCCAACTGCATCGGGCTGCTCACGCCGCGGCTGGGCCTGAACGCCAGCTTCGCGCACGTGGACGCGCTGCCCGGTGAGCTGGCACTGGTGTCGCAATCCGGCGCGCTGATGACGGCGATGTTGGACTGGTCGCGCGCCAACGGCATCGGCTTCTCGCACTTCGTCTCGCTGGGCGAAGGCGCAGACGTGGACTTCGGCGACATGCTGGACTTCCTGGCCAGCGACGCGCGCACGCGGGCAATCCTGCTCTACATCGAATCGGTCAGCGCGCCGCGCAAGTTCATGTCCGCCGCGCGCGCGGCGGCGCGCAACAAGCCGGTGATCGTGGTCAAGGCCGGGCGCTCCAGCGCCGGCCAGGCCGCGGCGGCCTCGCACACCGGGGCGCTGGCGGGCTCGGACCTGGTCTTCGACGCCGCCATCGCGCGCGCGGGCATGCTGCGCGTGAGCACGCTGCAGGAGCTGTTCATCGCCGCGGAGACGCTCTCGCGCTTCCGCGGCCGCCGCGGCGAGGAACTCGTGATCGTCACCAACGGCGGCGGCGCGGGCGTGATGGCCGCCGATGCCGCGGCCGACGCCGGCATGAAGCTGTGCCAGCTGGCGGACAGCACCATCGCCACGCTGGATGCCCACCTGCCGCCCAACTGGTCGCGCGCCAACCCGGTGGACCTCATCGGCGATGCGCCGGTGGAGCGCTACGTGGCGACGCTGGAGGCGCTGGCGGCCGATCCGGCGCAACCGGCGGTGCTGTTCATCCACGCACCCACGGCCATCGTGCCCAGCAGCGAGATCGCGCAGGCGCTGGTGCCGCTGCTCAAGCGCATGCCGCCGCGGCTGCTGAGCTGCTGGATGGGCCAGACCGCCGTGGCCGAGGCGCGCGAGCGCTTCCACGACGCCGGGCTGCCCGTGTTCGACACGCCCGAGCAGGCCGTGCGCGCCTTCGCCCTGGGCGTGGACTACGCGCGCAACCAGGCACAGCTGATGGAGGCGCCGCCCGCGGCGCCGGCGCGTCCCGCGGCCGACACCGCGCGCGCCCGCGCCCTGGTGCAGCAGGCGCTGGCCGCCGGGCGCGAGATGCTCACCGAGCCCGAGGCCAAGGCGGTGCTCACGGCCTGCGGCATCCCGGTGGCGGCCACCACCAGCACCTCGCCGGATCCCGAGGCCGCAGCGGAAGCCGCCCAGCGCATCGGCTTCCCGGTGGTGCTGAAGATCCTGTCGCTGCAGATCTCGCACAAGTCCGACGTGGGCGGCGTGGTGCTGGACCTCAACAGCGCGCTCGAAGTGCGCGAGGCCGCCGCAGCCATGCTGGAGCGCGTTCGCACGCGGCGCCCGGACGCGACGATCCTGGGCTTCTCGGTGCAGCAGATGGTCAAGCGCTCGCATGCGCGCGAGCTGATCGTGGGCAGCACCATCGACCCACTGTTCGGCCCGGTGGTGCTGTTCGGCCATGGCGGCACGGCGGTGGAGGTGCTGGCCGACCGCGCCGTGGGCCTGCCGCCGCTCAACGAGCCGCTGGCGCGCTCGATGGTGGGGCGCACGCGCGTGTCCAAGCTGCTGGGCGCCTGGCGCGACACCTCGGCCGTGGACCACCAGGCGCTGTACGGCGTGCTGGTGACGGTGTCGCAGCTGCTGGCGGACGTGCCGGAGATCGCGGAGCTGGACATCAACCCGCTCATCGCCAGCCCCAGCGGCGTGGTGGCGCTGGACGCGCGCATCCGCGCCAGCAGCGCCTGCCCGTCCGGCGAGACCAACTTCGCCATCCGCCCCTACCCCACGGCGCTGGTGGAGACGGTGCAGTGGCACGACCACGAGATCACGCTGCGGCCGATCCGGCCCGAGGACGAGGCGCAGCACCTGGCGTTCCTGTCGCGGGTGTCGCCGGAGGACATCCGCATGCGCGTGTTCTATAGCCGCCGCAGCATCGAGCGCACCGAGCTGGCGCGGCTGACGCAGATCGACTACGCGCGCGAGATGGCCTTTATCGCCACCGAGCCCAGCCCCGAGGGCGGCGAGCACACGCTGGGCGTGGCGCGCGCGGTGGCCGATCCCGACAACCAGGACGCGGAATTCGGCGTGCTGGTGCGCTCGGACCTGAAGCACTCCGGCCTGGGCCTGCTGCTGATGGAAAAGCTCATCAACTACCTGCGCGGCCAGGGCACGCGGCGCATCGTGGCGGTGGTGCTGGAGGAGAACACCGCCATGCGCGCGCTGGGCAAGCGGCTGGGCTTCACGGAAGGCCCGCCTGACCGCGCGGACGGGACGCGGCGGATCTGGATGGAGCTGTAGCGGTCCCGCTCACTCGGCGAACGGAATCCCCTCCTCCGCCGCACCAGCCTCCGTCTCGATCGCCTCGTCCCCGTACTCCGTCCTGAACGCACCGGCCTCGTAGCCCTGCTCCTGCAGCCAGCGCACCATCACGGCCTCGTAGCCGTGGGTGACGATCACGCGGCGCGCGCCAGTGGCGGCGATGGCGCACTGCAGGCCCGGCCAGTCGGCGTGGTCGGAAAGCACGAAGCCCCGGTCCACGCCGCGGCGCCGGCGCGCGCCGCGCAGCGCCATCCAGCCGCTGGCGAAGGCGTCGCTGGCTTCGCCGAAACGGCGCAGCCACGGCGAGCCCAACACCGAGGGCGGCGCCACCACCAGCGCGCGGCGCAGCGCTTCCTTGGGCAACTCCGTGACGCGGTGCGTGGGCGGCAGCGCCACGCCGGCGGCGCGGTACGCGGCATTGAGCGGTTCCACCGCGCCGTGCACGACGATCGGGCCGATGCCGGCATCCACGCCCGCGAGCAGCCGCTGCGCCTTGCCGAAGGCGTAGCCCATGAGCACGCTCGCGCGCCCTGCGGTGGCGTTGGCGGCCCACCAGGCGTCGATCTCTGCGTACAGCGCCGCCTGCGGCTGCCAGCGGTAGATCGGCAGCCCGAAGGTGGATTCGGTGATGAAGCAGTGGCAGCGCACCGGCTCGAAGGGCGTGCAGGTGAGGTTGGCCTCGGCCTGGTGGCCGCTGAGCCAGTAGTCGCCCGAGACCACCCAGACCTCGCCCCGGTGCTCCAGCCGCACCTGCGCCGACCCCAGCACGTGGCCGGCAGGATGCAGGCTGATGCGCACGCCGCGGTGCTCCACCGCCTGCCCCCAGGACAGCGCCTGCAGCGCGATGTCCGCTCCCATGCGCGCGCGCAGCACGCCCTCGCCCTCCGCGCTGGCCAGGTAGTGGCCATGGCCGCGGCGCGCATGGTCGGCATGGGCATGGGTGATGACGGCGCGCGGCACCGGCTGCCAGGGGTCGATGTAGAAATCGCCGGCCGGGCAATACAGGCCCTGTGGGCGTTCCACCACAAGGTCGCGTGCGGCAGCCGCCGCTGTGGCTTGTGCACGGTCCATCAGGGCATTGTGAGAGGGGCCCATGGGAGAATCCGTTGCGTTTCGTTGCAGTGCACCATGACCCCGTCTTCCTCCTGGCTCGCCGAAGAGGCGATGAGCCCGCAGCAGATCTTTTTCAGCTTCCAGGGCCGCATTCCGCGCCGCATCTGGTGGCTCTACGGCGTGCTGGGGCTGCTGGGCCTGGGCGTGCTGGCCAACACGCTGCTGCGCGTGGCCGGCATGAGCGAGGAGAAGGCCAATGACCTGGTCAACCTGCTGCTGACCTGGCCGGCGCTGGCGGTGTCCGTCAAGCGCTGGCACGACCGCGACAAGTCGGGCTGGTGGGTGCTGATCAACGCGGTGCCGCTGATCGGCATGGTCTGGACCCTGATCGAGAACGGCCTGCTGCCCGGCACGCCCGGCAGCAACCAGTACGGCAAGGATCTCGGCGACCAACTCTGAGCCCCGCTGTCCCAGTCCCGCACAACCGTTCCCGCACCGGCAAGTCCCTGGCCCGTCCCCTCCCCTGTCCTTGCCCATGAGTCTCAAGTGCACCCTTGCCGCCTGTGTCCTTGTCACTTGCGGCCTGCCTCCTGCCCAGGCGCAGCTGACCGCGGTGATTCCCAAGGTGAAGCCGTCGGTGGTGGTGGTCGGCTCGTGGCGCGCCACCGACAACCCGCGGCTGGGCTTTCGCGGCACCGGCTTCGTGATCGGCGACGGGCGCCGGGTGCTGACCAACGCCCACGTGCTGCCCGAGGCGAGGCCGGACGAAAGCACGGCACCGCTGGCCGTGGGCGTGCCGCGCCGGCGCGGCGACGGCGTGACGGAAGTGCGTCCCGCGACGCTGCTGGCGCTGGACCGGCGCCATGACCTGGCGTTGCTGGCGATCGAAGGCGCGCCGCTGCCGGCGCTGCCGCTGGCCTCCGCGCGCGAGCTGCCGGAGGGCACCGAAATCGCCTTCACGGGCTTTCCCATCGGCAGCGCACTGGGCTACTCGCCGGTGACGCACCGCGGCATCGTCTCGGCCGTGACGCCGGCCTCGCTGCCCACGGCCTCGGCGCAGCAGCTCAGCAACCAGGCCATCCGCCAGCTGCGCGAAGGCCCCTTCGTGCTCTACCAGCTCGACGCCACCGCCTATCCCGGCAACAGCGGCAGCCCCGTGTACGACGCCGCCAGCGGCGAGGTGGTGGCAGTGCTCAACATGGTGTTCGTCAAGGCCGGGCGCGAAAGCGCGCTGACGCAGCCCTCGGGCATCAGCTACGCCATCCCCATCGCGCATGCGCTGGAGCTGCTGCGCGGTGCGCCGGCGCCCTCCGGCACTGCCCTGCCCGCCGCAGCGCCGCCCCAGTCCAAGCCGTCTTCCGACTGAAGAAACAAAGGCTGCCATTCGGGCTGAGCCTGTCGAAGCCCCGCGTCCCGACCCGCCCACAGGCCCTCCGACGAGCTCAGGGCGAACGGGAAAAACGGGAAATCCAGGTCAGTAGCGCCCGGTGATCCCGGCCACACGCAGGTACACGTGCGCGCCCCAGGCTACGAAGCCGCGGCGCAGCGCGCCCCAGAAGCCGCGCGAGCGCAGGTGCCCCGCCTGCACCTCGCGCGAGTCGGCGACGGCGGCGTCGAACTCGGCGGCCAACTCGCGCGTGAAGTCGCGGTCGCGCACCATCACGTTGGCCTCCAGGTTCAGCAGCAGCGACAGCGGGTCGATGTTGGAGCTGCCCACGGTGGCCCATTCCTCGTCCACCAGCGCCACCTTGGCGTGCAGGAAGGCAGGCATGTACTCGAAGATGCGCACGCCGTGGCGCAACAGCTCGTCGTAGAGCACCTGCGCCGCCAGGCCTGCGATGCGGTAGTCGAGCTTGCCCTGCAGCAGCAGCCGTACCTGCACGCCGCGGCGCGCGGCGTCGCGCAGCGTGCGGCGGAACAGGTGGCCGGGATAGAAGTACGGCGACACCAGGTCGATGCGCGTGCGCGCGCGGCGCAGCGCGTCCACGTAGCTGCGCTCGATGGCGCGGCGCTGGCGCAGGTTGTCGCGCACGACGAAGGCGGCGCGCACGGGGCGCTCGGCGTCGCTGCAGAGCTGGCTCTTCAGCGGCGGTGTGATGCGCAGCCGCCGCAGCAGCGCGCGCACGCGCGCCACGGGCTCGCTGCTGCGCGCCAGCGCCTTCATCTCCTCGGGCCAGTCGTGGCCGAAGGCCGCACGCGACCACATCGCGCCCACGGTCTGCTGCACCGGGCCGACCACCGGGCCACGCAGCGCCACGGCGAAGTCCAGCCGCGGCGTGTCGGTGTGGCCGTGGTTGAGGTCGTTGTGGTCGTCGATGATGTTGATACCGCCCACGAAGCCCAACGCCGCGTCCACCACGCACAGCTTCTGATGCAGCCGGCGCAGCTGACCGGGCTGCAGCAGCGTCCACCAGCGCCGCACCGGGCGGAACACCGCCAGCTCCACGCCGGTGCCGCGGAACCACTCGTACAGCGTGGGCAGCGAAGCCTTGCTGCCGAAGCCGTCCACCACCACCCGTACCTTCACGCCGCGCGCGGCGGCGGCCAGCAGCGCGTCGGCCACCAGCCGGCCCGCGGCGTCGTCGTGAAAGATGTAGGTGGCGAGCCAGACCTCGTGCTGCGCCGCTGCCATGGCCTCGCACATGGCGGGAAAGAGCTCGCGTCCGCCGCGCAGGAGCCTGACCTCGTTGCCGCCGCAGAACAGCGCGCGCGGGTGGTCGTACCAGTTGTGCAACAGCGCCGAGGCTTCTTGCGAATCGTCCGCCACGGCGCGCCGGCGCCGGGAGGAGGAACGCCCCGGGCTCATGCCGCTTCGAGCTCGGCCACCAGCGGCAGGTGGTCCGACATGCGGGCCCAGGCGGTGCCGCGAGGCACGAAGGTCGAGCGGCAACGCAGGCCGCGCAGGTAGAAGCGGTCCAGCGCGAACACCGGCGCCAGCGAGGGGAAGGTCGGGCAGTGCGTGCGCGCTTCCTCGGAGCGGGCACGCTGCAGCCCGATGCTCCACATCGGCGGGTCCAGCTTCTCGGCCCAGTCGTTGAAGTCGCCCGCCACCACCAGCGGCGCGTCGGACGGTACGTTGGCCTCCAGGAACTCGGCGAGCTTCTGCACCTGGCGCACGCGGCTGGCGTGGATGAGCCCGAAATGCGCCACCACGGCGTGCACCGTCATGCCACCCCACTGCACCGGCACGTGCAGCAGACCGCGCTGCTCGAAGCGGTGATCGCTGACGTCGAAGTGGCCCACGTCGCCGATGGGCCAGCGCGACAGCAGCGCGTTGCCATGCTCACCATGGCGCGTGACGGCGTTGGTGCGGTAGGCCACGTCATAACCTTCGGGCGCCAGGAAGTGCGCCTGGCCCTGCTCGGGCCAGCCAAACTTGCTGCGGTCGAATTTGCGCGCCTCGCGGGTGTGGAAGAGGCGCACCTCTTGCAGGAACACCATGTCGGCGTCCAGCGCCTCCACGCCCAGGCCGAGGTTATGGATCTCCAGCCGCTTGCGCGGGCCGATGCCGCGCACGCCCTTGTGGATGTTGTAAGTCGCCACGCGCAGCAGCGCGGTGTCGCTCTCGCTCCTGGGGGTAGCCGTCGGCAGCTGCGTGGACTGCAAGCGGTTGAGCACCATGCTTCAGCCCTCCGCGGCGGCGCCGGCGCGGCCGGCAAAGCGCGGCAGTTGCAAGATCGCCTCCGCGTTGCTCGGCGAGAAGCAGGCTGCCGCGGCCTCACGCCAGGGCAGCCAGCGCATCGCCACGTGCTCGCGCGGCGCCAGCCGGACCGGGATGCCCGCGGGCACCGTGAGACCGAACACGTGCTCGGTGTTGTGGGTCACGCCGCTGGCATAGCGGTGCCGGAAGACGGGATAGATCTCGTACACGTTGCGCAGTCCCCAGTCATGCAAAGCGGCAAGGCCGATGCCCGGGGAATGCACGTCGATGCCCGTTTCCTCGGCCACCTCGCGCACGCAGGTTTCGGTCAGCGGCTCGTCGACGTGGTCCTTGGAACCAGTGACGCTCTGCCAGAAGCCGGGATGGTCGGCTCGCTCCAGTAGCAGCACGTCCAGCGCCGGGGTGTGGATCACCACCAGCACGGATTCGGGAATCTTGTGGGGACGCTTGGGAAGGGCTTCAGGCATGCGCCTGAGCATAGCGGCGCAGAGAGCGCCTCAAGGCGCGGCCGGTCAAGGCCGCAGTGCCGCGGTGCGCGCGGACAGGCGCGCACCGGGGGCACGGGGACGACGCATCAGCGGGCGCTGACGTTGGCCGTCTGCACGGCGGGGGCATCCACTGCGGGGCCGCTGGTCCAACGGGTGCTGGCGGGCGGGGCCACGATAAAGCGGTTGGCATCGATACCGCCGTTGCGGGCTTGGCGCGCGGCCAGCACGGCGGGGTGCTCGCCATTGGCACGGGTCACCGCAGTCTGCGCGGGAGCAGTGGCCGGGGCCACGGTTTCGGCTTGGGCGACGGCGGCGACAACAAGCAGGGCCAGGGCAAGGACGGGGGTCTTCATAATGCTTCCTCGGGGTTTACCCTAATAGTGTAAACCCCGAGTGTTAACCCTATGTCGTCCTTATTGCACGCTGCACCGGAGGTCGGGCCCCAGGGACCCAACCCTTGAGCCACATCAAGCCGTGACGGCCGGATTGCGCAGGCGGATGTGCAGTTCGCGCAGCTGCTTCTCATCCACGGCGCTGGGCGCGCCGGTGAGCAGGCACTGGGCGCGCTGCGTCTTCGGGAACGCGATGACGTCGCGGATGGACTCGGCCTTGGTCATGAGCGTGACCAGGCGGTCCAGGCCGAAGGCCAAGCCGCCGTGCGGAGGCGCGCCGTACTGCAGCGCGTCCAGCAGGAAACCGAACTTGAGCTGCGCCTCCTCGGGACCGATGTTCAGGGCGTTGAACACCTTGCTCTGCACGTCGGCGCGGTGGATACGCACCGAACCGCCGCCGAGTTCCCAGCCGTTGAGCACCATGTCGTAGGCCTTGGCCACGCAAGCCCCGGGGTCGGTGTCCATCAGGTTCTCGTGCCCGTCCTTGGGCGCGGTGAACGGGTGGTGCACGGCGACCCAGCGGTCCTCTTCCTCGTCGTGTTCGAACATCGGGAAGTCCACCACCCACAGGGGCGCCCAGCGGTCCTCGAACAGGCCCTTGGCGCGACCGAAGTCGCTGTGGCCGATCTTCACGCGCAGTGCGCCCAGGGCGTCGTTGACGACTTTGGCCTTGTCGGCACCGAAGAAGATCAGGTCACCGGTCTGCGCGCCGGTACGTTCCAGGATCTGCTGGATCGCGCGGTCATGCAGGTTCTTGACGATGGGCGACTGCAGCCCCTCGCGGCCCTTGGCCAGGTCGTTGACCTTGATCCAGGCCAGGCCCTTGGCACCGTAGATCTTGACGAACTCGGTGTAGCCGTCGATCTCGCCGCGGCTCATCTCGCCGCCCTTGGGCACGCGCAGCGCGGCCACGCGGCCGCCCTTCGTCGTGGCCGGGGTGCTGAAGACCTTGAAGTCCACGTCGGCCATCACGTCGGTGAGCTCGGTGAACTCCAGCTTCACGCGCAGGTCGGGCTTGTCCGAGCCATACAGGCGCATCGCGTCGGCGTAGCTCATCACCGGGTACTCGCCCAGCTCCACGTCCAGCGCCTTGCGGAAGACGTGGCGGATCATGCCCTCGGTGAGGTCACGGATCTCCTGCTCGGACAGGAAGCTGGTCTCCAGGTCGATCTGCGTGAACTCGGGCTGGCGGTCGGCGCGCAGATCCTCGTCGCGGAAGCACTTGGTGATCTGGTAGTAGCGGTCGTAGCCCGCAACCATGAGCAGCTGCTTGAAGAGCTGGGGCGACTGCGGCAGCGCGAAGAACATGCCGTCGTGCACGCGTGACGGCACCAGGTAGTCGCGCGCGCCTTCGGGCGTGCTCTTGGTGAGCATCGGCGTCTCGATGTCGATGAAGCCCTGCTCGTCGAGGTACTTGCGCACTTCCATGGCCACGCGGTAGCGCAGCATCAGGTTGTTCTGCATGTACGGGCGGCGCAGGTCCAGCACGCGGTGCGTCAGGCGGGTGGTCTCGGAGAGGTTTTCCTCGTCGAGCTGGAACGGCGGCGTGACGCTGGGGTTGAGCACTTCCAGCTCGTGGCACAGCACCTCGATCTTGCCGCTGACGAGGTTGGTGTTCTCGGTGCCTGCGGGCCGCGCTCGCACCTTGCCGACGACCTTCAGGCAGAACTCGTTGCGCACGCTCTCGGCGGTAGCGAACATCTCCGGACGGTCGGGGTCGCACACCACCTGCACGACGCCCTCGCGGTCACGCAGGTCGATGAAGATCACGCCGCCGTGGTCGCGGCGGCGGTGGGCCCAACCCATCAGGGTCACGGTCTGGCCCATCAGCGCTTCGCTGACGCGGCCGCAGTAGCTGCTTCTCATTGTTGGCTCCAGGAGACTGGTTCGGGAGGCCGCCGCGGCCGGCGGCCTGTGGGAAAGATGGCGCCCGGCGTCGTTCAGCCGCCCGCGCGGTTTCGCAGCGGCAGCGGCGCGGCAGGGGCCGCCACGGGCGGAGGCGGGGCGACAACGCCCATCGAGATGATGTACTTGAGCGCCTCGTCCACGCTCATCCGCAGCGGCACCACGTCGGCGCGCGGCACCATCAGGAAGAAGCCCGAAGTCGGGTTGGGCGTGGTGGGCACGTACAGGCTCACGTGCTCGGCGCCGCCGAGCTGCGTGGCCACCTCGCCGCCGGGACGACCGGTGACGAAGGCGATGGTCCAGGAGCCTGCGCGCGGGTACTGCACCAGCACCGCCTCGCGGAAGGCGTTGCCGCTGCTGGAGAACAGCGTGTCCGAGACCTGCTTGACCGAGCTGTAGATCGACTTGACGATGGGGATGCGGCCCATGAGCCGGTCCCACTGCCGCAGCCACCACTGGCCCAGCACGTTGGCCGCGAACATGCCGGTGAGCAGCAGCCCCGCCACCATCACCAGCACGCTCAGGCCCGGGATCTTGCGCAGGTCGTCCAGGCCAGCCTGCGCCGACAGCGGCAGCACGGCCGAAGCCGCGATCAGCAGCCAGTCGAACACGCCGTCCATCAGGCCGAGCACCCACAGCAGCACCCAGACCGTGACGGCCAGCGGCAGCCAGACCAGCAGCCCGGCAACGATGTATTTCTTCACGCGCGACGGCCCTTGCCCAAAGGCATCAGTGGCAGGCGCAGGCGCCGCCGCAGCCCGCTGCCGGCGCGGCATCGGACGACGACGAGGCCGCAGCGGCCGGCTCGGCCGCCTTGCTGGTGGCCGGCGCGGAGGTAGTGCCGCTGCCGCCCTTGAAGTCGGTCACGTACCAACCCGAACCCTTGAGCTGGAAGCCCGCGGCAGTGAGCTGCTTGCTGAAGGCCTCGGCGCCACAGGCCGGGCAAGTGCTCAGCACGGGGTCGGACATCTTCTGCAGCACATCCTTCGCGTGACCGCAGGCGGAACAGCGATAAGCGTAGATCGGCATGGCTAAGCCTTTGATGCAAAACGAAAAATTATAAAGCCCGAGGTGGGGCGGCGATGTCGCAAGGAATAGGCGCCGCGCCCGCGGCCGCAGATAAGGTCACGCTTCAGGCTTTCAAGCCGCTGTCCAGGCCGCGCAACGCATGGTGCGCGCCGTGGCGGTTCTTGAGCGCCTGCGGGCCCAGCGAGCCCACCAGCATGCCCAGCGCCCCCATCAGGAAGCCCGCGAGCTGCGCCGGGAAGGTCTCACCCGCTGGCGTGGCCAGAAACAGCATCCAGGTCAGCAAGCCCAGCACGATGGAGAAGATGGCACCCTGCGTGGTGGCACGTTTCCAGTACAGCCCAGCGACCAGCGGCACGAAGGCGCCGACCAGCGGCACCTGATAGGCGCCGGAAACCATGTCGTAGATCGGCGTCCCTTCGGAGGCCATGGCGTAGGCGCACACCAACAGGCTGAACACCAGCACCGACACGCGCATGGTGCGCAGTTCCTGACGGTCGCTCTGGCGCGGGAAGAACTGGCGCCAGACGTTCTCCACGAAGGTCACCGAGGGCGCCAGCAGCGTGGCCGAGGCCGTGCTCTTGAGGGCCGACAGCAGCGCGCCGAAGAACAGCACCTGCATCACGAAAGGCATGTGCTCCAGCACCAGCACGGGCAGCACCTTCTGCGGATCCTGCTCGATGAGCTCGGTGGCCTGCTCCGGCATGATGAGCAGCGCGCTCGTGACCAGGAACATCGGCACGAAGGCGAAGGCGATGTAGCACAGGCCGCCGATCACCGGGCCCTTGGTGGCGGCGTTGATGTCCTTGGCCGACATCACGCGCTGGAACACGTCCTGCTGCGGAATCGAGCCCAGCATCATCGTGATCGCCGCGGCGATGAAGAACACGATGTCGGTGAAGGTCGGCTCGGGCAGGAAACGGAACAGGTCCTTGCTCGTGGCAAGCGCAATCACCTTGTCGGCGCCGCCGGCCTGATCGGCGGCGAAGACAGCGATGATTGCCAGGCCGGCGACCAGGATGATCATCTGGATGAAATCCGTCACCGCCACCGACCACATGCCGCCGAAGAGCGTGTAGGCCAGGATCGACGCGGTGCCCAGCACCATGCCCGCCGGCACGCTGATGGCGCCGCCCGAGAGCAGGTTGAACACCAAGCCCAATGCCGTGACCTGCGCCGAGACCCAGCCCAGATAGCTGACGATGATGATCAGCGAGCACACCACCTCGACGCCGCGGCCATAGCGCTCGCGGTAGTAGTCGCTGATGGTCAGCAGCGACATGCGGTAGAGCTTGGCGGCGAAGAAGACGCCGACCAGGATCAGACAGGTGCCCGCGCCGAAGGGATCCTCCACCACCTCGCCCAACCCGTTCTGCACGAACTTGGCCGGGATGCCCAGCACCGTCTCGGAGCCAAACCAGGTGGCGAAGGTGGTGGTGACAATCATCACCAGCGGCAGGTGGCGGCCTGCGACCGCGAAGTCCGAGGTGTTCTTGACCCGCTTGGCGGCCCACAGGCCGATGGCGATGGTCAGCAGCAGGTAAACGAGGACCAGGGTCAGCAGCATGAAACGGCCTGCGGTCGGGGAAAGGCTGGAGAAGGTGCCGCCGGACGGCGGCGCCGAAAAAGCGCGCGCATTATCCCCTGCATCGCGGGGGGCAAGCTTGCGCATTCCTTGACACCTCTGTGCCCTGCCTGCAAACGCGCCGCAAGCGCAGAGGGATGGCGTTTTCAGCCTGGCATCAAGCAGGCATGAACACGTGCAGCCTCAGCGCCAAGCGCATCAAACCCACCCCCAGCGCGAAGCCCAGGGCGCCCCAGAGGATGCCCTGCAACAGTCGATTGGTCCGGCGCTGCTCGGACAGGAGGGCCAGCAGCAGCGCTTGAGAATCCTCGGCCTTGCCGGGCGAATGCTGCAGCGCGTGGTGCAGCAGACGCGGCATCTCGGGCAGCAGCCGCGCATAGTGCGGCGCCTCGTGCTTGAGGCGGTCCACCAGCGCGCGCCAGCCGATCTGCTCGTTCATCCAACGCTCCAGGAACGGTTTGGCGGTCGCCCAGAGATCGAGCTCGGGATCGAGCTGGCGCCCCAGCCCTTCGACGTTGAGCAGCGTCTTCTGCAACAGCACGAGCTGAGGCTGGATCTCCACGTTGAAGCGGCGCGAGGTCTGGAACAGGCGCAGCAGCACCTGGCCCAGCGAGATGTCCTTGAGCGGGCGGTCGAAGTGCGGCTCGCACACGGCGCGGATGGCCGACTCCAGGGCGTCGATGCGGGTGCCCGGCGGCACCCAACCCGACTCCAGGTGCAGCTCCGCCACGCGCTTGTAGTCGCGGCGGAAGAAGGCGATGAAGTTCTGCGCCAAGTACTCCTTGTCCACCTCGGTGAGCGTGCCCATGATTCCGAAGTCCAGCGCGATGTAGCGCCCGAAGGTGGCCGGCTCCAGGCTGACCTGGATGTTGCCGGGGTGCATGTCGGCGTGGAAAAAGCCGTCGCGGAACACTTGCGTGAAGAAAATCGTCACGCCGTCGCGGGCCAGCTTGGGAATGTCCACGCCCGCCTCGCGCAGGCGGCCGATCTGGCTGATGGGCACGCCGTGCATGCGCTCCATCACGATGACGCCCGGGGCGCACAGGTCCCAGATCATCTCGGGGACCATCACGAGGTTGAGCCCGTCCATGTTGCGCCGCAGATGGGCCGCGTTGGCCGCCTCGCGCACCAAGTCCAGTTCGTCGTGCAGGTAGATGTCGAACTCGGCCACGACCTCGCGCGGCTTGAGCCGCCGCGCGTCAGGACTGACGCGCTCGGCCCAGCGCGCCAAGCGGTGCAGCAGTGCCAGGTCGTCCTCGATGACGGCCAGCATGCCCGGGCGCAGCACCTTGACCGCCACCTCCCGGCCATCGCGCAGGGTAGCGAAGTGCACCTGCGCGATGGAGGCACTGGCCACCGGCTCCGGGCTGAAATGCGAGAACAGCTCGTCGATGCGCCGTCCGAAAGCCGCCTCCACCAGAGCCACGGCCTGGGTACTCGGGAACGGTGCAACGCGGTCCTGCAGTCTGGCCAGTTCGTCCGCCACGTCCAGCGGCAGCAGATCGCGCCGTGTGGACAGTACTTGGCCAAACTTGACGAAGATCGGCCCCAGCCGCTCCAGCGCTTGGCGCAGGCGCACGCCGCGCGCCTCATCGTAGCGGCGCCCGATGGTCACCACGGCGGCCAGCGCGCGCACCCAACGCTGGCGGAAATGCGACAGCGCGATGTCGTCCAGGCCGAAGCGCAGGACGGTGAACGCGATGTAGATCAGCCGAGCAAATTGCCTCATGAAGCGGCACGCCAGCGCACCGTGCCGCCAAGCATGGTCTGCCGCAAGCCGCGCGCCAGCGCCGCACCCAGCGCGCTGATCTGTTGCGCCGCCGCCGGGCTCAGCACCCGTTCCAGATCGGCCGCTACGTCCCAGCGCAAGTTCTGCAGCAGCCAGTTGATGTCCGCGGCTAGCGCCGCGTCACCATCGAGCCGGAGCGCCGGCTGCGAGCCGGCCAACGCCTGGGCCATGAGCATGGCGGGATTGGAGGCATCCACCCGCACATGCAGTTGCGCCACCGCAGAAGGGGTTTCGCACCACTCCAGCAGCCCTGCCGGTGTGATGCGCCAACACAGTGTGGGCGTCGGCGGCAGCAGCCGGGGCCATTGTTCAAGATGGAACTGCACCAGCGCGCCCTCACGGGGGCGAAGCAACTCGCGCGCCGCGGGCTCGCTGTCAAGCACGTGATTCAGGAGCAGGGTCAGCCGCTCCATCAGAGCGGGGGCCAGCAGGGCGTTGAGGGCTTGCAACATGCGCGGCATTGTAGGCACCCGGGTTGGACGCCCGCATCTGTGGGAAGCAGTCCGGCGCAGGCTGACGCAGGGTCGAGAATGGCCCGCAAGAAAAGGGGGAAGGAACTGGTCTGTCGGCATGGCTTGTCCATGTCGCACCCAAAGCAGGTCAACCGGATTCCATGATCGCCCATCGCAGTTACAAACGGACGTTCTACAGCGCCCCTCAGTCAGTCACGTCCCTCGTGGCAGCTTTCATGGAGCCCACCATCGCGGTGGCGGTGTTCCTACTCGCCACCAAGTGGTATGGACAGCCCATAGAGCGACCAGCCCTCACGCTGGGCTTGCTGGTGTTCGCGCTGACCTTTCCAGGCCGCCAGCGTTTCAAGGACCCACTGCCAGCAGCGGCTATGGACATCGTCAATAGCTGGGTCGTGCTATTGCTGGCATTGATGCTGTGTGGCTACGCCACACAAAGCCTGGGTTACTTCAATCGGCAGGTGCTATTAACCTGGGCCGTCATCACGCCAGTGCTGTTGTGGCTAGGCGTATGCACGGGACAGGCTATTTTGCGACGCCGGGCCGCACTCCCTGTGCTGCGACGGCCGGCCGTGGTGGTAGGTAGCGGGCTCCTGGGCGTGAAGGTAGCTAGGGCGCTGCGCGAGACCGCCGACCAAGGCAGTGTGTTTGTGGGTCATTTTGACGATCGTCAGGACGCACGTGTGCATGAGGAGGCCAGTACGGTACTCGGCACCTTGCAAGACGTTGCGCCCTATATCCGTACACATGGCATCAAGGAGGTTTACATTACATTGCCGCTGGGCCTGCAGCCCCGAATCGTAGAACTCCTGGAATCCCTTCAAGGCACCACAGCGTCCATATTTTTCGTGCCTGACGTATTTGGAATAAGCATCATTCAGGGCAGATTACAAGACATGAACGGCATTCCCGTAGTGGGAATTTGCGAAACCCCCTTTACTGGCACGAACGAGCTTGTCAAGCGAATCTCCGACCTGGTTATTGCTTCGGCAATCTTGATTTTGATTTCACCGATATTGATTGCGATTGCAATAGCTGTGAAATACTCTTCACCTGGACCTGTGATTTTCAAACAGCGCCGCAATGGATTGGATGGAAGCGAAATATTGGTCTACAAGTTCCGCACAATGACTTGCCAGGACAACGGCGAGGTAGTGCGCCAAGCCACCCGACATGACCCGCGCATCACACCACTCGGGGCATTTTTGCGCCGCACCTCACTGGACGAACTTCCGCAGTTTTTCAATGTGCTCCAAGGCAGCATGAGCATTGTCGGCCCTCGACCACATGCTGTGGCCCATAACGAGGAATATCGCAAACTTATCAAGGCATACATGGTGCGCCATAAGGTCAAACCGGGGATTACGGGCTGGGCTCAGGTCAATGGTCATCGCGGCGAGACCGACACCATCCACAAGATGCAAGCACGAGTTGAATATGATCTTGAATATCTGCGCAACTGGTCTCTGGCGCTGGATCTTCACATCATGATGCGGACCGCGCGACTTGTATTTTTTGACAAGAACGCTTATTAACCCGGCAAGTCCCCTCTGGTCTTTTTTGATGCTGTCGTCTAGGGCGTGTAGTTTGCCCGCGCCAGCAAGCAGGGCCTCGCAGCCATGCTTGGCGTCCATTTCGGACACGCTCATGCCAAGTGCGCCCGGACCCCCGAGTTCGTAAATATTCGGTAGCTGTATAGGTGGGATGGGTACTGCCTGCCGGACTGGACGGGGTGGGGACAGGTTTCTACGCTGTAATGCATGAGCGCAGCGGTGGCGCAGTCGCAGGTAACGAGTCCGTCGGACCCGAGGGCGGCACCGTTCGAGCAAGTCATGGTGACGCTGACCAAGCAGGAGCACATCCGCTTGGTGATGGAGGCTCACTACTGGAAGTCGCTGCACGAGCGGGCTGTTGTGCGGCTCGAACGGCAGCGACAGCAGTTTCAGCATGACCTTGCGTTGGCCCGCCAGCGCGAGGCCGAACTGCGCGAGCAACTCGAGCATGAGCGGGCATGCAACCGGGATCTGCGGCAGCGCGTTTTTGGCCAGCATACCGAGCAGTCGCGTTTGCTGAGCAAGGTGCAGCAGCCCACGCCACAGCCCAAGCGTCCTCGTGGACAGCAGCCGGGAGCGCCCGGGCACGGGCGCACGCGTCTGACGCAGTTGCCCGCGCGCGAGGAGACCATTGAGCTCGAGCCGGCAGTGTGTCCGCAGTGCGGCCTGGCGCTCAAGGAGTTTCCCGGCACCCAGGACTGCGAGGTGGTGGAGTACGAGGTCAGTGCCTGGCGCCGCGTGATCCACCGCCGGCGGTATTGCCCGACGTGCCGGTGCGGCTGTCTGCCGGGCATCGTGACGGCGCCGGCGCCGCCGCGCCTGATTCCCATGGGCAAGCTTGGGGTGTCGGCCTGGGTGCACCTGCTGCTGGGCAAGTTCCTTCACGCTCAGCCCCTGCACCGGCTGCTGCAGGACTGGGAAGATCAGGGACTGCACCTGTCGCCTGGCACGGCCACGGAAGGCCTGCACCGGCTGGCTGTCTTGTTCGAGCCGCTGCAGCAGGCGCTGCACGAGAGGCTGCGCGCGCACACGCATTGGCATGCCGACGAGACACGTTGGGAAGTCTTCGCCGAGCAAGAAGGCAAGGTGGGTCACCGCTGGTATCTGTGGGTGTTCCACACGCCCACGGTGGCGTACTACGTGCTCGACCCCAGCCGCTCGTCCAAGGTGCCGGGCTCGGTGCTGGAGGGCGTCGATGCGGGCATCCTGAGTGTGGACCGGTATGCGGCGTACAAGAAGTACGCCACCAGCCACCCGGGCGTGCAGTTGTCGTTTTGCTGGGCGCACCAGCGCCGGGATTTCCTGCGCGTGGCCAACGACCATCCAGTGCTGTGGTCCTGGGCCATGGGCTGGGTGCAGCGCATCAGCGAGCTCTACAAGCTCCATGCCCTGCGCCAGGAAGCGGGCCTGGGCACAGCAGAGTTCACCGCGTGTGACGAGCGGCTGCGCCAGGCGGTACAGGTCATGCAGCACCTTTGCGAGCAGTCCCTGGCTGACAAGGAGCTCGCCACAGCAGCGCGCAAGGTGCTCAAGAGCCTGCAGCGGCACTGGGCAGGGTTGGTGGTGTTTGTCGAGCAGTCCTGGCTGCCGCTGGACAACAATGCGGCCGAACGCGCGCTGCGTCTGGCAGTCGTTGGGCGCAAGAACTTCTACGGCTCGGGCAGCCAGTGGTCGGGAGAGATGGCCGCGACGCTGATGAGCCTGCTCATGACCGTCAAGCTGTGGAAGATCAACGCACGCACCTGGTTGAGCGCGTACCTCAACGTCTGTGCCAACGAAGGCGGCAAGCCACCATCGGACATCAGCGCCTTCATTCCATGGCAGATGAACGAGGCGCAGCTCGCGGCCATGCGTGCAGCTCCTGCTGCCGGTGGCCACGGCTTCGACACCTCGTGAGAAGGCGGCCACATCGGCGCCGCAGCAGCCCTTGAACGTGCGCTGCTGGCGCCATGTGCGTAAGCGATCAATCAACCTTGCTTTTACCCATAAGTCTGAATCCCGAGCAGGAA
>NZ_CALAOH010000118.1 GCF_937926365.1 uncultured Azohydromonas sp. | reverse complement strand
CCGTCGCCGTGCCTGCGGCGCCGATCGCGGCGGCGCCGGCCGGGACGGGGCGCGAGGCCGCGCTGCCGCACGTGGGCGACCGCTGGCGCTACCGGGTGCAGGACCAGTTCCGCATCGGGGACCTGTTCGTGAGCGCGCGCGTGGAGGCCGTGACGCCGGAGGGCGTGGCCGAGAGCTGGAGCACTACCTCCGACGCCAAGCTGCGCACGGCGGTGGCGGCGCTGGAGCCGGGCTTCCATGAGCTGCCGGGCTGGACGCTGACGCCACCGGAGTTCGCGCCTTACCTGCTGGCCGCCAGCGGCTGGGAGCCGGGGCAGCCGCTGGGCCCACAGCTGCGGCGGGTGGAACAGGTGAACGTGCCGCTGCAGGCCCGCGTGGAGGGAGAAGAGGAGATTCAGGTCGCGGCCGGGCGCTTCAGGGCGTTGAAGGTCGTGCTCAGCGGGCGCATCACGCCGCGCGGGGGCAAGGCGGTGAGCACCGAGCAAACCGTCTGGTACGCGCCCGCGGCGCGGCGGATGGTGAAGAGCACCGTCACGACCAGCGTGGGCGGCGCGGTGCGGGAGGCGACCAGCTTCGAGCTGGTGGAGTACGAGTTGCGGTGAGGCGAGGGCGCGGCACCGCGCGCCGTGCACGATTCCTTGAACCCGGTCCGGCCCGGCCGCAACCCAGCGGCATCACCCCTTTCCGGACCCCTCACCATGACGAAGCGCATCACCTTTGCCGCCACGGTGGCCGTGGCGCTGGCGGCAGCGGCCGCCCTCGTCGCCGCCGACCCGGCCGGGGCGCAATCGGTGCGGCTCTACGGCACCGACGAGGCGGTGGATCCGAAGGACGTGGCCGCCATCCTGGCCGCGCCGCCCGCGAACAAGCCCAAGTTCCGCACCCTGCGCCTGCTCGACGACCACTCGCCGGCGCGGGCCGCCATCGCCGCGGCCGCCAAGCCCGCGGCCGAGGCCGACGCGCTGGCGTTGCCGGTGCGCTTCGGCTTCAACTCCGCCGAGATCGATCCCACCGCACGGCGCCAGCTCGACGCGCTGGCCGAAGGCATCCGGCTGCTGCCGGCCGACCGTGCCGTGCGCATCGAGGGCCACACCGACGCCATCGGCAGCGAGGACTACAACGAGCGGCTGTCGCAACGCCGCGCGCTGGCGGTGCAGCAGTACCTGGTGTCGCGGCACGGCATCGCGCCGCAGCGGCTGCGTGCCGTGGGCCTGGGCGAGCTCGCGCCGCTGGACGGGCTCGATCCCGAAGCGCCGCAGAACCGGCGCGTGCAGTTCCGCGGCGAGTGAGCCCACCCGGTGCGCGGTTTTCAATCCTTCAAGGCGGCCTCTACCATGAGCCTTCCATCCCTGCTCGTGCCTTCGGTGCGCTCCCCCCATGGACAACGACGAGGTGCTGCGCCTGCTCGGGCGCATCGGACAGGGCGACGAGGCGGCCTTCCGCGAGCTGTACCGGGCCTTCTCGCGCCGGCTCTATGCCTACGTGATCAGGAAACTCGGTAACGAAGCCCAGGCGGAGGAAATCGTGGCCGACACCCTGTACGAAGTCTGGAAGGCCCCCGCGCGCTTTCGCGGCGAGTCGCAGTTCAGCACCTGGCTCATCGGCATCGCGCGCAACAAGGTGCTGATGGCCTTCCGCTCGCGCAAGCCCGACGCGGTGTACGAGGACCTGCAGGAGATCGCCGAGGTCATCGCCAGCGAGGACGCGGGCGCCTTCGAGCAGCTGGCGCAGCGCCAGCGCCGCGAGGGCGTGCAGCACTGCATGGAGCGGCTCTCGGACGATCACCGCGAGGCCATCCACCTCGTGTTCTACGAGGGGATGTCGCTGGCGGAGGTGGCGCAGGTGCAGTCCTGTCCCGAGAACACCGTCAAGACCCGGCTTTTCCACGCGCGGCAGAAGCTGCGCAACTGCCTGAAGCTGCTGCTGGAGCGCGAAGGCGGCGGATCGCTCACCGGAGCAGCGCCATGAACGACGAACGACTGGAAGAACTGCTGCCGTTCTACGTCAACGGCACGCTGGGCAGCGCCGAGCGCGAGCAGGTGGAGAGCTGGTTGCAGGCGCATCCCGAGGCGCAGGCCGAGGCGCAGTGGCTGCGCTCGCTGCAGGCCAAGGTGCGCGAGGACGTGCCGCCGGTGTCCGCCGAGGTGGGCCTGGAGCGGGCGCTGCAGCGCATCCGCACCGAGGGCCCGGCACCGCGGGGTGCGCGGCACGCGGCGCAGCCGGGCTTCGGCGAGAAGCTGCGCGGCTGGCTCGCCGCGCTGGTGCCGCAGGCCGTGCTGCGGCCCGCGCTGGCCGGCGCGGTGGCGCTGGTGGCGGTGCAGGGCGTGGTGATCCTGCAGCTCATGGAGCGCAACGAGGACGCCAGCACCGAGCTGCGCACGCTGCGCGGCAGCGTGGTGGAGGAGGGGCCGTATCTGAAGCTCAACTTCAAGGCCGACGCGCGCGAGGCCGACATCCGGCTGCTGCTGGTCAACATCCACGGCAGCCTGGCCGCCGGCCCCGGGCAGCTGGGCGACTACTACGTGCGCGTGCCGGCGCAGCAGATCGACGCGATCACCGCGCAGCTCAAGAACGATCCCATCGTGGAAGGCCTGCAGGTGGTGGACGGGCTGCCGGCGCGGCAGTGACCCTCCTTGGTGCGGCCCCATGCAGTTTCACAACCCGTATTCCGTTCGTCCTGATGCTTCGATACCTCAGCACAGGGCGCGCCCTGAGGTATCGAAGGGTCAGTACGAACGGGTCATTCACAACCAGGTCAAGCTGAAATCAGAGGAGTGAACGCGGAATGCAGCCGCTTCGACGCACCCTGTGCCTGAGCGCCCTGCTGGCCGCGGCCGGCGTGCGTGCCGCCCCTGCGGCACCGGCCGCCGAGCGCCGCGTGGCGCTGGTGATCGGCAACAGCGCCTACCGCGTTGGGCCGCTGAAGAACCCGGTGTCCGATGCGCAGGCCATGGCCGGCGCGCTGCGCGGCCTGGGCTTCGAGGTGGCGCTGGTGCTGGACGCCTCGATGCGCGACCTCATCGAGGCCTTCCGCCGCTTCTCGCTGGACACGCGCAGCGCCGCCGTGCGGCTGATCTTCTACGCCGGCCACGGCGTGCAGGTGAAAGGCCGCAACTACCTGCTGCCGGTGGACACGGAAATCCGCGCCGAGGAGGAGGTGCCGGCCAAGAGCGCCGACCTCAACGAGCTGCTGGAGCGGCTTGGCGCGCTGCCGCAGGGCATCAACATCGTCATCCTCGATGCCTGCCGCAACAACCCGTTCTCCGGCGCGGAGATCCTGGGGCCGGACGGGCGGCGCTTGAAATTCCGCGGCGCCACGCCGGCCGGGCTGGCGCCGGTGGAGGCGCCGCTGGGCTCGATGGTGGCCTTCTCCACGGCGCCGGGCGGCGTGGCGCTGGACAACCCCAAGGAGCCGCACAGCCTCTACACCAAGCACCTGCTGGGCGCGCTGCAGACGCCGGGGCTGCCCATCGAGATGCTGTTCAAGCAGGTGCGCCTGAGCGTGGCGCGCGAAACCGGGCGCGTGCAGGTGCCCTGGGAAAGCTCCAGCCTCACCGGCGACTTCTGCTTCAAGCCGGGGCCGGGCGGGGGCTGCACCGTGCTGCGCTAAGGGCGGGCGCGAGTACGGGTTCCGTCCCAGGCAGTGGACGGCCGTGTTCTGGTCGAATGTCTTTTGTCAAGCCCTGAATAGGGGAGCGATACACTGGCCCGCTCTTACGGACCCCGACCGTTGCGATGCCCCAGCGTCACGACACGCTCCCGGCCATGGCCGGTATGCACCCTTCCGCACGCTGTGCGGGCACCCTGCAGTGATCGCCGCCGGTGAGCGCGAAGGCTGAATTTGCGCAGCGCAACTTGCCGGCGGCTCGGCCGCGTCGGCGATACCCGGGCGTGGCGTTGGTGTTGGCGCTGCTGCTGTTGTGGTGGCTGCCTGGTGCGGCGTGGGCCGCGATGCCGGCACTCCTTGCCATCGACCCGGATCGGCCCGCGGACCTGATGCGCGAGGGCCGCCTGTACGAGGCGGGAGAGGACGAGCCGCCCGCCGACGTGCAGCGCCTGGAGCCCTGGCTGGCGGGGCTGCGGCCCGTGGCACGCGTCGATTTGCATGGCGGGCGCTACTGGCTGCATGCACTGGTGCACAACCCCTCGGCCGTGTCGCAGTGGGTCGTGGACCCGCATGCCAGCCTGGTCGAGCGCATCCGCGTGCGCGTGCTCGTGCCGGGGCAGCCGGCGCAGGGCTTCGAGAGCGGCTACCTGGCGGGCCAGCCCGAATACCCGTTGCATTACGGCGGCGACGTGACCGTGCCGCCCGGGGCCGTGGCCCATGTGCTGGTGCGGCTGGAAAGCCCGTACTTCGCCCGCTTCCCCCGCGTGTCGCTGGTGCCCGAAAGCGCTTACCGCCATGCCGTGCTGTCGGAAGTCGTGCTGACGCTGGCCGCGCTGGGCGCGATCGGGACGCTGGCGTTCTACAACCTGTTCGTGTTCTTCGGCACGCGCGACCGGGCGCTGCTGTACTACTCGCTGTACATGCTGTGCGCGGTCGTGGCCTGGGGGCTGACCTTCCATCTGGGCGCGCAGTGGCTGCACTGGCACGACCTGCGCTGGCACTACGTCAGCTTCTTCCTGTTCCCGGTCTTCAACGGGCTGTTCTTTATCGAGTTCCTGCAACTGCAGCGCGTGTCGCCGGGCCTCACGCAGGCGACCCGCCTCAACATCGTGCTGTCGCTGGTCTTGCTGCCCAGCTGCTTCCTGGCGCTGCCCTGGGCGCACTCGCTGGCCACGCTGGTGCTCTCGATGTCGGTGGTGCTGGCCCTGGCGGCGGGCTGGGTCAGCCTGGCCTCGGGCTTCGCGCCGGCGCGCTACTTCCTGGCCGCCTTCCTGGGGCTGGCCGTGCCGGCCAGCATCATCCTGCCGGCCAACGTGGGCCTGATCGACACGCCGGTGCCCAACCCCGAACTGCTGACGCTGCTGGGCAGCGCCGCCGATGCGCTGCTGCTGGCCTTCGCGCTGGCCGACAAGATCCGCCACCTGTCGCGGCAGAAGGACGAGTACCTGCAGCGTCTGAACCACGCGCTGGCCCAGACCCGTACCGACCACCTCACCGGCATCCTCAACCGCCACGCCTTCGACCAGATGCTGAGCCAGGCCCTGGCGCCCGCGGGCGGCCAGGAGGAGGCGGTGCCGCAAGTGCTGCTGGTGATGATCGATCTCGACGGCCTGAAGGCGATCAACGACACCCACGGCCACACGCAGGGCGACGCGCTGCTGTGCGCCTTCGCGCGGTGGCTGGGCACGCTGCGCGACGGGCACACGTCGGTGTTCCGCCTGGGGGGCGACGAGTTCGCGGTGCTGGCCCACGCAAGCGACGAAGTCCGGCTGCGCGCCGCGCTGCCCCTGTTGGAGGCACGGTTGCGCGCGGATGGCTTTCCCCAAAGCGGCGTGAGCTTCGGCATGGCTTTCGGCTACGAGGCGCGCACGGCCGAAGCGCTGGTCCAGCGTGCCGACCGCCGCATGTACGCCCACAAGACCGGCAAGCGCACTGACAGTCCGGCCACGGGGGAGACGCCTCGCAGGCGGGCCGCCGACCGGGTCGCGGCGTTGCGCGACGGCGGCTGAAACGCCTTTGTGACCTCCTTCACGCGCGCCCCGCCCACCTTCGGCGTGAAGCTTCCACCGCATGAACAGCGGCGCACGCGCCCGCAACCCAAGGGCATCGATCCACCGCTTTCAAGGAGCCTTCCATGAACGCCTCGATGCTGAGCCGCCAGGACCACGCCGAAGCCGCCTACGAACTGCGCTACAGCTCGCTGCTGGAACAGGACCGCGTCTTCGTCTTTCCCTGCGACGAGGCCGGCCACGTGGACATCGACGCGCTGGACGCCCACACCCGGCTCAACTACTTCTACGCCCGCACCGTCATCGGTCGCGAGTTCGCGCGCCCCGTCGTCGCGCCGGTGACGTTGCATTGAGGCGCCGCTTCGTGACGGCCCCAAGCGCCCGATCGCGCTGAGCTGGTCCAAGCGCCTGCCGCGCTCATCCGAGCCGCGGGCCCTTCGACCAGCCCAGGGCGAGCGGAAGAAAACACCTCCCGGGCCACCGGCATGCACGCCGGTGAGGCCCGTTCTGGCACGGCCCGGAAGTTTCCCGGAGGCCCCGGGGCCGGCTGACAGGCTGTAACCGGACTGGCACCGGTTGCATTGCGTACCCGGTTTGGCGGGGCGGCGGGGCGGGAGAACAATCCTCGCAACCGATGAGCGTGCTGCCCCACCCCGAACCAGTCCGCGCCTTGTCTGCGTCGGGCCATCCTCCTTCCCAAACCGCATCCACCGGCGTGCTGGACGAACTGGCCGCCGTGGCCGCGCTGGTGTGCTCGGCGCCCATGGCCGTCGTCAGCCTCGCCGACGGGCAGGGCCCGCGCCTGGTAGGGCGTGCCGGGCTGGACGGCGGCGGCGACTGCCCGCTGACCGGCCCCTTCCGCGCCCTGGCGCAGCAGCAGGCGCTGCTGGTGGTCGCCGACGTGAAGACGGATCCGCGCCTGGGCGGCTCGGCCTTCGTCTGCGGCGACCTGAACGTGCGCTTCTGCGCCGCGGTGCGGCTGCCGCTGCACGGCGAGTTCACGGGCCTGCTGTGCGTGGCCGACCACCGCCCGCGCCTGCTCAGCGACACCCAGCGCCGCGCCCTGCGCACGCTGGGGCAGCTGGCGGCGGCGCAGCTGGAGCTGGGCTGGCGCACCGACGAGCTCGCGCGCGCCGAGGCCTCGGCTTCGGAGAGCGACGAGCGCTTCCGCATCGTTGCGCGCGCCACGGTGGACGCGGTGTGGGACTGGGACCTGGCCGTCGGCACGCTGCGCTGGAACGACGCCGTCACGGCGCTGTTCGGCTACCCGGCCGATGCCGTCGAGCCTTCGATCGACTGGTGGGCCGCGCACATCCATCCCGAGGAGCGCGAGCGCGTGGTGACGGGCCTCTACGCCGTGATCGATGGCGGCGGCACCGGCTGGCACGCGGAGTACCGCTTTCTGCGCGCCGACGACGGCTGGGCCTACATCGACGACCACGGCTACGTCATCCGCGACGCCTCCGGGCGGGCGCTGCGCATGGTGGGCGCCATGCACGACCTCACCAGCCACCGCCACAGCGAGAACGAGCTGCAGCGCATGCGCGCGTACCTGAAGAACATCATCGACTCCATGCCCTCGATGCTGGTGAGCGTGGACGGCGAGGGCCGCGTCACGGAGTGGAACGCCTCGGCCGAGCGTGTCACCGGCGTGGTCGCGGCGCAGGCGTTGGGTCGGCGCCTGGCCGAGCTGCTGCCGCAGTACGCGCAGCAGATGAGCAACGTGCGCCGCGCCATCGCCGAGCGCGCGCCGGTGCGCGCGGAGCGCCAGCTCGTCGTGCACGAGGGCGAGACGCGCTTCGTGGACGTGATGACCTACCCGTTGACCGCCAACGGCGCGGTGGGCGCCGTGATCCGCGTGGACGACGTCAGCGAGCGGGTGCGCATGGAACAGGTGATGGTGCAGACCGAGAAGATGATGTCCGTGGGCGGCCTGGCCGCGGGCATGGCGCACGAGATCAACAACCCGCTGGGCGTGATCCTGCAGAGCTGCCAGAACCTGCGCCGCCGCCTGGGCCTGGAGCTGGCTCCCAACCGCCGCGTCGCCGAGGAGGTGGGGCTGGACCTGGACGCGCTGCAGCGCTACCTGGGCGCGCGCGGGCTGGACAGCTTCATCGAGGCGATCCAGGAGGCCGGCGAGCGCGCCGGGCGCATCGTGGCCGACATGCTGGCCTTCAGCCGCCGCGCCGATTCGAGCTTCGCACCCGAGCGCGTGGACCTGATGCTCGACGCCGTGGTGCGCCTGGCCGCCAGCGACTACGACCTCAAGAAGCAGTACGACTTCAAGCAGATCGAGGTGCAACGCCACTACGACCCCGAGCTGCCGCCGGTGCCCTGCGCGCGCACGGAGATCGAGCAGGTGCTGCTGAACCTGGTGAAGAACGCCGCGCAGGCCATGGCCGAGGGCGGCCGGCGCCCCTCGCGGCTGACGCTGCGCACGGCGCGCGAGGACGATGCGGTGCGCATCGACATCGAGGACAACGGCCCGGGCATCGAGACCGCGGCGCAGCGGCGCATCTTCGAGCCCTTCTACACGACCAAGCCGGTGGGGGTCGGCACGGGGCTGGGGCTGTCGGTGTCCTACTTCATCATCACCGACCACCACAAGGGCAGCCTGGCGCTGGAGTCCACGCCGGGCGAGGGCAGTTGCTTCACGATCCGGCTGCCGCTGCGCCAGGGAGGGCTCTGACCATGAGCGACGACGCCGTGCTGCGGGTGCTGGTGGTGGACGACGAGCCCGTGATCGCGCTGTGCGTGCAGGCCTTCCTGGAGGACGACGGCATGGAGGTCACGGTGGTGACCTCGGGCGAGGAGGCGCTGGAGCACGTGGGCACGGGCCGCTGCTACGACGTCTGCATCATGGACGTGCGCCTGCCCGGTATCGACGGTGCTACCACCGTGGCGCGACTGGCCGAGATCTGTCCCGGGCTGCGCTTTGCCATGCACACCGGCTCGGCCGAGTACGAGCTGCCTGATGAGCTGGCGGTGCTGGGCGAGATCCCGCTGCTGCACAAGCCGCTGCGCGACATGACGCCGCTGGCGGCCACGGTGCGTCGGCTGGCCGGGGCGCAGTGAGCCCGCGGTCCCGGTGCCCAGAGGGTTGCCGTTTGCTCCGCTGTCGCGCATGACCCGCATCCTGAGCATCGACGACGACAGCGGCATCCGCCGCAGCCTGGCGGCGTACCTGGAGGACTGCGACCACGAGGTGATCCAGGCCGCCGATGGCCGCAGCGGGCTGGAAGCCTTCGACCGCGAGCAGCCCGCGCTGGTGCTGTGCGACCTGGGCTTGCCCGACGTGGACGGGCTGGAGGTGGTGGCGGCGCTGCACGCGCGCGCGCCCGACACGCCGGTGCTGGTGATCTCCGGCGCGGCGCAGGTGGGCGACGCGGTGCAGGCGCTCAAGTGCGGCGCCTGGGACTACATCACCAAGCCCATCGCCGACTTCGGCGTGCTCGACACCGCCATCGCGCACGCGCTGGAGCGCGCCCGCCTCATCCGCCAGAACCGCGACTACCAGTCGCAGCTCGAGGCCATGAACCGCCAGCTCGCGCGCACCGTGCGGCAGCTGCAGGACGACGAGGAGGCCGCGCGCTCGCTGCAGCAGCGCTTGCTGCCGCCCGACGGGCTGGCCTTCGGCGAGTACCGCTTCACGCGGCGGCTGCTGCCCTCGGCCTACCTCTCGGGCGACTTCATCGACTACTTCCCGCTGGACGAGCACCGCATCGGCTTCTACCTCGCCGACGTGGCCGGCCACGGCGCGGCCTCGGCCTTCGTGGCGGTGATCCTCAAGACGCTGGTGGGGCGCTACCTGCGCGCCCATGCGCGCGAGCGCGACCCGACCATCCTGCACCCGGCGCTCGCGCTGTCGCAGCTCAACCGCGACTTCTGCGCCGAGGCGCTGGACAAGCACGCCACCATGCTCTACGGCGTCATCGACCGGCGCGAGCACTCGCTGTGCTGGTGCAACGCGGGGCACTTTCCTTATCCGATCCTGCACGACGGGCAGACGGCACGCTTCCTGGCGCACCGGGGGCGGCCGATCGGCCTGTTCGAGAGCGTGCGCTACCAGGAGGAATGCGTGCGGCTGCCGGCGGGGTGCCGGCTGCTGCTGGCCTCCGACGGGGTGCTGGAGCTGCTGCCGGCGCAGGACACGCACCGCGCCGAAGGGCTGCTGCCGCAGGTGGGCGATGCGGCACAGCGCCTGGAGGACTTCATGCAGCGCCTGGGGCTGCAGGAGCCCGCGGAGCGCATCGACGACATCGCCCTGCTGGAGATCGATCACCATGCCTGAAACCGGAGGACGGATCCTGCATGCCCGCAGCGGCGGCATTCACGTGCTGCGCCTGCTGGGCGAAGTGCGCTACCCGCTGGCGCCCGCGCTGGACGCGTGGCTGCGCAAGCTGTTCGAGGAGGACCCGGCGCCGGCGGGCTTCGTGATCGACCTGAGCGAGACCGAGGCCATCGACAGCACGCACCTGGGGCTGCTGGCACGGCTCAACAACCGGCTGCGCCAGGCGGGCGCTCCGCGCGCCACCCTCGTCACCGGCCGGCCCGACATCAGCGAGGTGCTGATGAGCATGGGCTTCGACGAGGAGTTCAGCCTGGTCGGCCCGGACGGCCAGCCCGTCGCCCCCGAAGGCTTCACCGTCGCGGAAGGCGACGCGGACGAGGCCGACGACGAGACCCTGGCCAGCACGGTGCTGGAGGCGCACCGCGCGCTGATGAGCCTCAACGAGCGCAACCGCGAACAGTTCAAAGACGTGGTGGCGATCCTGGAACTGGAGCAGGCGGAGCGGCGGGGCGGGGTGTCGTGAGGTAAGCGGCGCCGGGAGGCCGCCCACAATGCCTCCCATGAGCCGCCCCCTGCCGCCCGCCCAAGCCGTCGCCTCCGTCCCCGGCGCCGACCCGCTCGCCGCCTCCCTCACGCCCGCCCTCGGCCTGGCCCTGTCGGCCGCCGTGTCCCTGGGGCTGGCGCGCTTTTCCTACGCGCTGCTGCTGCCGCCCATGGCGGCGGACCTGCACTGGAACTGGTTCACCGGCGGCGCGATGAACACCGCCAACGCCGCCGGCTACCTGCTGGGGGCGCTGCTGGCGCCGCGCGCGCTGGCCCGGCACGACGCCCGAGGGCTGCTGCTGGGTGGCGGCTTCGCGGCGGCGCTGCTGCTGGCGCTGCACGGCGCGGTGCGGCACGACGCGCTGCTGGCCGCGCTGCGGCTGCTCACCGGCGTGGCCAGCGCGGCGAGCTTCGTCTCGGGCGGCCTGCTCGCGGCGCGGCTGGCGGCGCAGTCCGGGCACGCCGGGCTGCTGCTGGGGCTGTACTACGGCGGCACGGGGCTGGGCATCGTCGCCTCCGCGCTGCTGGTGCCGCTGGCGGTGGCCACGCCGCCGGACTGGCCCTGGGCCTGGCTCGCCCTGGCCGTGGCGGCGCTGGCGGCGACGCTCGTCACCGCGGCGACCAC
>NZ_CALAOH010000117.1 GCF_937926365.1 uncultured Azohydromonas sp. | reverse complement strand
CCCGCCGCGGCGAAGCGGCGCCCGGCGCCGCCCGCGCCCCGGCCGCCCCACGCCCGGCCACGCCGATCCCGCCCATCACCTTCCCGGAGAGCCTGCCCGTCAGCGCCCGGCGCGACGAGATCGCGCGCGCGATGCGCGAGCACCAGGTGATCATCGTCAGCGGCGAGACCGGCTCGGGCAAGACGACCCAATTGCCCAAGATCGCGCTGGCCCTGGGCCGCGGCCGGGGCAACGGCGGGCGGCTCATCGGCCACACGCAGCCGCGGCGCATCGCCGCCTCCAGCGTGGCCAAGCGCATCGCGCAGGAACTGAACTCGCCGCTGGGCGACGTGGTGGGCTACAAGGTCCGCTTCCAGGACCGGCTGCAGCCCGGCGCCTCGGTGAAGCTGATGACCGACGGCATCCTGCTGGCGGAGACCCAGGGCGACCCGGACCTGCGCGCCTACGACACGCTGATCATCGACGAGGCCCACGAGCGCAGCCTCAACATCGACTTCCTGCTGGGCTACCTGCGCCAACTGCTGCCGCGGCGGCCCGATCTCAAGATCATCGTCACCTCGGCCACCATTGACGCCGAGCGCTTCGCCAAGCACTTCGAATCGGCCAAGGGGCCGGCGCCGGTGATCCACGTCTCCGGCCGCCTGTACCCGGTGGAGCAGCGCTGGCGGCCCTTCGAGGACGGCAAGGACTTCGACCTCAACGACGCCATCGCCGACGCGGTGGACGAGCTCTGGCGCCAGGGCCCGGGCGACGTGCTGGTGTTCCTGCCCGGCGAGCGCGAGATCCGCGAGGCCGCGGAGCACCTGCGCAAGCACCATCCACCCGGCGTCGAGATCCTGCCGCTGTTCGCGCGGCTGTCGCAGCAGGAGCAGGACCGCGTGTTCGAGACCGGCGCGCGCCCGCGCATCGTGTTGGCCACCAACGTGGCCGAGACCTCGCTGACCGTGCCCGGCATCCGCTACGTCGTGGACTCGGGCCTGGCGCGGGTCAAGCGCTACAGCTACCGCAACAAGGTCGAGCAGCTGCAGATCGAGCCGGTGAGCCAGGCGGCCGCCAACCAGCGCGCCGGCCGCTGCGGGCGCGTGTCCAACGGCGTGTGCATCCGGCTCTACGACGAAGCCGACTTCGCCGGCCGGCCGCGCTTCACCGATCCGGAGATCCTGCGCAGCTCGCTGGCCGGGGTGATCCTGCGCATGAAGAGCCTGCACCTGGGCACGGTGGAGGATTTCCCGTTCCTGGAGCCGCCGCCGCGCAAGGCCATCGCCGACGGCTACGCGCTGTTGGCCGAGCTGGGCGCGGTGGACGACCGCAACGAGCTCACGCCCATCGGCCACGAGCTGTCCAAGCTGCCGCTGGACCCGCGCATCGGCCGCATGATCATCGAGGCGCGCCAGCGCCACGCCCTGACGGAAGTGCTGGTGATCGCCAGCGCGCTGAGCGTGCAGGACGTGCGCGACCGCCCGCTGGAGCAGCAGCAGACCGCGGACCAGCGCCACAAGCCCTTCGACGACGAGAAGTCCGAGTTCAACGGCTACCTGAAGTTGTGGAAGTGGCTGGAGACCTCGCGCGGCGGCGACGGCACGGCGCACCGGCTTTCGGCGCGCAAGCACGAGGCGCTGCTGCGGGAGAACTTCATCAGCCCGCGCCGCGTGCGTGAGTGGCGCGACATCCACTCGCAGCTGCACACGGTGGTGGCCGAGCACGGCTGGCGGCTCAACGACGGGCCCGCGACCTACGAGCAGGTGCACCTGTCCATGCTGGCCGGGCTGCTGGGCAACATCGGCCTCAAGAGCGACGAGGACGACTGGTACCTGGGCGCGCGCGGCATCAAGTTCTGGCGCCATCCGGGCGCGCACCTGAGCAAGAAGCCCGGGCGCTGGATCGTCGCGGCGGAGCTGGTCGAGACCACGCGGCTGTTCGGCCGCGGCATTGCCGCCATCGAGCCGCAGTGGATTCCGGGCATCGCCGGGCACCTGCTCAAGACGCAGCTGCTGGACCCGCACTGGGAGAAGAAGGCCGCCGAGGTGGTGGCGCTGGAGCGCGCCACGCTCTACGGCATCGTCGTCTACCACAACCGGCGCGTGAACTACGCCAAGCTGGACCCGATGGGCGCGCGCGAGATTTTTATTCGCCAGGCGCTGGTGGCGGGGGAGTGGGACACGAAGCTCCCGTTCCTGGCCCACAACCAGAAGATGGTGCGCCAGGTGCAGGAGCTGGAGCACAAGTCGCGGCGCCAGGACGTGCTGGTGGACGAGGAGCTGATCTACGCCTTCTACGACCGGCACCTGCCCGCCGACGTGCACAGCGGCGCCAGCTTCGAGCGCTGGTTCCGCCACGCGGGCCGGGCCGATCCGAAGCTGCTGCAGATCAGCAAGGAAGAGCTGATGCGGCATGAGGCCGCCGGCGTCACCAGCGAAGCCTTCCCGAAGGTGATCCGCCTGGGCGGCATCGACTGCGCCGCGGCCTACCTGCACGAGCCCGGCGACCCGCGCGACGGCGTGACGGTGACGGTGCCCATCTACGCGCTCAACCAGGTCAGCGAGGACCGTTGCGAGTGGCTCGTGCCCGGCATGCTGCCGGCCAAGGTGCAGGCGCTGCTCAAGAGCCTGCCACAGCGCCCGCGCGCGCGGCTGGTGCCGCTGCCCGAAGCCGCGGCGGAGTTCGTGGAGCTCACGCCTTTCGCGCAGGGCGGCCTGACCGAGGCGCTGCTGAAATTCGTGCGCGAGCGCACCCAGCTGGCCGTGCAGCGCGCGGACTTCAAGCTGGACATGCTCAGCCCGCACCTGTTCATGAACTTCAAGGTCGTGGACGAGCACGGGCGCCAGCTCGGCATGGGGCGGCACTTGCCCACGCTCAAGGCGGAGCTGGGCGGCCAGGCGCGCTCGGCTTTCCAGAAGCTCGCGGCGCTGAAGGTGCAGAAGGTGTCGGAGCCGGCCGCCGGGGCACCGGCGCCCGCGCCGGCGGCGAACCAGGGCCAGGCGCTGCGCGTCGAGCGCCAGTCCGCCAAGGCACCGGCGGCCGAGGCCGCGCCGGCCACGCCCGCGAGCTACACCGCCTGGACCTTCGGCGAGCTGCCCGAGCTGATGGAGTTGAAAAAGGGCGGCCAGACGCTGGTGGGCTTCCCGGCGCTGATCGACAAGGGCGCGCACGTCGAGATCGAGGTGTTCGACGAGCCCGAGGTCGCGGCGGCCAGGCACCGCGCCGGGCTGCGCCGGCTGGTGGCGCTGCAGATCCGCGAGCCCTTGAAATACCTGGAGAAGAACATCCCGGACCTGCAGAAGATGGCGGTCCAGTTCATGCCGCTGGGCACGCAGGAAGAGCTGCGCGCGCAGATCATCGACGTGGCGCTGGACCGTGCCTTCCTGGGCGAGCCGCTGCCCACCGACGAAGCGAGTTTCAAACGGCGCATCGACGAGGGCCGCAGCCGCTTGAACCTCATCGCTCAGGAAGTCGCCCGCCAGGCCGGCCTGGTGCTGGCCGAGTACGCCGCCGCCCTGCGCAAACTCAAGGACGCGCGCAACCTGCCCAAGGAAGCGGCGGACGACATCCAGGCGCAGCTGCAGCGGCTGGTCGATAAACGCTTCATCGCGCGCACGCCCTGGACGGCGCTGCAGCACCTGCCGCGCTATTTGAAAGCCGTGGTGCTGCGGCTGGACAAGTGGCGCGCCGATCCCGCGCGCGACGCGCAGCGCCTGTCGGAGCTGCGCCCGCTGGAGCAGCGCTACCTGCGCCGCTTGGCCGAGCTGAAGGGCCAGCACGACGCGCGGCTGGACGAATACCGTTGGCTGCTGGAGGAACTGCGCGTGAGCTTCTTCGCCCAGGAGCTGCGCACGCCGCAGCCGGTGAGCGTGAAGCGGCTGGACAAGGCGTGGGGGCAGCTGTCGAGCTGAGGCAGGCCTGAAGCCTGCTCCCAGGCCAGCCGAAACCCCTCGCTACACTTTCCGGTTTGCCCGCCAACGGACCATTGCCTTGATCGACCGCCTCTCCGTCCTCGTTCAGTACCTGCTGCCCAAGCGCGCGATGACCGTGTTCGGAGGGCGGGTTGCCTCGTGGGAGGGCGGAGCGGCGACCACGCGGATCATTCGCTGGTTCGTCAAGCGCTACGGCGTGGACATGTCCGAGGCGGTCAACCCCGACATCGCCAGCTACCGCAGCTTCAACGAGTTCTTCACCCGGCCCCTGAAGCCCGGCGCGCGGCCGCTGGCGGTGGCGGACCTGATTTGCCCGGTGGACGGCGCGGTGAGCCAGTTCGGCGACATCAACCAGGGCCAGATCTTCCAGGCCAAGGGCCACGAGTACAGCGCCACGGCCCTGGTGGGCGGCGACGCGGCGCTGGCGCGGACCTTCGAGAACGGCAGCTTCGCCACCCTGTACCTCAGCCCCAAGGACTATCACCGCATCCACATGCCCTGCGACGGGCGCCTGGTGCGCATGGTCCACGTGCCCGGCGACCTCTTCTCCGTCAACCCGGTGACCGCGCGCGGCGTGCCCGGGCTGTTCGCGCGCAACGAGCGCGTGGTGTGCGTGTTCGAGGGCGCGCACGGCCCGTGGGTGCTGGTGCTGGTGGGCGCCACCATCGTGGGCAGCATGGCCACCGTGTGGCACGGCGTGGTCAACCCGCCGCGCCCAGACCAGGTGCGTGAATGGAGCTACCGCGACGGCGAGCCCATCGAGCTCCGGCAGGGTCAGGAAATGGGCCGCTTCCTGCTCGGCTCCACCGTGGTGATGCTGTTCCCGCAGCGCGGGCTGAAATGGAATCCCAGCTGGAAGCCGCTGCACTTCATCAAGCTGGGCGAGCCGATGGCGGCTCGGCGCTGAGGCCCACGCGGGCCCCGGTCAGCGGTTGGACAGCCGGGGGTCGTGTTCGACCGGCGTGCCGTAGGCGCCGCGGTGCGCGTGCCGGTGCGCCTGCTTGATGGTTTCTCGCATCGCACGGACGGCCAGCGCCAGGCCGCTGAGTCCCTGGAACATGATCAGCAGGTTGGCCACCAGCGTGTGCTCCTCCAGCGCGCCCAGGGAATAGTGCCCCAGGCCCGACAGCCCCAGCAGGCCGTACAGCGCCAGGACGAAGGCCGCCATCACGCCCAGGTCCAGCATGTAAAAGGGCACGACGGCCAGCCCGACCACGCTCAGTCCCATCCACGCCAGATAGACGACCTCGTGCGTCATCCCCTCCGGCATGTTCGGGTAATAGGCCAGGAACTCGGCGTTGTGCACGCAGTGCCCGAAGGTGGCCAGGCCGTACACCGCCGTGAGGGCCCACAGGTACTTGGGAAAGTGCAGATCCCGCAGAAGGAAGGGCCGATGTTTTTGGCTCATGGAAATGACGGGCCTCCGCTGCGAAATGCGAAAAGAGCCTTTGCGCGCATGACCTGCCGGCAAGCAAATGAAGGGTCGGACCAACGGGACGAGCTCCCGATTCTCACAAAGTTTTTCGGGAACGAATCTTTCGGTTTTATACAGACCCTCACCGTCAGAACGTGACGGATTCCACGATTCGGCGCCTTCGATAACCTCCCGAGCAGGGCCGGCCAGCGCTCTTCGAGAAGAGCCCGGTGCGCGGGTGCGGCGTCTTCGGTTGCGACCAAGCGCACGGCGCCATGTTCGTGCGTGCCCCGCCGACTGCGCGGGCGCCGCTTGCGTCGCATTGGTGCGCCGCGGGCAGCATTGGTGCACTTGAGGCCAATTTCCTAGGGTTCTCCCCCTTGAATCCTATTGGCATGGCTATTGCGAAAGGTTGAGCACTCTCAACGCAATGCACCGGGGCGCGGCATTTTCCAGCCGGCCAGTCCCCAGGCCACAACGACGTGCGCCTGCCGCAGCGTCACGACGACGCGAGGCATTGCAATCCCCGAACCCCCCAATTCCCTGCATGACCGGCCGCATGGGTTGTCAGGCCGCTGCATGGCCTGTTTGCGGAACTGGGTGCGCCCGGGGCTTTATTTCCTTTTCGCAGTGCCCGCCCCGGGCGGGTGCACTTGAAACCCTCGCATCGAGAAGCCCATGAAGATCCTCGTTATCGGCCACGGCATGGTGGGACAGAAATTCCTGGAGAGCCTGTTCGACGCCGGCATTCACCACGCGGAAATCACCGTGCTGTGCGAGGAGCCGCGTCCGGCTTATGACCGCGTGCACCTGTCCGAATTCTTCACCGGCAAGGCCGCGGAGGATTTGTCGCTGGTGCCCCCCGGCTTCTTCGACCGCGACAACCTGCTGCTCAAGCTCAATGCCCGCGCCACCGCCATCGACCGCGAAAACAAGACGGTGACAGTGTCCAGCGGCGACGTGCTGCCCTACGACAAACTCGTCATCGCCACCGGCTCCTATCCCTTCGTGCCACCCATTCCGGGCAAGGAGCGCGAGGATTGCTTCGTCTACCGCACCATCGAGGACCTGGAGGCGATGCTCGAATGCGGCCGCCGCTCCGCGAGCGGCGTGGTGGTGGGCGGTGGTTTGCTGGGCCTGGAATGCGCCAAGGCCCTGCGCGACATGAAACTGCAGACGCACGTGGTCGAATTCGCGCCGCGCCTGATGGCGGTGCAGGTGGACGACGTCGGCGGACGCGTGCTGCGCAGCAAGATCGAGGATTTGGGTGTGCAGGTGCACACCCAGAAAAGCACGGTGGAAATCATCGCCGGCGAAGACGCCCGGCACCGCATGGTGTTTGCCGACGGCACGCACCTGGAAACCGACATGATCGTGTTTTCCGCCGGCATCCGTCCGCGTGACGAGTTGGCGCGCCAGTGCGGGCTGAATATCGGTGCGCGCGGCGGCATCGTGATCGACAACCAGTGCCGCACCAGCGACGCGGACGTTTTCGCCATCGGCGAATGTGCCTCCTGGAACGGCCAGGTCTTCGGCCTGGTGGCCCCGGGCTACGACATGGCGCGCGTGGTCGCGAAAACGCTGGCCGGCGAGGCGGCTGATTTCAACGGCGCCGATCTGAGCACCAAGCTGAAACTCATGGGCGTGGACGTCGCCAGCGTGGGAGACGCCCTGGGCAATACGAAGAACAGCCGCGCCTACCAATTCACCGACGAGCGCAAGCAGGTCTACAAGAAAATCGTCGTGTCGGAGGACGGCAAGCAACTGCTGGGTGCGGTGCTGGTGGGCGATGCCGCCGAATACGGCACCCTGCTGCAGATGATGCTCAACCGCATCGAATTGCCCAAGGACCCGGAATTCCTGATCCTGCCGCAGTCCGACGGTCAAGCCAAACCCAGCTTGGGCGCGGATGCGTTGCCGGATTCCGCGCAGATCTGCTCGTGCAACAGCGTGACCAAGGCCATGCTGTGCCAGGCCGTGGCCAGGGGCGTGAACAGCATCGGCGAGTTGAAAAGCTGCACCAAGGCTGGCATGACCTGCGGCGGTTGCGTGCCGCTGGTAACGCAGGTGATGAAAGCCGAGATGAAGAAACTCGGCATGGCGGTGAACAACCACCTGTGCGAGCACTTTGCCTATTCGCGCCAGGAGTTGTTCCACCTCATCAAGGTCGGCAAGATCAGGACCTTTGAGGAACTGCTGGACAAGCATGGCCAGGGACTGGGTTGCGACATTTGCAAGCCGGTGGCCGGCAGCATTTTCGCCTCGGTCTGGAACGAATTCGTGCTGAAGAAGGAGCACGCCAGCCTTCAGGATTCCAACGACTATTTCCTGGGCAACATCCAGAAGGACGGTACGTATTCCGTCGTGCCACGCATGGCTGGCGGCGAAGTCACGCCGGACGGCCTGATTGCCGTGGGACAGGTGGCAAAGAAATACGGCCTCTACACCAAGATCACCGGCGGCCAGCGCGTGGACCTGTTTGGTGCCCGCATCGAGCAGTTGCCGCTGATCTGGGAAGAACTGATTGCCGCCGGCTTCGAATCCGGCCATGCCTATGGCAAGTCGCTGCGCACGGTGAAATCTTGCGTAGGCTCGACCTGGTGCCGTTATGGCGTGGACGACAGCGTCGGCCTGGCTGTGGAGCTTGAGAATCGGTACAAAGGGTTGCGTGCGCCGCACAAGATCAAGTTTGGGGTTTCGGGCTGCACGCGTGAATGCGCCGAGGCCCAGGGCAAGGACGTGGGCGTGATCGCCACGGAAAAGGGCTGGAACCTTTATGTGTGCGGCAACGGTGGCATGAAGCCGCGTCACGCCGAATTGCTGGACTCCGATTTGTCCAAGGCCGATTTGATCCGCACCATCGACCGTTTCCTGATGTTCTACGTGCGCACCGCGGACCGGCTGCAGCGCACCAGCGTGTGGCGTGACAACCTCGAAGGCGGGCTGGATTATCTGAAGCAGGTCGTGCTCCACGACAAGCTGGGTATTGCCGCGGAACTGGAAGCCGACATGCAGCACGTGGTGAATACCTACCAGTGCGAATGGAAGAGTGCGGTCACCACGCCCGAAACCCGCAAGCGTTTCCGCCAGTTCGTCAACAGCGACCAGGGGGACCGCAACGTGATTTTCATCCAGGAGCGCGGCCAGATCCGCCCGGCCACCCCGGAGGAGAAATGGGAGCAGTTGTCCAACCGCTCCGAAAATGCCGCGGCGAGCGAGACGGCTTGAGCCACGAATCCGAATAATTGAGGAAACACGACATGGAAAATACCACCTGGACCCCCGTGTGTGCCGTCGAGGACATCGTGCCCAATACCGGCGTCTGTGCCCTGGTGCGCGAGCGGCACGTGGCCGTATTCCGCGTCGAGGACGACGTGCAACGCCTCTACGCCATCGACAACTTCGATCCCAATTCCCAGGCTAGCGTGTTATCGCGTGGGCTGGTGGGCAACTTGGGGGCGCGCATCGTCGTGGCCTCGCCCATCTACAAGCAGCATTTCGACCTCGCCACCGGCGAATGCCTGGAGGCGCCCGAAAACTCTGTGAAGAGCTATCCCGTGCGCCTGCAGGGCGACATGGTCTGCATCGGCGCCTGAGCCGGTACTTTGAGAATCATTGAACGACCTGAGGAAGTACCGTGGCTTATCTCGTCCCTTCTGAATTCGTGACCAAGATGGTCGATGCCGGTGAATCCAAGATTCACATGGCGACGCGTGATGCACTGATCCGGGCCTACATGGCCGGCGCCATCCTGGCGCTGGCGGCGGTGTTTGCCGTGACCGTGTCGGTGCAGACGGGTTCGCCGATTTTCGGCGCCATGCTGTTCCCGGTGGGTTTTTGCATGCTGTACCTGCTGGGTTTCGACCTGCTCACCGGTGTGTTCGTGCTCACGCCGCTGGCACTGATCGACAAGCGGCCGGGGGTCACGCTCAAAGGTGTGCTCAAGAACTGGGGCATCGTGTTCCTGGGGAATTTCCTGGGAGCGTTGACCGTGGCGGTGCTGATGTCCATCGTCTTCACCAACGGTTTCCAGACTGAGCCCAGCAAGGTGGGCCACACCATTGGCGTGATCGGCGAATCTCGCACGCTGGGTTATGCCCAGTACGGCTTTTGGGGCATGCTGACGCTTTTCGTGCGCGGCATGCTGTGCAACTGGATGGTGTCCACCGGCGTGGTCGGCGCCATGATTTCCACCACCGTGGGCGGCAAGGTCATCGCGATGTGGATGCCCATCATGCTGTTCTTCGCCATGGCTTTTGAGCATTCGGTGGTGAACATGTTCCTGTTCCCCACGGGGCTGCTGCTGGGTGGTAATTTCTCGATCATGGATTATCTGATCTGGAACGAGATTCCCACCGTGCTGGGCAACATGGTGGGCGGCCTGGCCTTCACCGGCTTGACGCTGTACGCCACCCACATCAAAACCGCTCCGAAGCGCAAGCTGGCTTGATCGCTCATCAGAAGAAATATTCCGCACCCCACGCATGAAGCCTCAGCCCGCTCCGGGTTGAGGCTGTTTTTTATGCAAGCACAACTCCAGGTCGCCATCGGCCAGTATTCGGACAAAGGCCGCAAGCCCACGAACCAGGATTTTCACGGCGCCTGCCTGCCGCGCGAGCCGCAGCGGGCGAGCAAGGGCGTGGTGGTGGCGATTGCCGACGGCATCAGCAGCAGCGAATTCAGCCAGGTGGCCAGCCAGACGGCGGTGCGCAGCCTGCTGGAGGACTATTACTGCACGGCCGACGCCTGGTCCGTCAAAACCTCGGTGGAGCGCGTGCTGGCCGCCACCAATTCCTGGCTTTACGCGCAGACCCAGCAAGGGCAGGGTCGCTACGACAAGGACCGCGGCCATGTCTGCACGCTGAGCGCGCTGGTTCTGAAATCCACCACGGCACACCTGTTCCACGTCGGCGACTGCCGCGTTTATAAAATGCACGCCCAGGCGCTGGAGCAGTTGACGCAGGACCACCGGGTTCGTATTTCTTCCCAGGAGAGTTATCTGGGCCGGGCGCTGGGCATCGGTGGATACCTGGAGGTGGATTACCGCAGCTTCTCGCTGGAGCCGGGCGATACCTTTCTGCTGGCCACCGATGGCGTTTACGAGCACGTGGCGCCGGAATTCATCCTGGCGGCCGTGGCCGCCGCTCCCAGCTTGGACGTGGCAGCCCGGCATATGGCTGAAGAAGCGCACCGGCGCGGAAGCCCGGACAATCTGACGGTGCAGCTGCTGCGGGTGGAGCAATTGCCCGATCCGCAGGCTGGCGACCTGCGGCAGCAGGCGGTGGAATTGCCAGCCCCGCCGATAATGGAGCCGCGCATGGTGCTGGACGGCTATCGCATCCTGCGCGAAATCCACGGCAGCAGCCGCAGCCATATCTACCTGGCGCAGGACGAGCAAACCCAGGCGCTGGTGGCGCTCAAAACCCCATCCATCGACCTGCAGTCCGACCCGGCCTACAGGGAGCGCTTTCTGCTCGAAGAATGGATCGCCCGCCGCATCCACAGCGCCCATGTATTGAAGCCTTGCGCCATGACGCGTCCACGCCGGCACCTGTTCGTGGCGATGGAATATGTGGAGGGCTGCACGCTGGCGCAGTGGATGATCGACCACCCGCGGCCGGAGCTGGATACCGTGCGCGCCCTGGTGGCGCAAATCGCCCGGGGGCTACGGGCCTTTCATCGGCTGGAAATGCTGCACCAGGATTTGAGGCCGGAAAACGTGCTGATCGACGCCACGGGCACGGTGAAGATCATCGATTTCGGCGCGGCGCGGGTGGCGGGCATCGTGGATGGAGGCGCGTCGGCCCGCGGCCATGAGGTTCCGGGTACCGCCCAATACACGGCACCCGAATATTTCCTGGGGGAAGAGGGCACGCCGCGCGCGGACCTGTTTTCCCTGGCCGTACTTACCTACCAGATGCTGAGCGGGCGATTGCCTTACGGGCTGGAGGTTGCCAAGACACGCAACCGCGCGGCGCAGAAGAAACTGGTCTATGCCCCGCTGCGGGAAATCCGGCCCGAGTTGCCGGCATGGATCGATGAGGCGATCCGCAAGGCGGTGCAACCCGACCCGGCGCAGCGCCAGGGCGACGTGGACGAATTCGTGCACGACCTGCACCACCCCAGCCCGGAATTCCTGCACCAGCGCCGGCCGGCGCTGATCGAGCGGCATCCGGTGGCGTTCTGGAAAGGGGTGTCGCTGCTGCTGTTCGTGGCGCTGGTGGGGGTTTCAGTGGCGCAGGTGGGTATGCGTTGAGCCGCACCCGCCATGTCGGGGCGCGCGGTCCTGTCCCGCATCGCAGGGGCGGATCATTTCGCCGCCGTTTTCAGGGCCGCACCACCTCCAGCAGACGGTCCAGGCCGCCTTCCTCGATGGAGACCATGGCCTGCTCGCGCACCTTGGGCTTGGCGTGGTAGGCCACCGACAGGCCGGCGGCGCCCATCATGGGCAGGTCGTTGGCACCGTCGCCCATGGCGATGGCGCGCGAGGGCGGGATGCCCAGCCGCTCGCAGGTGGCCAGCAGCATGCGGCGCTTCTCGGCGCCGTCGCAGATGTCGCCCCAGTCCTGGTCCACCAGGCGCCCGGTGAGGTGGCCGTCCACGATCTCCAGCACGTTGGAGCGCGCGTCGTCGATGCCCAGCAGCGAACACACGCGCTCGGCGAAGAAGGTGAAGCCGCCGGAGACGAGCAGCGTCTTCAGTCCCGCGGCGCGGCAGGCGTCGATGAGCGCCTTGGCGCCGGGGTTGGGCTTCAGGCGCTGCTCGAACACCTCGTGCAGGAACCCTTCAGGCACGCCCTGGAGCATGGCGACGCGGCGGCGCAGGCTTTCCTTGAAGTCGGTGATCTCGCCACGCATGGAGGCCTCGGTGATGGCCGCCACCTCGGCCTTGCGCCCGGCGGCGTCGGCGACCTCGTCGATGCACTCGATGTTGATCAGCGTCGAGTCCATGTCGAAGGCGATCAGGCCGAAGTCGCGCAGCTGCAGCGGCGGCGCGAAGCCGCGGACAGTGAGGCCGGGGGCGAAGGCAAGGGGAGCGGAGGACATGGAGGCGGAGCGTCGGTCAGGCAAAACCCGTGATTATCCGGGCTGCCCCGCTCACGCCTCTGCCCGCACCGGCGTTCCCAGCGAGCGCAGCACGTCGCGGATGAACTGCGCGCGGTCGCGCGGCTCGGGCGTGGCGCGCTCGATGCGCAGCTTGTCGTTGCCCGCCAGCTTGATGTGCCGGTTCTTCTGCACCAGTTCGATGATCCGCATGGGATCGATGGGCGCATCCGGCCGGAAGCTGATCACCATCGCCGCCGGCGCGGCGTCGATCTTCAGCACGCCGTAGGGTTTAGCCAGCACGCGCAGGCGGTGCGTGTCGAACAGGGTCTGGCCCTGCGGCGGGAGCTTGCCGAAGCGGTCCGTCACCTCTTCCAGCAGCGTGTCGATGGCCTCGGCCTTCTCCGCGGTGGCCAGGCGCTTGTAAAGGTTCAGCCGCGTGTGCACGTCGCCGCAGTAGCTGTCCGGCAGCAGCGCGGGAGCGTGCAGGTTGATCTCGGTGGTGGCGCCGAAGGGGCTGAGCAGGTCCGGCTCGCGCCCGGCCTTCAGCGCCTTCACCGCCTCGGACAGCATGTCGTTGTAGAGCTGGAATCCCACCTCCTGCATGTTCCCGCTCTGGTTCTCGCCCAGCACCTCGCCGGCGCCGCGGATCTCCAGGTCGTGCATGGCGAGGTAGAAACCGCTGCCCAACTCCTCCATGGCCTGGATCGCCTCCAGGCGCTGCGCGGCCTGCTTGGTCAGGCCTTCCACGTCGGGCACCAGTAGGTAGGCATAGGCCTGGTGGTGGCTGCGGCCCACGCGCCCGCGCAGCTGGTGCAGTTGCGCCAGGCCGAACTTGTCGGCGCGGCTGATGACGATGGTGTTGGCGCTGGGCACGTCGATACCGGTCTCGATGATGGTCGAGCACAGCAGCAGGTTGTGGCGCTGAGCCACGAAGTCGCGCATCACGCGCTCCAGCTCGCGCTCGGGCATCTGGCCGTGCGCCACGGCGATGCGCGCCTCGGGCAGCAGTTCGGCCAGCTTGGCGCGGCGCGCCTCGATGGTTTCGACCTCGTTGTGCAGGAAGTACACCTGCCCGCCGCGCTTGAGCTCGCGCAGCACCGCCTCGCGGATCACGCCCTGGCTCTCGCCGCGCACGAAGGTTTTGATCGCGAGCCGCCGCTGCGGCGCCGTGGCGATGACGGACAGGTCACGCAATCCCTCCAGCGCCATGCCCAGCGTGCGCGGGATCGGTGTGGCGGTGAGCGTGAGCACGTCCACCTCGGCGCGCATGGCCTTCATCGCCTCCTTGTGGCGCACGCCGAAGCGGTGCTCCTCGTCGATGATCAACAAGCCCAGGCGCTTGAACTTCACATCGGCGCTCAGCAGCTTGTGGGTGCCGATGACGATGTCGATGGTGCCGTCGGCCAGGCCCGCCATCGCCGCCTTGATCTCCTTGGCGGAGCGGAAGCGGCTCATCTCCGCCACGCGCACCGGCCACTTGCCGAAGCGGTCGCTGATGTTCTGGTAGTGCTGTTCGGCCAGCAGCGTGGTGGGCGCCAGCAGCGCGACCTGCTTGCCGCCGGTGACGGCCACGAAGGCGGCGCGCAGCGCCACTTCGGTCTTGCCGAAGCCCACGTCGCCGCACACCAGGCGGTCCATCGGCTTCGGCGAGATCAGGTCCTGGATCACCGCATGGATGGCGGCGCGCTGGTCCGGCGTCTCCTCGAAGCCGAAGCTGGCGGCGAAGGCCTCGTAGTCGTGCGGCGAAAAGCGGAAGGCGTGGCCCTCGCGCGCGGCGCGGCGGGCGTAGAGGTTGAGCAGCTCGGCAGCGGTGTCGCGCACCTGCTCGGCGGCCTTGCGCTTGGCCTTGTCCCACTGGTTCGATCCCAGCTTGTGCAGCGGCGCCTCGTCCGGGCTCACGCCGGTGTAGCGGCTGATCAGCTGCAACTGCGACACCGGCACGTACAGCGTGGCCTTGTCCGCGTACTCCAGGTGCAGGAACTCCGAGGGGCCGTCGCCCAGGTCGATGTTCAGCAGCCCCTGGTAGCGCCCGATGCCGTGGCTCATATGCACCACCGGATCGCCGACCTTGAGCTCGGAGAGGTCCTTGATGAGGGTATCGACGTTGCTGACCTGCTCCTGCTTGCGCCGGCGCCGTGCCCCGCCGCCCGCGGCGGCGAAGAGCTCGGTCTCGGTCAGGAACTCCAGCTGCCGCCCCTCGGCCGGCTCGTGCCAGAAGAAGCCGGCGGCCAGCGGCGCGGCGGTGATGGCGACTTTTTCGTCGCCGGCCTCGAACTCGGCCAGCGTGGCGACGCTGGGCACGTCGATGCGGTGGTCGCGCAGCAGGTCCAGCAGGCTTTCGCGCCGGCCCTCGCTCTCGGCCACCAGCAGCACGCGCGCGCCGGTTTCGCGCAGGTGGGCTTCGAGCCGCGCCAGCGGCTCCGTCGCGCCGCGGTCCACGCTAACGTCGGGAGCCGGGCGGGCCCAGTCGGTTTCCTCCGTGCCGCGCAGCGCCAGCGTGGCGTGCGTGTTGGCGCGGCCATAAAAATCTTCGACGCGCAGGAAGAGGGTTTCGGGCGGCAGCAGCGGGCGCTCGGCGTCGTGCTGCAGGAAGCGGTGGCGCTCGCGGGTGTCGGTCCAGAAGCGCTGCAGCGCGGCATCGACCTCGCCGTGCAGCACCAGCGCGGCCTGGGCGCCCAGGTACTCGAAGATGTCGGCGACCTGGTCGAAGAACAGCGGCAGCCAGTACTCGATGCCGGCACTGGCGACGCCGGCGGCGATGTCCTTGTAGATGCGCGAGCGCGTGGGGTCGCCTTCCAGCCGCTCGCGCCAGCGGGCGCGGAAGGCGGTGCGCGCGGCCTCGTCCATCGGGAACTCGCGCCCGGGCAGCAGCCGCACTTCCGGCACGGGGTAGAGGCTGCGCTGGCTGTCGGGGTCGAAGGTGCGGATGGAGTCCACCTCGTCGCCGAACAGGTCCACGCGGTAGGGCACGGCCGAGCCCATGGGGAAGAGGTCGATGAGGCCGCCGCGCACGGCGTACTCGCCCGGTGACACCACCTGGCTGACGTGCTGGTAGCCCGCCAGCGTGAGTTGCGCCTTGAGGGAGGCCTCGTCGAGCTTCTGCTTCTGCTTGAAGTGGAAGGTGTAGGCGGCCAGGAAGGAGGGCGGCGCGAGGCGGGCCAGCGCGGTGGTGGCGGGCAGCAGCACCACGTCCACGTCCTTCTGCAGGATGCGCCAGAGCGTGGCCAGACGCTCGGAGATCAGGTCCTGGTGCGGGCTGAAGCTGTCGTAGGGCAGCGTTTCCCAGTCCGGAAACACGGCGACGCGCAGTCCCGGCTCGAAGAACACCAGTTCGTCGGCCAGGCGCGGCGCGTCGGCGGGGTCGGCGGTCACGATGCCCAGGAGCTGCTTCGCGTTGGCGAGCCGGCGTGCGTGGCGTGCCAGCAGCAGCGCGTCGGCCGAACCCGGCGGGTGCGGCAGCGTGAATCGTTTGCCGGGGGCGATGGCGGGCAGTTGCATCGTGAGGGGGCTTGCAGCAGGGGACGCGCCCGGGCGGGCGGGGGGCAAATTCTAGAATCCGCACCCGATGACCTCCCTCGTTCATGGGCCAGCGCCGCGCTGCTATGCGCTCGTGCCCTGCGCCGGCACCGGCAGCCGCTCCGGCGCCGACCGTCCCAAGCAGTACGTTTCCATCGCCGGCCGCACGCTGGTGTCTCACACCCTGCACGCGCTCTCGCGCGTGCCGCGCCTGACAGCCACGCTGGTGGTGCTGGCGCCCGACGACGACCACTTCGATGCTGCCGTGCCGGGCTGGCGCGGCGATAGGCACATCTGGACTGCCCGCCGCGGCGGCGCCACCCGCGCCGCGACCGTGGCGGCCGGGCTGGAAGAACTGGTTGCGCGCGGCGCCGCGTCCGACGACTGGGTGCTGGTGCACGACGCGGCGCGCTGCCTGGTGCGGCCGGAGTGGGTGGTGAACCTGATCGAGTCCTGTGAGCAGGACGAGGTGGGTGGGCTGCTGGCGCTGCCGGTGGCCGACACGCTCAAGCAGGAAGAGGACGGGCGTGTCGCCGCCACCATCGACCGGCAAGCGAAATGGGCGGCGCAGACACCGCAGATGTTCCGCATCGGGCTGCTGCGCCGCGCGCTGGCCGAGGCGGGCGATGCCGTCACCGACGAGGCCAGCGCGATCGAGGCGCTGGGCCTGCGCCCGCGGCTGGTGCCGGGGGCGCTGGAGAATTTCAAACTCACCTGGCCGGCCGACTTCGGGCTGGCGGAAAGACTGCTGCAGACCATGACGCCCGCATCCAATGTTTCCCTGGCGCCTGCCGCCGCCGAGCCGAACGGAGGCGTGCGGTGATCCCGGCGCTGCGCATTGGCGAGGGCTGGGATGTGCACCAGTTGGTGGAGGGCCGTCCGCTGGTGCTGGGCGGCATCACCGTGCCGCACACGCACGGGCTGCTGGGCCATTCGGACGCGGATGCGCTGCTGCACGCGCTCACCGACGCGCTGCTGGGCGCGGCGGGGCTGGGCGACATCGGGCGCCACTTCCCGGACACCGATGCCGCCTTCAAGGGCGCCGATTCCGCCGTGCTGCTGGCCGAGGCCGCGCGCCGGGTGCGGGCCGAGGGCTGGGAGATCGTGAACGTGGACTCGACCATCGTGGCCCAGGCGCCGAAGCTCGCGCCGCACATCCAGTCCATGCGCGAGCGCATCGCGCAGGTGCTCGGGATCGAGCCGGCGCGCGTCAACATCAAGGCCAAGACGGCGGAGAAGCTGGGACCGGTAGGGGAGAAGCGGGCGATCGAGGCGCGGGCGGTGTGCCTGCTGTGCAAGGCCTGGCGCCGGGCGGCGTGAGCCGCGGGCCGGCGCGCCAGGTGCGGGCTCACGGCGCCCGCTTCAGCCGCACATGCGCGATGAGCCCGCCTTCGGGCGCATTCGCCAACTCCAGCCGGCCGCCCATGCGCTGCAGCGATTTATCGACGATCGCCAGGCCCAGGCCGGCACCGGTGGCGGCGGTGCGGGCGGTGTCGCCGCGGTAGAAGGGGGTGGTGAGCTGGGCCAGGCGTGCCGGCGGCACGCCGGGGCCGTGGTCGCGCACGCTGACGATCACCCAGGGGCCGCTGCGCGTGTAGCTCACCATCACCAGCGCGGGGCCGCCGCCCTCGCTGCGGCCGTAGCGGCGCGCGTTCTCGAACAGGTTGGCGAAGACGCGGCCGAGCTCGGTGTCGTCGGCCAGCACCATCAGGTCGATCGCCACGCGGGCGCTGATGCGGATCTGTGTGGGGTCGCGGAAGGCGGATGCCTCGCGCTCGATCAGCGCCGACAGGTTCACTGGCACCAGCGGCGCGTCGCCCGGGCGGGCGTAGTCCATGAACTTGTCGATGATCGCGTCGAGCTGGTCGATGTCCATGGCCATGTTGCGGCGCGCTTCCTCGTCCTGCACGCTCATCTCGGCCTCCAGCCGCAACCGCGCTAGCGGGGTGCGCAGGTCGTGCGAGATGCCGGCGAGCATCACGGCGCGGTCTTCCTCGACCTTGGCGAGCTCGCGCGCCATGCGGTTGAAGCCCATGTTCACCTCGCGGATCTCGCTGGTGAGCGTGTTCTCGTCGAGCTGCGACTCGTACTCGCCCTCGCGGATGCGGCTGGCGGCGAAGGACAGGTCGCGCAGCGGCTGGTTGATCAGCCGGGCGATGGCGGCCGAGCCCAGCAGCGTGGCGATGAACGCGATGCCCACCCAGACGAACCAGGTGCCGCCGGTGAGCGGGTACACGCGCGTGGCCTCGGCCTGCAGCCAGTAGGCGTCCTTCTCGATGGTGAAGCCCACCCAGAGGCCGTCCACGCCGTTGACGCTGCGGGCAAGGATGGTGTCCTCGTCCAGCCGCGCACGCAGCTCGCGTCCGATGCGGCGCGTGAAGCGGTCGGTTTCGAAGGGTTCCCAGCGGTGGCCGGGCTCGCGCGGCAGGACCTTGACCGCCTCCTCCTCGCTCATCGTCTTGACAACGGCGACGCGGTGGATACTGTCGGAGTAGCGCAGCGCCGCGCGCGAGAGGTTGACGAGGCTGGCGATCTGCTGCGCCGACTGCACCGCGCGCGGCTCCAGTTCCAGCGCGCGCAGCGTCTGCACCCAGGCGAAGATGCCGCCACCCAGCAGCAGTGCCAACAGGAAGAAGGTGCGCCAGAACAGGCTCAGCGCCAGGGACTGGCGCTGGCGCCGAGTGGTGGTTCGCGGCAGCAGCCGGCGCAGGCGGCGGCGCAGGCTGTCTTGCTTGGAGGACGGGGCCGGGGGCTGCCGCGTCGTGCCCTCGGCCTCGGGCGTGGATGGACCGATGTCAGCTTGCGCCATCGGGGACGAAGACATAGCCCACACCCCAGACCGTCTGGATGTAGCGCGGCTGCGCCGGGTCGGGTTCGATCATCTTGCGCAGGCGCGAGATCTGCACGTCCAGGCTCCGGTCGAAGGGCTCAAACTCGCGGCCCCGCGCCAGCTGCGCCAGCTTGTCGCGCGACAGCGGCTGGCGCGGATGTCGCACCAGCGCCTTGAGCATCGAGAACTCGCCCGTGGTCAGCGCCATCTGCTCGCCGTCCTTGGTGAGGCGGCGCAGCGAGAGGTCGAACTCGAAGGGACCGAAGTTCACGACCTGCGGCTCCTTGGACGGCGCACCCGGCGCTTCCAGGGCGGGGCGCCGGCGCAGCACAGCATGGATGCGCGCGAGCAGCTCGCGCGGGTTGAAGGGTTTAGGAAGGTAGTCGTCGGCGCCGACTTCCAGGCCGACGATGCGGTCCACGTCCTCCACCTTGGCGGTGAGCATGATGATGGGCGTGGAATCGTTGGCGGCGCGCAGGCGCCGGCAGATCGACAAGCCGTCCTCACCGGGCAGCATCAGGTCCAGCACGATGAGGTCGATGGTTTCGCGTGTGAGCACGCGGTTGAGCGCTTTGGCGTCTTCGGCCAGCAGAACCTCAAAACCTTCCTGCGTCAGATAGCGGCGCAGTAGATCGCGGATGCGGGCGTCGTCATCGACAACGACGACACGGTCCGGACGAGGGTTTGCAGGGGTGTTCATAACGGACTCCCTATTTGTAACGGCGGCATTGTGAACAAGTTGACGCTGGGGTTTCGGCGCGTTTCGCACCTCTGTTACAACTCTTTCGGCCTCCGGAACGGCCCCAGAAGCGTTACAGAGTGTCGTGCCGCCATCCTGCGATGCGATTTTCTACCCCCTTTCTTGGAGTGTTCCCACATGATGAGAGATTTTGTCCTCGCCTCCTGGCTGTGCCTTGTGGCCTTGAGCCCAGCGCTGGCGCAGTCGCAGTCGCAGCCGCTGCTGCCGGCGCCGCAGCGCGTGCTCACGCTCAGCGCCACCGCCAGCATGGACGTGCCCAACGACTGGCTGACGCTGAGCTTCAGCACCACGCGCGAGGGCAGCGACGCTTCGGTGGTGCAGTCGGCGCTGCGCCAAGCGCTGGACGCCGCGTTGGCCGAAGCGCGCAAGGTGGCCAAGCCCGGGCAGGTCGAGGTGCGCGCGGGCAACCTGTCGGTTTACCCGCGCTACAACCCCAAGGGCGGCATCAGCGGCTGGCAGGGCAGCACGGAGCTGACCGTGGAGGGCCGCGACATGACGGTCATCGCGCAACTGGCGCCGCGCATCAGCACAATGAGCATCGCGCGAGTGGGCTATTCGCTCTCGCGCGAGGCGCGGGAGCAGGTTGAGTCCGAGGTCGGCGCGCGCGCGATCGAGCGCTACAAGAAGCGCGCCGATGAGGTCACGCGCCAGTTCGGCTTCAACCGCTGGAGCCTGCGCGAGGCGCAGCTCAACACCGATGCGCCGATGCCGCCGGTGCCGGTGTTGCGCGCCAAGGCCATGGCCGCGTCGGCGGCCGACGAGGCGCTGCCGGTGGAGCCGGGGCGCGGACAGGTCAACGCCATGGTCACCGGCTCGATCCAGATGGAGTGAGTGATTAAGGGCGGACCGGACGCCTTGGAGCCGGCGCGTCGCGCGCCGGCTTCATTTATTGAGCGGCCCAGCCGCCGTCGACATTGAAGGCCACGCCGCGGATGTTGTCGGCCGCGCGCGAGCACAGGAACACCGCCAGCTCGCCGAGTTGCTCGGCGGTGGTGAACTGCATGGAGGGCTGCTTGTCGCCCAGCAGGCGACGCTTGGCCTCCTCGAAGTCCACGCCGTCGGCCTGTGCGCGGGCCTGCACCTGCTTTTCCACCAGTGGCGTCAGCACCCAACCCGGGCAAATGGCGTTGACGGTCACGGGCGTGGTGGCCGTCTCCAGCGCCACGGACTTGGTGAAGCCCACCAGCCCGTGCTTGGCCGCCACGTAGGCCGACTTCTGCGCCGAGGCCACCAGGCCGTGCACGGAGGCGAGGTTGATGATGCGGCCCCAGCCGCGCTGCTTCATGCCCGGCAGCGCCAGCCGCGTGGTGTGGAAGGCCGAGCTCAGGTTGATGGCCAGGATGGCGTCCCACTTCTCCGTTGGGAAATCCTCCACCGCCGCCACATGCTGGATGCCGGCGTTGTTAACCAGGATGTCCACTGCGCCGAACTCGGCCTCAGCCGCCCTTACCATCGCCTCGATCTCCGCAGGCTTGCTCATGTCGGCGCCGTGGTACGACACCCGGGTGCCCAGGGTGCGCACCTCGGCCAGCGCCGCCTCGCTGTCGCCGAAGCCGTTGAGCATGATGTTGGCGCCCTGCTGCGCCAGGCACTTGGCGATGCCCAGTCCGATGCCGCTGGTGGATCCGGTGACGAGGGCGGTCTTTGCCTTGAGCATGAATAGCCTCCTTGGGTTGATACGATGGTTCAAAGACAAACGGGAGCCATCATGAACGATTCGCCGCGGCTGATTCACGTGCCATGCCTGCGCCCCGGCGCGCTGTACCGCATGGCGTGCTGGGAGTGGGGCGACCCGACCAACGAGCGCGTGCTGGTGTGCGTGCATGGCCTCACGCGCCAGGGGCGCGACTTCGACACCCTCGCGCGTGCCCTGTGCCATGAATACCGCGTGGTGTGCCCGGACGTGCTCGGACGCGGCCACTCCGACTGGCTACGCGACCCGGCCGGCTACAGCGTGCCCTTCTACGTCTCGGACATGGTCAACCTGCTGGCGCGGCTAGATGCGCGCGAGATCGACTGGGTGGGCACGTCCATGGGCGGGCTCATCGGCATGGGGCTGGGTTCGCTGGCCAACGCGCCGCTGCGGCGCATGGTGCTCAACGACGTCGGCCCGTCCCTGGAGTTCGAGGGTCTGCGGCGTATCGGCGACTACGTGGGCGAGAAACGCCATTGGGATACCGAGCAGGAGGCGGCGGATTTCCTGCACACCGTCTCCGAGAGCTTCGGTCCGCACACGGCCGAGCAGTGGCTGGCGCTGTGCCGGCCGCAGCTCAAGGTCGAGGGCTCGGGCTTCACGCTGCACTACGACCTGAGCATCGCCGAGGTGTTCAAGGCAGTCACGCCGGATTCGGTCGCGGCCGGCAATGCGGCGCTGTGGCATGCCTATGAAGCGCTGCGCTGCCAGGTGCTGCTGCTGCGCGGCGCGGAGTCGGACCTGCTGTCGCATGCCGCTGCGCAGGCGATGACGCAGCGCGGCCCGCGCGCGAAGCTGGTCGAGTTCGAGGGCGTGGGCCACGCCCCGATGCTGGTGCAGCCCGATCAGGTGGAAGTCGTACGCGATTTCCTGTTGTCCCCATGAGAAGCCTGCAGTCCGAATGGGTTACGGCGCGGCCGGCGACCATCGTTGAGCTGGCGGAGCTGCCGGACTTGCCGGCTTCCGCCGAAGGGACGTTGTCGGCCGAGGATGCCGGGCTGTTGGCGCTGCAGCGCGCGCGGGCCTTTGCCGAGCCGCTGCTGTGGCAGCGCCATCTGGACACCGGCGAGGACGTGCTTGCGCACGCGGACGGCGTGTGCGCGGTGCTGCGCAGCATCGGCGCGGCACCCGCAATGCAGGCGGCGGTCTACCTGGTCTATGCCAGCGACTACCTGCAGAAGCCCGAGGAGGTGCTGGAGAAGGCCTTCGGTGCGTCCTATGCTGGGCTGGTGAGCCACGCGCGGCAGCTGGTGCAGATCCAGCGCGCAGCGCGCCAGGCGCGCGTAGAGGAGCCCGCGCGCGCGCTGCAGACCGAGCGCGTGCGCAAGATGCTGCTGGCCTTCTCGCGCGACCTGCGCGTGGTGCTGCTGCGCCTGGCCTCGCGGCTGCAGACGCTGCGCTGGTACGCCGCGAGCAAGCTGTCATGTCCGCACGACCTGGCGCTGGAGTCGCAGCAGGTGTTCGCGCCGCTGGCCAATCGGCTGGGCATCTGGCAGATCAAGTGGGAACTGGAGGACCTGGCCTTCCGCTTCCTGCAGCCGGCCGAGTACAAGCGCATCGCCACGCTGCTGCACGAGAAGCGCAGCGAGCGCGAGCAGGGTGTGGAACGCTTCCGTGCCGAGCTGGCGCAGGAGCTGGCCGAGGTCGGCATCCACGCCACTGTGCAGGGGCGGCCCAAGCACATCTACAGCATCTATAAAAAGATGCAGGGCAAGCGGTTGGGCTTCGAGCGCGTGCTGGACCTGCGCGCGCTGCGCGTGGTGGTGGACGACGTGCCGCAGTGCTATGCGGCGCTGGCGCGCGTGCATGAGCGCTATCGGCCGCTGGAAGGCGAGTTCGACGACTACATCGCCAAACCAAAACCCAACGGCTACCAGTCGCTGCACACGGTGGTGCTCGATGACGAGGACCGGCCGGTGGAAGTGCAGATCCGCACCCGCGCCATGCACGAGCATGCCGAGTACGGCGTCGCGGCGCATTGGGCCTACAAGGAGGCGGGCGCGCGCGGCTACGCCGGCGTCAGCGCCGCGGGCGAGTTCGAGGAGCGCGTGGCCGAGGCGCGCAAGGCCGTGCTGCGCCAGCTGCTGGCCTGGGAGCGCGACTTCGTTCAGTCCGGCGAGCCCGGCGCCTTCGATGACCGCATCTATGTCTTCACGCCGCAGGCCACCGTGGTGGAGCTGCCCGCCGGTGCCACGCCGGTGGATTTCGCCTACGCGGTGCATACCGACCTCGGCCATCGCTGCCGCGGCGCGCGCGTGGATGGGGCGCTGATACCGCTGAACACGCCGCTGCGCAGCGGGCAGACGGTGGAGGTTAGCGCGACCAAGGAAGGCGGCCCATCGCTGGACTGGCTCAATCCGGAGCTGTGCTATCTCGCCAGCCCGCGGGCGCGCTCCAAGGTGCGCGCCTGGTTCAACGCGCTGGCGCAGCGCGACACCATCGCGCGCGGGCGCGAAGCGGTGGAGAAGCTGCTGCAGCGTGAGGGCCGCACGGCGCTCAAGCTCGAAGACCTGGCCTCGCGGCTGGGCTTCAAGAGTGCCGATGCACTCTTCGAGGTGGTGGGCAAGGACGAGTACTCGCTGCGCAACATCGAGCAGCTGCTGCGCCCGGCCGAGCCGGCGCCGCCAGTGGAGGAGCTGGTTACCAAGCGCGCCACCGCACCCGCCGGCGGGCCGCGCGGCGGCGTGCTGGTGGTGGGCGTGGAATCGCTGCTCACGAACCTTGCGCGCTGCTGCCGCCCCGCGCCGCCGGATGCCATCGCCGGCTTCGTCACCCGAGGCAAGGGCGTAGCGGTGCACCGGGCCGACTGCGTGAACTTCCGCCATGCCGCACAGCAGGCGCCCGAGCGCGTCATTGCCGTAGCGTGGGGCAAGCCGCACGGCAACCAGACTGCGCTGTACCCGGTGGGTGTGACCGTGGAAGCTGCCGACCGCCCCGGGCTGCTGCGCGACATCTCCGAGCTCTTCGCCAAGGAGAAGATGAAGGTCACAGATATGCAGATGCAGTCGGTGCGCGACGTGCACGGTGGCAGCACGCGCATGAACATCACCGTCGAAGTCAACGACGCGGCGCGGTTGGCGCAGGTGCTGCGCCAAGTGCAGCGCATCGGCGGTGTGCGGCGCGCAGCGCGGCGCTGAGCGCAAGCGTTGAGGGCGGGTGCGGAGCGGGGCATCAAGTCATCGAACCGCGCCCGCTCCCGTCCTCGGTGGAACTCAGAAAGCAGGTTGAAGCAAATTCTTCAAATTTTTCGCCAGAGCTGCTTGCGCAGCTGACAAAAGTGCGTATAGAATAGCGGCTTCAGCGAACGACAGGCGCGTAGCTCAGCTGGTTAGAGCACCACCTTGACATGGTGGGGGTCGTTGGTTCGAGTCCAATCGCGCCTACCAATGCAAGCCCTTGACGAGTGATCTCGTCAAGGGCTTTTTGCTTTCGGGAGGCAAAAAAGCGCCGCAGGTGCAGCGGGTTGGAAGCAGGAAGGGTTCATTGCGCTTCAGCTCGCCGCACAACTGCCTGGGCAGCAGCCTGAAGCCCTTGTGCGGAGACCAAGCGCAGGCGTGACGCCGATTGCGAGGACGGCCCCGAAGGGCCGTCGAAATGGGGCGCTCGCGGCGCGCGCTTCAGCGCAGCGCGATTACTTGGTCGCTCGCCGCAGCGGCGGTCTGCTCGGCCGCGTTGACGTTGGTGGGTGCAGGACGCACGGCCGGCGTCGGAGCGTTGACCGGCACGCCGCGGCCACTGGCCACCTGGCGCAGATAGCGCTGCTCCGTCAGCACTTTGCTCACGTAGCCACCGTCTTCGGGAAGATTGGCCGCGCCGACGTAGTGGCGCAGCCCGGCTTCCAGACCGCCGCCGGCGCGGGCGATGCATTCCTTGAGCACCTGCACGCCCACGCGCAGGTTCGTGACCGGGTCGAAGGCAGCCAGCGTGCCGCCGAAGCGCTCGTATTTGTCGTCGTGTACCCGCGTCATCACCTGCATCAGCCCCTGCGCGCCCACGGCGCTCTGGGCGAAGGGATTGAAGCTGGACTCCACGGCCATGATCGCCAGGATCAGCGTGGGCTCCAGCCCGGCCTTCTGCCCCACCTGCCACGCTTCCTGCACCAGGCGGCTGATCGGCTCGGGCGCCACCCGGTAGCGGCGCGACAGCCACTTGGCCACGGCCGCCTGCTGGCGGTCGAGCTCCTTCGGGTCGGTCGCCGTGGCGCGGGCCACGCCCTGCGGATCGGACAGCGTCACCAGCAGGTCTCCTTCGCGCTCGGCGCGGGCCTCGTGGCGGGATTGCAGCCAGCCCAGGGCTGCGCGTTCGACCTCGTGGCGCAGGTCGGCGTGGCTGCCGGCGAAGGCCAGCACCGCCACGACCGTAAGGCCCAGCAAGGCCAGGGTGTTGTGGCTGACTTGAAGCAGCCCGGAAAAGACGTCGCGCAGGAAGACGGCGACCGAGGCGCGCAGAGCGCGCAACATGACAAGCGCTGTCATTGCTCTCCTTTCGTCCAACCGGCGCGTCGTCCGAGCGCCCAGCGTGGGGCGTCCCGGACGCCACGGGGGCGGCGGCGATAATGGTTCGGCAGCAGGCCCCCGCACCGGTCGGGCCCTTCTCCGTAGCACCATGGACGCCACGGGCTGCAAGGCAGCGTTCCCCCTGAATAGGGGATCGGGACAACCCTGGTCTCCGCCAGGTGGACTCATTCTAGGAACGGTTCAAATAACCGGTCAAGAATATCAAACCACTCTTTAATAGCTATAGGTAATGAAATACCGCGACTTGCGGGACTTCGTCGTGCAACTTGAACGCTTGGGCGAGCTGCGTCGCGTGAGAGAACCGGTGTCCCCCCGGCTGGAAATGACGGCGCTGAGCGACCGCGTGCTGCAGGCCGGTGGTCCGGCGCTGTGGTTCGAGAAAGCCACTGGCCACGATATGCCGGTGCTGGCGAATCTCTTCGGCACGCCGCGCCGCGTGGCGCTGGGCATGGGGGCACAGGACACCTCCGAGCTGCGCGAGATCGGCCGGTTGCTGGCTAGTCTCAAGGAGCCCGAACCCCCGCGCGGGCTCAAGGACGCCGGGCGGCTACTGCACATGGCCAAGGCGCTGTGGGACATGAAGCCCGCACGCGTGTCTTCGCCCGCGTGCCAGGCGCAGGTGCTGCAGGGCGACGAGGTGGACCTGCACCGGCTGCCGATCCAGCTGTGCTGGCCCGGCGACGCCGGCCCGCTGCTGACCTGGGGTCTGGTGATCACGCGCGGACCGCAATCGGTAGCGCAGCCGCGCACGCGCCAGAACCTGGGGATCTACCGCCAGCAGCTCATCGGGCGGCGCGAGCTGATCATGCGCTGGCTGGCACACCGCGGCGGCGCGTTGGACTTCCGCGAGTTCGCCCGCGCCAACCCGGGGCAACCGTTCCCGATCGCGGTGGCGCTGGGCGCTGACCCGGCCACGCTGCTGGGCGCGGTCACGCCGGTGCCGGACACGCTGTCGGAGTACCAGTTCGCCGGCCTGCTGCGCGGCAGCCGGACGGAACTGGCGGACACCTCGGTGGGCGAGGGCGCCTTGAAGCTGCAGGCGCCGGCCAGCGCCGAGATCGTGCTGGAAGGCCACATCCCCACGGCCGAGCCGGGCTACGAGGGCGTGAGCGAGGACGGCGTGCCGCTCAAGGAGCGCGGTGGCTACCTGCATGCGCTCGAAGGCCCTTTCGGCGACCACACCGGCTATTACAACGAGCAGGACTGGTTCCCCGTGTTCCGCGTGGACCGGCTCACGCAGCGGCCCGACCCGGTCTACCACTCCACCTACACCGGCAAGCCGCCCGACGAGCCCGCGGTGCTCGGTGTGGCGCTGAACGAGGTGTTCGTGCCCATCTTGCAGAAGCAGTTCCCGGAGATCGTGGACTTCTACCTGCCGCCCGAAGGCTGCAGCTACCGCCTGGCGGTCATCTCGATCCGCAAGGCCTACCCGGGCCACGCCAAGCGGCTCATGTTCGGGCTGTGGAGCTTCCTGCGCCAGTTCATGTACACCAAGTTCATCGTGGTCACGGACGAGGACGTGAACATCCGCGACTGGCGCGACGTGATCTGGGCCATCACCACGCGCATGGACCCGGTGCGCGACGCGACGCTGGTATCGGACACGCCAATCGACTACCTGGACTTCGCCTCGCCCGTGAGTGGCCTGGGCGGCAAGATGGGGCTGGATGCGACCAACAAGTGGCCCGGCGAGACCCAGCGCGAGTGGGGCCGCACCATCACCATGGAGCCCGCGGTGCAGTCTCGAATGGACGCACTTTTTGAGCGTCTCATGTCTCGCGGCCCCGGCGCGTGATGTCCCTGCCGCAGCCGTCGCCAAACTTGTAGCGGCCCCGGCCCTGCGTTAACTTTGCCTCGCCTGCTGCGGCAGGTTCATGCAAGTGGCGCAGTCTTCTGCGCAACAGGAGCCCCGGACCGCCTACCTCCGGAGCCCCAACGGCGATGGCAATCGCCCGTCCCCTCCGCGCCCTGGCGCGGAGGGGTTCGCTTTTTTGGGGCCGCCTCAGGCGCCCATGAGCAGGCCGATGCGCTCGCGCAGCACCTGGCGCATCAGCGTGAAGCCCTCACTGCTGGGCAGCCAGCGCAGCAGCGGATGCTCGATGCGCGGCGCCAAGCCGACCGGCGCCGGCGTCACGCGCAAGGCCATGCCGGCCGCCGCGGCGGCCTGCTCGAAGGCGCGCTGCGCGCGCGGCATGTGCCAGTCCTGGGTCACCAACACGATGTCGGTGATGCCCTGCGTCCGCAACAGCGCGAGCGTGCGCGCGGCGTTCTCGCGCGTGTCGCGCGAGCCGTTCTCCACCCAACGCAGCGGATGGTGGAACTCGTCGCGCGCAATGCGGGCCGCCACCGTGGCCTCGGCCTCTCCGGGCAGGCCCGCGTGGCCCACGCCGCCGCTGAAACCCAGCCCCAGGCCGCTGCCGCGCGACAGCCAGATGCCGTAGCGCAGCCGCTCCAGCGACCACGGACTCAAGCTGGACGTGCCGTATTCCGGCGCCTGGTTCTCGCTGCCGCCGCCGAGCACGACGATGGCGGCCTGTGCCGGCCGCAGCGCCTTCAGCGCAGCCGGGCTCACGGCCGGCGGGGGCGCCAGCAGCCGGTGCCGGGCCCATTCCGCCGCCCCCGCGCACGCCCCCAGCCACAGCGCCAGCACCGCCACGCCCATCAGCAGCGTGCCCAGCCAGTGCCGGCGCAGCCTGAAGCCCAACAGCACCAGCAACAGCGCCGGCACGGGCGGCAGCAGCAGCGTGCCCAGCGCCGGCTTCCAGGCCTCCAGGCCCAGCCGCATCACAATCTCGTTCATTGGTTGTTCCCTCACCCCGGGTGGCGCGCATTGTGCGCAGGCCGCCCGCACTGATCAGCAAAACACGGATGTTCAAGGGCAAGCGTGCGGCGCGATGGCTCGCCGCGCTGGTAATCGCATTGGGAGTGCTGTGGCTGCTGGGCGCGCTGGCGCTGCCGCCACTGTTGAAGTGGCAACTGCAGCAGCGCGGCAGCGAGCTGCTGGGCCGCGAGCTGCGCGTGGACGGCATCCGGTTCACGCCCTGGAACCTGCGGCTTACCGTCGAGGGCATCACGCTGGCCGGCACCGCCGCGCCGCAGGCCGAGGGCGCCGCCGCGCCGGCACCGCAGGCGCAGATCGAGCGTTTGCTGCTCAACCTGGAGGCCAGCTCGCTGTGGTGGCGCGCCCCGGTGCTCAGCGCTATCGAGGTCACCGCGCCACGGCTGCGCATCACGCGCCGTGCAGACGGCGGCACCGACCTCGACGACATGTTGCAGCGGTTGAGCGCTCAACCCCAGGCCGAACCCAGTGGCGACACGCCACCGCCGCGCTTCGCGCTGCACAACCTGCGCCTGGAGCGCGGCGAGCTGCTCTACCAGGACGAGACGCGCGGCGTGCGCCACGAGCTGAGCGAGTTGCAGCTGGAGCTGCCCTTCATCTCCAGCCTGCCCGCGGACGTGGAGACGCAGGTGCAGCCGCGCCTGGCCTTCGTGCTCGACGGCAGCCGCTTCGACAGCGGCGCCAGCACCACGCCCTTCTCGCGCCACCGCGACAGCACGCTGGAGCTGCGCCTGGAGGCGCTAGATCTCGCGTCCCTGAGCCCCTACCTGCCCGGCGGCCTGAAGCTGGAGCGCGGGCAGTTCGGCACGCAACTGCAACTGCGCTTCCGCCTGGCCGACGACGGCACGCCGGAGCTGGACGTGCAGGGCCGGCTGCGGGCGCAGGATCTGGCGCTGGCCGACGGCCGCGGCGAGCCGCTGCTGGGCTGGAAGTCGCTGCAGGTCGAGATCCAGCCTTCGCAGCCGCTGCGTCGCCGCATCGCCCTCGGCCCCGTCAGCCTGGACGGGCTCGACCTGCACGCCGGGCGGGATGCGCAAGGGCAGCTGTTGCTGGCACTGGGCGGCTCCGAGGTCGCGGCGGCGAAACCCGCCAAGGAGAGCGCCAAGGCCGCCTCGGGTGCGGCGGATGGCACGGCGTCCGAGGCCGCATGGAAAGTGTCGGCGCAGGCGCTGGAGATCAAGGGCGCGGCGCTGCACTGGCGCGACGACGCGCTGAAGCTGCGCTGGCGCGTGGAGGCGCTCGACGCTCAGGCGCGCGAGCTGCAATGGCCGCTGCAGGCCGCCATGCCTTTCGAGGCCTCGGCGCGGCTGCGGCCGGAGGAGGGCGGCGCCGACGCCCCGGCCGGGGAGCTGAAGCTGTCGGGCCAAGCCGCGGCCGAGGGCGGCACGCTGAACTTCGATCTGAAGGCGCTGCCGCTGCGCCCGCTGGCGCCGCTGCTGGCGCAGGCGCTGCGTCCGCTGCCGGAGGGCCAGCTGGGCGTGCAGGGCCAGCTGGGCTGGACGCCCGCCGGGCTGCAGACGGTGGAGTTGGCGCAGGCGCGGCTGGACCGTCTGCGCCTGCTGGACCCGGCCGCGCCAGCCGCGCCACCGCTGGCGGCCTGGGACGCGCTGGCGCTGGAGGACGTGCGCGTCGCGCTGCCGGGCCAGGCGGTGGAGGTTGGCCGGCTGCGCCTGCAGGCGCCCGCGCTGCAGCTCGCGCGCGATGCCGATGGCCGGCTCAACGCCGTGTCCTGGTTCCCGTCGGCCGCGGATACGCCGGCCGCGTCCCCGCCGGCGCCGACGCGCAACGGCGCGGTGGCCAGCCCCGGCTGGCGCGTGCGGCTGGGCCAGTTGCAGATCGACGACGGCCGCGTGCGCTGGCGTGACGCGCAGCCGCAACCGCAGGCGCCGGTGGCGCTGGAGCTGAGCAAGCTGCGGCTGGCGCTGCAGGACCTGCAGTGGCCCCTGGCCGGCGGCGCGCGGCGTGCCAGCCTGGGACTGCAGCTCATCGACCCGGAGGACAAGACGCCCGGCCGCCTGCAGTGGAACGGCCGGCTGCAGCTGGAGCCGCTGGCGTTGGACGGGCGCTGGCGCATCGAGCGGCTGCCGGTGCACCTGCTGCAGGCCTACGCCGGTGGCACACTGCCGCTGCACCTGCTGCACGGAGAAGCCGGCTTCGACGGCGAGCTCAGCCTCGCGCTCGGCGCGGACGGGCCGCGCGTGCAGCTGCGCGGCGACGCGCTGCTGGGCGGCGTGCACGTGGTCGCCTCGCGCGGGCAGACCGAGGACGACGAGCTGCTGAGCTGGCAGTCGCTGGCGCTCAAGGGCTTGAATGCCTCGGTCCAGCCCGGCGCCAAGCCGCGCGTGGAGCTGCAGGCCACGACGCTGTCGGACTTCTTCGCCCGGCTGGTGGTGACGGAGCAGGGCCGATTCAACCTGCAGGACCTGCGTGGCCGCCCCGTGCTCGACACCGACGTCGCCGCAGCCCCGGGCGTGCTGGCCGCCCCGGCAACCGCGGCGGACGCGTCCGCCCCCGCTTCCGCCCCCGCGTCCGCCTCTGCGCCCGGCGGTGTGGTGGTCAGCGAGCCGCTGCCCGCGCGCACGCGCGAGCTGCCGATGGACCTGGTGCTGGGCAGCACCACGCTGCTCAACGGCCGCATCGACTTCAACGACCGCTTCGTCCGTCCCAACTACAGCGCCGAGCTCACCGAGCTCAACGGCACGCTGGGGCCGCTGCGTTCGGACAGCCCGGGCTTGGCGCCGCTGTCGCTGCGCGGCCGGGCCGCGGGCAGCGCGGTGCTGGACATCCAGGGCACGCTCAACCCGCTGAACAACCCGCCGGAGCTCAACATCGAAGCCCGCGCCACCGGGCTGGAGCTGCCGCCGCTGTCGCCCTACGCCGGCAAGTACGCCGGCTACGCCATCGAGCGCGGCAAGCTCAGCGTGGACGTCGGCTACCGCATCGACAACGAGGGCCGGCTGCAGGCGCGCAACCGCCTCACGCTCAACCAGCTCACCTTCGGCGAGCGCGTGGAGTCGCCCAGCGCCACCAAGCTGCCGGTGCTGCTGGCGGTGTCGCTGCTCAAGGACCGCCACGGCAACATCGACCTGGACCTGCCCGTCAGTGGCAGCCTCAACGATCCGCAGTTCAGCATCGGCGGCGTGATCCTGCGCCTCATCGGCAACCTGCTGATCAAGGCCGTGACCTCGCCCTTCGCGCTGCTGGCCGGTGCCAACGGCCCCGATCTCAGCCGCGTGGCTTTCGACCCCGGCAGCGCGCTGCCGGCCGAGGCCGGACGTGACGTGCTGCAGAAGGCGGCCCAGGCGCTGCAGGACAAGCCCGAGCTGCAGACCACCATCACCGGCGAAGCCGACCCGCAAGCCGAGGCCGAGCCCATCCGCCGCGCACAGCTGGAGGCGCGCATCCGCGCCGAGCAGCGCAGGCAGGCGCTGCGCGCCGGCGCGGCGGCGCAGGCCGAGCTGCCGCCACCCACCGCTGCCGAGCGCGAGGCGCTGCTGCGCCGCATCTATGCCGACACGCCGCTGCCCAACAAGCCGCGCAACTTCATCGGCCTGGCGCGCGAGCTGCCGGCGGCCGAGATGGAGCAGCGGCTGCTGGCGGCCATCGCCGTCACCGAGGACAGCGCGCGCCAGCTCGCGGTGCAGCGCGCGCTGGCGGTGCGCGACGCGCTCATCGCCCATGGCGTGCCGGGCGAGCGGCTGTTCGTGGCCGCGCCACGGCTGCACCAGACCAAGGCCGAGGGCGAGAAGGCGGCGCCCTGGGCGCCACAGGTGGAGCTGTCGCTGCGCTGAAACGGCACGCTTGCCCCATCCGGGCCGGCGCGCCCTAGGGACTTGCCCCATCTGCCTCCGTGTCAGGGCCGCGCCCACAGTGGCGCGAGCCGGCGCCGAGGCGGCGCCGGACAGGCCGTGCCGCCCCCGTTGCGGCGGCAACGGCTCAACGGTGAAGGAGACAAGCCTGTGAAGCACCTCGATCGACCGTTTGCCCTGGGCCTGCTGGCCGGCGCGCTGCTGCTGGCCGGCGTCGCAAGGGCGCAGCCCGCAGCACCTGCCGCGCCGGCCAACATCGACAAACTCAAGCAGTTCAAGGTTTCGGGCACCGACCTCAACATCCCGCCGGTGCCGCAGGAAGGGCGCAACGCCAACGCCATCCGCGAGAACCTCAAGCGCGTGAAGCTGCCGCCGGGCTTCAGGATCGATCTCTACGCCGTCGTGCCCGATGCGCGCCACATGGCCGTTGCGCCCACCACCAACATGCTGTTCGTGGGCACGCGCAAGACCACCGTCTGGGCGGTCACGGACCGCAACTCCGACGGCATGGCCGACGAGGTGAAGCCCTTCGCGCCCAGCCTGAACTTCAAGAACCCCAACGGCGTGTGCTGGACCCGGGACGGCTTCCTCATCGTCGCCGAGCACAACCGGGTGCTGAACTTCCCCGCGGCCGAATTCTTCTACGAGGGCCCCGACGTGGCGGTGGCGGAGGTGGTGCCGCAGGGTGGGCTGATCCCGGTGGAGGAGGAGTCCTTCAACCACGGCGCGCGCACCTGCCGCATCGGCCCGGACAAGAAGCTCTACGTCACGCTGGGTCAGCCCTTCAACGTGCCCCCACGCGAGAAGCTCGACCTCTACAACAAGTGGGGCATCGGCGGCATCGTGCGCATGGAGCTCGACGGCAGCAAGCGCGAGGTCTTCGCCACGGGCGTGCGCAACTCCGTGGGCATGGACTTCAACCCCAAGGACGGCACGCTCTGGTTCACCGACAACCAGACCGACGGCATGGGCGATGACATTCCCAACGGAGAGATCAACCGCGCCACCAAGGCGGGCCAGTTCTTCGGCTACCCGTGGATCCAGGGCAAGACGCGCATCACCGAGCACCAGTACGACAAGGACCCGCTGCCGTCCAACGTCACGCCCGCGCAGGTGCTGACCGAGGCGCACGCGGCCGACCTGGGGCTGGTCTTCTACACCGGCCGGCAGTTCCCGGCGAAGTACCAGGGCGGCCTCTTCTCGGTCCAGCACGGTTCCTGGAACCGCACCAAGCCCAACGGCGCGCAACTGCTCTTCACCTCGCTCAAGCCCGATGGCACGGCCGACAAGACCGAGGTCTTCGCCAGCGGCTGGCTGGATGGCGAGACCGGCACGCTGCGCGGGCGTCCGGTGGACGTGGCGGTGATGAAGGACGGCTCGCTGCTGGTGTCCGACGACTACGCCGGCGCGCTCTACCGCATCACCTACCAGCAGCCCTGAGCCGCGGCGCGGGCCGCCCGGCGCTTCGACCTGCGCGGCCGAAGGGCTGATCGGCCGCGCCGCAGAATCCGCGCGTCGCGGCCGCGCTGGGCGGCCGCATGCGAAAGGAGGCGCACATGGCGTCCGAGACGATCACCCTGGGCGGCGGCTGCTTCTGGTGCCTGGAGGCGGTGTACGAGCTGGTCGATGGGGTGCTGGCGGTGGAGTCCGGCTACAGCAACGGCCACGTGACGCGGCCGAGCTACGAGCAGGTGTGCCAAGGTGACACAGGCCACGCGGAGGTGGTGCGTGTCACTTTCGATCCGCAGCGCATCCCGCTGCGCGAGGTGCTGGAGATCTTCTTCACCATCCACGACCCCACCACGCGCAACCGCCAGGGCAACGACGTGGGGCCGCAGTACCGCTCCGGCATCTACACCCACGACGAGGCGCAGGCGGCCGTGGCGCGCGAGGTGCTGGCCGAGGTGAACGAGGCGCTGGGCGGGCGCGTGGTCACGGAGCTGATGCCCGAAGACAACTACTCCCGTGCCGAGGACTACCACCAGCACTACTTCGCCAACCACCCCGGGCAGGGCTACTGCGCCTTCGTGGTGGCGCCCAAGGTGGAGAAGTTCAGGAAGACTTTTAAATGGCGGGTGAAGGCTGCCTGAGCTGCATGCCCCGTTCGCCCTGAGCCCTTTGACAGGCTCAGCCCGAACGGTTTCGTGAACCTACGGCGCCAGACGCTCGCGCACCCACTGGCCGTCCTGGAGCCGGTAGCGCAGCCGGTCGTGCAGGCGCGACTTGCGGCCCTGCCAGAACTCCCAGCGGTCGGGCACCAGCCGGTAGCCGCCCCAGTGCGGCGGACGCGGCGGGTTCAGGCCGAAGCGCACGCCGGCCTTGGCGGCATTGGCCACCAGCACCGCGCGGCCGCTGATGACCTCGCTCTGCGGCGAGGCCCAGGCGCCCAGGCGCGAATCCAGCGGGCGCGAGTTGAAATAGGCGTCCGACTCCTCGGCGCTGGTCTTCTCCACGCGGCCCTCGATGCGCACCACGCGCTCCAGCTCGACCCAGTGGAACTGCAGCGCCGCGAAGGGGTTGTGCGCCAGCTCGCGGCCCTTGCGGCTGTCGTAGTTCGTGTACCAGACGATGCCGCGCGCATCGCAGCCCTTGATCAGCACCACGCGCGTGGAAGGCCGGCCGTCGGGCCCGACGGTGGCCACGGTCATGGCGTTGGGCTCGGGCAGTTGCGCCTCCAGTGCCTGCTTCAGCCACAGCTCGAACTGCCGCAGCGGATCGGCCAGGGAGGCTTCTTCATCGAGTTCGGCGCGCTCATAGCTCTTGCGCAGGTCGGCGAGTCGGGTGTCCATGGACCAAGGATAAACCCGGTATCTCGGGGGATCTCTTACTCGGTGCGCCCTAGGGACAGTTCCCACTTTGATTTTTGTTGCGCTGCAACGAGACTGCCGCCCTTGGGCACCCGGAGGTGTTCGTGGAGGTCAAAGATGGTGCTCGATATGGCGTTCTGCCCCACGGTGATCGTGTTGGCTGCCGGTCGTGGCAGCCGCTTCTACGGTCCGCTGCGCGCGCCGCGCCAGCTTGACGACCCCGACATGCTCGATGCCACGCTGCGTCAGGTGGTGGCCAGCGAGCTGCCGGTGCTGGTGGTGACCACGCCCAGGCTCGAAGCCAGCGCGCGCGCCCACGTGGCCGCGCGCGACGTGGTGGTCCTGCCCGAGGTGAAGCGGCCCGATGGCGGCACGGCAGTGCCAAGCTTGTGTGACTGCATTGCGGCTGGTGTTGGCACGCGGCCCGGCGCGTCGGGCTGGGTGGTGCTGCCGGCCGACATGCCGCTGGTGCAGCCCGGCACGCTGGTGGCGGTGGCGCAGGCGCTGCGCGTGCACGCGGTGGCCTACGCCCAGCACGCGGGCCGGCGCGGCCACCCGGTGGGCTTCGCCGCGGAGCTGTACTCGGAGCTGGTCCAACTGCCCGACGACAGCGGCGCGCGCCGCCTGGTGGCGCGCTACCCGTCTTGCGGCGTGGACGTGGACGATCCCGGCACGCAGCTGGACCTGGAATCGCTGCAGGACCTGGCCCAGCAAGCCGCGCCGCCGCCGGGTCCGCGCGCCTGGGCGCCGGCGCCGCCGGCCTTTTGATCCTCTCGGGGCGGGCTCGCCGGCTCGTCCCTGCAGCCCTTGCAGGGCTTGAAGGCCGCCTCATGCAGGCGGCCGTTTCTTGCCTCAGCCGCCTTCGATCAGCCGATGCCGGCGCGCCAGCGCCAGCAGCTTCTCGCTCTCGCGGTCTGGCATGCCGTGGCGGCGCAGCGCGGTGGCGGTGTGCAGCAGGTAGTCCAGCGTGCTGCCGAAGCGCCCGCGCGCGTGGCGCAACACCTCCAGCAACTCCTCCTCCGTCAGCCGCCCGGTGTAGCTGGGGCTGCGCCGGCTCAGCGTGAAGGCCAGCGCCCGCACCGAACCGCCCGGCGTGTGGCACTTGAGCCAGCGCGGGTCGTAGACGCCGGTGGGCATCTCGCGCGCCCACAGCCGCGTCAATTCCTCCTCCACCCGCGGCTGCGCCACGCGGTACACCACGCCGCGGCAGGAGCCGCCGGGCAGCAGCGCATAGACCAGCCCCGGCCGCTCGGGCGTGCCGCGGTTGACGCGCGAGCGCATGCGCAGCGCCCGGTGGTAGCCATGCACCTGCGCCGGGCGCTGCTCCTCGGCATCGAACTCCGGGCGCCAGATCAGCGAGCCGTAGCCGAACACCCACAGGTCGCCGCGATCCCATTGCCGCAGCGTCTGCCGCAGCAGCGCGAGCGGATCGCGCAATTGCAGGCTTTCTTGCAGCAGCGTCGGGTCCATGCCGGCGAGCGTAGCGGGTGCAGCGCTTGCCGGCCCCTGGGTCCGGACCCATTGACGCTGTAACTCAGTTACTTCAGAATGAGTAACTGAGTTACATGACGCTGCTACGCCCATGAAGACCGCCATCCTCGACATCACCGACCGCATTCGCGAACGCAGTGCGGCCAGCCGCGGCGCCTACCTGGCGCGCGTGCGGCGCCTGGCCGAGCGCAAGCGCGGCAGCGACCGCCTGGGCTGCGCCAACGTCGCGCATGCCTTCGCCGCGCTGCCGGGCAACGACAAGCTGCGCATCGTGGCCGAGCGCGCGCCGCACATCGGCGTGGTCACGGCCTACAACGACATGCTCTCGGCGCACCAGCCTTACGAGAGCTACCCCGCGCTGCTGCGTGACGAGGCCCGCCGCAACGGCGCCACGCTGCAGGTGGCCGGCGGGGTGCCGGCGATGTGCGACGGCGTCACGCAGGGCACGCCGGGCATGGAGCTGAGCCTGTTCTCGCGCGACACCATCGCCATGGGCACCGCCATCGCGCTGACGCACGACGTCTTCGACGCGGCGCTGCTGCTGGGCATCTGCGACAAGATCGTCCCGGGCCTGCTGATCGGCGCGTTGCACTTCGGCCACTTGCCCTGCGTCTTCGTGCCCGCCGGGCCCATGAGCAGCGGCCTGTCCAACACCGAGAAGTCGCACGTGCGCGAGCAGTACGCGCAGGGGCAGGTGGGGCGCGAGGCGCTGCTGCAGGCCGAGAGCGCCGCCTACCACGGCCCCGGCACCTGCACCTTCTACGGCACCGCCAACAGCAACCAGATGCTCATGGAGGCCATGGGCCTGCACGTGCCCGGCGCCGCCTTCATCCACCCGCATGACGGACTGCGCGAGGACCTCAGCCGCGAGGCGGTGCGCACCGCGCTGTCGCTGGTGCAGCGCCAGCAGCGCATCGGCGAGCAGGTGGACGAGTGCGTGATCGTCAACGCCATGGTGGCGCTGCTGGCCACGGGCGGCTCCACGAACCATCTCATCCACTGGGTGGCGGTGGCGCGCGCGGCGGGCATCCGCATCGACTGGAGCGACTTCGCCGAGCTCTCCGCCGTGGTGCCGCTGCTGGCGCGGGTCTATCCCAACGGCAGTGCCGACGTGAACCAGTTCCAGCAGGCCGGCGGCCCCGGCTTCGTGCTGCGCGAGCTGCTGGAGGCGGGCTGCCTGCACCCGGACGTGCTGACCGTGGCCGAGGGCGGCATCGGCGCCTACACGCAAGTGCCGGTGCGCGAGAGCGGCCGGCTGGCCTGGAGCGCGCTGCCGCCGTCGCCCATCGACCCGGCCGTGGTGCGCACCCATGGCGCGCCGTTCTCCGCCACCGGCGGGCTGAAGCTGCTCACGGGCAACCTGGGCCGCTCGGTGATCAAGGTCTCGGCGGTGCCGCAGGACCGCCACGTGGTCGAGGCCCCGGCGCGGGTGTTCGACTCGCAGGAGGCGCTGATGGACGCCTTCAAGGCCGGCGAGCTGGAGCGCGATTTCATCGCCGTGGTGCGCTTCCAGGGCCCGCGCGCCAACGGCATGCCCGAGCTGCACAAGCTGACGCCGCCGCTGGCGGTGCTGCAAGGCAAAGGCTTCAAGGTCGCGCTGGTCACCGATGGGCGCATGAGTGGCGCGTCCGGAAAAGTGCCCGCGGCCATCCACGTCACGCCCGAGGCGCTGGACGGCGGTCCGCTGGCGCGGGTGCGCGACGGCGACCTGATCCGCCTGGACGCCGAGGCCGGCACGCTGCAAGTGCTGATCGACGACACCACCTGGGCTGCGCGCCAGCCCGAAACCATCTCTCCGGAGCAGGCCGTGGACAACGCCCACGGCCTGGGCCGCGAGCTCTTCGGCGGCATGCGCCGCAACGTCAACAGCGCCGAGGAGGGCGCCTGCACATGGCTGTAACCAACCCCATCGAACTGGCCGGTTTCGGGCCGGTCATTCCCGTGATCGTTCTGCAGCGCCTGGAAGACGCCGTGCCGATGGCGCAGGCGCTGGTCGAAGGCGGCGTGCGCGTGCTGGAGGTGACGCTGCGCACCCCGGTGGCGCTGCAGTGCATGGAGGCCATCGCGCGCGAGGTGCCCGATGCCATCGTGGGCGCGGGCACCGTGCGCTCGGTGGCCGACGCCCGCGCCGCGCGCGACGCCGGCTGCCAGTTCGCCGTCACGCCGGGCTATGTCTCGGAGATCGGCCTGGAGTGCCGGGAGATCGGCCTGCCGCTGCTGCCCGGCGTCTCCACCGCCTCGGAAGTGATGGCCGCCAACATCGACGGTTTCAACTTCCTGAAGTTCTTTCCGGCGGCGGCGGCGGGCGGCATTCCGATGCTCAAGGCGCTGGCCGGTCCCTTCGCGGACGTGGCCTTCTGCCCCACCGGCGGCCTGACGCCGCAGAACGCGCCGGACTTCCTGGCGCTGCCCAACGTGAAGGTCTGCGGCGGCTCCTGGCTCACGCCGGCCGATGCGGTGGCGGCGGGGGACTGGGCGCGCATCACGCAGCTGGCGCGGGAGGCGCAGGCGTTGAGGGCGTGAGCCTTCAGGTGCCGCGCTGGATCAACTCGATCTTGTAGCCGTCCGGGTCGGTGATGAAGGCGATGACGGTGCTGCCGCCCTTGACCGGGCCGGGCTCGCGCGTGATGGCGCCGCCCAGCGCCGCGGCCTTCTCGCGCACCGCGGCGCAGGTGGCGGCCACGTCTTCCACGCCGATGGCGATGTGGCCGTAGGCCGTGCCCAGCTCGTACTGGTCCACGCCGTAGTTGTAGGTCAGCTCGATCTCGGCCTGGCCCGGGTTGCCGCCGGCATAGCCGACGAAGGCCAGGTCGTACTGCTGCTCGGGCCGCTTCGTCGTGCGCAGCAGCTCCATGCCCAGCACCTGCGTGTAGAAGTCGATGGAGCGCTGCAGGTTGCCCACGCGCAGCATGGTGTGGAGGAGTCGCATCGGAGAGTCCTGCTCTGGTGTTGCAAAGGAAGCCGGCGAGTGTGCCAGCCGGCTCCCGTCCCCGGCCCTCAGGCGGGCATCGGCGGCATCGTGTAGTTCAGCGCCATGCGCCCGCCGTCCACCACGACGATCTCGCCCGTGACGTAGCTGGCCGCGTCGCTCAGCAAATACGCCACCGTGTCCGCCACCTCGTCGGGCTCGCCCAGGCGGCCCATGGGCGTGCGGCTGAGGATGCGTGCCTTAGCCTCCTCGCTGGTGAGCACCGCCTGGCGCGCCAGCTCGGTGGCGATGGTGCCCGGCGCCACCGCGTTGACGCGGATGCGCTGCCGCACCAGTCCCAGCGCCATCGCCCGCGTGAGCTGGTCGATGCCGCCCTTGCTGGCGTTGTAGCTGGCGATCGTCGGGATGGCGGTGCGCCCGTTGACCGAGCTCATGTTGACGATCGCGCCGCCCGTGCCCTGGCGTACCAGCTCGCGCGCCACGGCCTGGCCGACCAGGAACGCGCCCTTGAGGTTGACACCGATGACGGCGTCCCAGTCGGCCTCCGTGATGTCCAGGAACTCCGCGGCGCGGAAGATGCCGGCGTTGTTCACCAGCCCGTCCACGCGCCCGAAGAAGGTCAGCGTCGCCGCCATGGCGGCCTGCACCTCGTCGGCGCTGGCGACGTCGCAGCGCTGGTAGAGCGCGCGCCCGTCCTCGCTGCCCAGTTCGGCCGCCAGCGCGGCGCCGGCGGCGTCGTTGAGATCCCACAGCGCCACGCGCGCCCCGTCCGCCGCCAGCCGCCGCGCGCAGGCCGCGCCAATGCCCTGCGCCGCGCCCGTGACCACGAACACCCGTTCATCCAGGCCGAAGCCGATGTCTGCCATGTCCATTGCCTCCCGTGATGGATCGGAAAGGCCAGTCTAGGCGCTGGCAGGAAGGGGTTTGGAGAGGCTGGTGAAAAGGGCTGGGGACGCCCCCAGTTGCAATGGCCCCAGCTGGCATACGAGCCTGATTTGGCCTTCAATGGTTTCAGGCCTCTTGCGACCATTTCCAAAACGCCAGGAAAGTTTAAAACAAATACTTCGGTACTGCGAATGCGGATAACTTATATTTCAGAGATCCGTAATTCATGGGATTCCGAGCGAGGGTGTATTCCGGGTCGGCGGGATTCTGTTTCCAAGGACTTACACGTTCCTGCGTTGTAGGCGAGTGCTCGGATTCGGCAGCTCTGTCAAGCGCCAACTGCTGGCGACAATGATTATTTGATAGGTAATTGGTCAGGCAGATTGAATCGTAGGCACTGCTGGTAGAAGTGCCCAAGTCCGTTTGTGTCGTCGTCCAGCGGAAAGCTGTCCAGGATGCTTTCCCATGACAACACTGCGAGCCGGATGCGGGCAATAAGGGGCAGGAAGACTTCTAGGAATGCGTCCTGACTGCCTTCGTAGGCGGCAACACGACGGCGCACCTTGTTTTCAATACTCTCCCTGGTTACCGAGCTGTCGAACAGCTTCATGTCGATACGAGAGGCCGGTGCGATTACGAAGCGAGAAGTGCGCAGGAAGCGGGAGGGCAGGAGTGCCTCTGAATACCAGCCAGCCCCGGGTGCGAATGACAGCGGAGAAGTATGTTTGTCCTGTCGGCTCACATAGTCGAGTACGAGTCTCAGCATCCAACCCTCGTTATAGAACTCGGTCGGGGGCATCACGGCGTGCCCTGTGCCGCAAGTGGCGAGAATGCGTACAAGGGAATCCAGCATGGAATAATCCAGCTCCAGAATTGAGGATGGCTAACAGTAACGTCACCAAAAGCTGTTGCCCACCCAAGTCAGAATGCAGTCCGGTGGTTTTGGACACCGGCTTGCGCCGGTGTGACGAGAAAGCTTCAATTGGTCAGGGAAATGGGGCTGAAAGGCCGAAAATACATGAAAGCAAATGCAGGGCGTCGCCTATCAACCTGCTCCCTTGGCCTCTTTCTCCAACCAAACCTCAATCCCCTGCGCATTCAACTCCAGGTCCATTTCCAGCAATTGATGGATTTGCGCGTCCGAAAGCGCACACCCATGCGCCCGCAAGCTGCCGAGGTAGAGGTCGAACAGGCGCGCCTTCAGCCCCTCATGCCGCCCGGCCCCCGCCGGCACCTGGTGCGCCAGCGCCACCATCCCATCCAGCAGTTCCAGGAAGAGCGATTGCAGCCGCGGCACGTCGCTCACGGCGGCGAAGTGGGTGAGGTAGAGCTTTTCGGGCTTCAGCGCCGCGATGCGGTTCACCGATTCGCACAGCGGCCCCGGCTCGAACTGCACCGGCGTGGAGGTCGGAAAGATCCAGGCCTTCCCGTCCACGTCGAACTCCCGGTAGCTCAGCCCGAAGGTGTCGCCGGTGAACACGCCGCGGCTGGCCTCGTCCCACAGGCAGTGGTGGTGGCGGGCGTGGCCCGGCGTGTCCAGCACCCGCAGCGTGCGGCCGGCCAGGTTCAGCGCCATGCCTTCCTCGGTGGTCTTCACGCGCGCGGCGTCCACGGGCACCAGGCGGCCGTAGGAGCGGTCCATCTCCTCCTGCCCATACACGGCCAGCGCGCCCTGGTACAGCACGCGCGGGTCGATCAGGTGGCGCGCGCCGCGCGGGTGCGCCCATAGCGTGGCCGCGGGCAGCTCCTGCATCAGTTGCCCCACGCCGCCGGCATGGTCCAGGTGCACGTGTGTCGGGATCACCATCTCCACCGCCTCGCGCTGCAAACCCAGCGCCTCCAGCGCGCCCAGCAGCCGCGGCACCGCGAAGTTGGTGCCGGTGTCGATGAAGGCGGCGCGGCCATCCTGCACCAGCAGCCAGGCGGCATCGAAACCCTCGCGCTGGAAGCCGGTGTCGATGGCGTACACGCCGTCGCCGATGGGCTGGATGAAGGAGGGAAGAGACATAGGGGTCAATCTCGTCGGGGTGTTCGGGTTGAAAGCGCGGCGGCTCAGGGCAGGAACTGCTCATTGCCCACCAGCGCGATGCGTGTGGCGCGCTGGCGCTGCGCCGCGGCCAGCACGCCGGCCACCGCCGCGTAGGGCACGGCGCGGTCGGCGCGCAGGTGCAGCTCGGGCTGCGGCGTCTGCGCCGCAGCGGCGCCCAGCCGGGCCTCCAGCGCCGCGTGGTCCAGCGTCTCGCCGTTCCAGCTCACGCTGCCGGCGGCGTCCACGTCGATGCGCACGATGGTCGGCGGCGTGGGCGGCGCCGAGGGCGCGGCCACCGGCAGCTCCATCTTCACCGCGTGGGTCTGGATCGGGATCGTGACGATGAACATGATCAGCAAGACCAGCATCACGTCGATCAGCGGCGTGGTGTTGATCTCGGCCATCAGGCCGTCGTTGTCACCGTCGTCGCGAAACTGCATCGCCATCGGCGTCTCCTCCTGGGGCCGGGTTCAGCGCCCGCCCGTGGGCGTCGGCTCGGTGATGAAACCGACCTTGCGAATGCCCACCTTCTGGCACACCGCCACCAGCCGGCCCACGGCCTCGTAGCGCGCGGCCATGTCGCCGCGGATGTGCACCTCGGGCTGCGGGTCCCTGGCCGCCACGGCGCGCAGCCGCGCCTGCAGTTCGGCGACGCTCAGCGGCTCCAGGCCCCAGTACAGGGCACCGTCGCGGTCCACCGCCAGCACGACGTTCTCGGGCTTGGTCTGCGTGGGCTGGTTGCGCTCCTTGGGCAGCTCCAGCTTGATGCTGGCCGTCACCACCGGCACCGTGATCAGAAAGATGATCAAGAGCACCAGCATCACGTCCACCAGCGGCGTGGTGTTGATGCTGGCGATCACCGCGTCCTCGTCGCCGCCGTCCTGCGGCGCCACGCCCATGGCCATGGCCGCGCTCCGCAGCGGTCAGCGCTTGCCGGCCAGCAGCACGCTGTGCAGGTCGCTGCCGAAGCCGCGCACCCGCTCCATGGCCGCCTTGTTGCGCCGGATCAGCCAGTTGTAGCCCATGACCGCCGGCACCGCGACCGCGAGGCCGATGGCGGTCATGATCAGCGCCTCGCCCACCGGGCCGGCCACCTTGTCGATGCTGGCCTGGCCGCTGATGCCGATCGCGGTGAGCGCGTGGTAGATGCCCCAGACGGTGCCGAACAGGCCCACGAAGGGCGCGGTGGAACCCACCGTGGCCAGGAAGGCCAGCCCGTCCTGCAACCGGCTGGCGACGTTGTCGATGGCGCGCTGGATCGACATCGAGATCCAGGTGTGGCGGTCGATCTGCTCGGTGAGCTTGCCCTCGTGGTGCTCGCTGGCCTTGAGCCCCGCCTCGGCGATGAAGCGGAAGGCGCTGCCTTCCTGCAGCGTCTGCGTGCCGGCCTGCACGCTGTCGGCGTTCCAGAAGCTGCGCCCCGCGGCTTCGGCGCTCTTCATCAGCCGGTGCTGCTCGGCGAGCTTGGTGAAGATGACGTACCAGCTGCCCATGGACATCAAGAGCATCAGCAGCAGCGTGCCGCGCGCCACCAAGTCGCCCTGGCGCCACATGGCTTCGAAGCCATAGGGGTTCTCCACGCTCTCCTGCTGCACGGCGCCCGGTGCGGGCGCGGCGGTGGCCGCCGGGGCCGACGCCGTTTGCGCACCGGCGTGCAGGCAGACGGCCAGCAGTCCCGCGCTCAGCAGCCGGGGCCAGAAGGATCGGTTCTTGGAAGGCATGTTCGGGAACGGATGCGAAGGGGAGAGGTAGGAATCGGGTCGGCGGCGCGTCGGGTGAAAGCTCAGTCCACCAGCTTCCACACGTACTCCACGCGCGACCAGGAGCGCTCGGGCTGGCCGTTGACGGTGCCGGGCTTGAAGCGGCACTGCGACAGCGCCTCCACCGCCAGCCGGTCGAGCATCTTGTGCTCGCGCGTGGGGCCGGCGGAGCGGTCGATGCGGCTCTCCAGCACGTGGCCGTCGGTGTCGATGAGGAAGCTGATCAGGGTCGAGCCCTGCGCCTCGGCGCGGCGCGCCGCGGCGTTGTATTCGGGCTTGGCACAGCCGGAGAAGTTGATCACCGGGGCCGTGCGCTGCACCGGCGCCGGCGGCGCGGGCGGGGCCTCGACCGGCGGGGCCGGGGGGGCGGGCGG
>NZ_CALAOH010000116.1 GCF_937926365.1 uncultured Azohydromonas sp. | reverse complement strand
CGGGTACGGCGTGCGGGCCGGCGGCTCCGCGCTGCCCGCGGCGGCGCCGACGGCCTCGCGCTTGCGCTTGACCTGGTACGCGCTCAGCACCTGGCTGGCCACCATGTCCAGCGAGGGCCGTGCCTGGCCCTCGCGGTCCGTCCAGACCTTGGGCGTGAGGGTGCCGGCCAGCGACACCGCGTCGCCGTCGGACAGCGCCAGCAACGCCGCCTGCGCGGTGGCGTCGAAAGCCAGGACGTTGACGAAAAGCACTTCGCCGCCATTGGTGGCGGCGCGCACCTTCGCCGTCACGAAGGGACGGCCGCTGTTGGTGCCCGTGCGCTGCTCCGGCCGACCGTACACCTTGCCGGCAACCAGTCCTTCGATCATCGCGTGCTCCTTCCCGTGGCCGCTGGGCTGGAGGCCGCGCCAGCGCCCCCGCTGCGCCGCAGCATCCATGGCGCAGTTGTACGCCAGCGCCGCGGCCTGCGGACCAGCCAGGGACTTGCGGTAGCGCACGCAACGGGCCGGCCGCGCGCCGCGGGCGCTTCAGGGCGGCAGTCCCAGTCCCTCGAAGATCGCCGTCAGCTGCGGGCCCATGCGCAGCTTGAGCTGCTCGCCGCCGGGCAGGCGGCGCACGAACCACTGGTCGTAGATCCACGCCAGCTCGCGGTTCTGGGCCAGGCGGCGGAAGCTGCGCTCCACCACCTGCGCCAGCTGCGGATCGTCGCGGCGGTAGGCGATGCCGTAGGGCTCGAAGCTCAGCAGCTCGCCCACCACGGCCAGCGCGCGCGGCTCCTTCGCCCGCGCCTTGAGGCCCAGCAGCAGCACCTCGTCGCTGGCCAGGGCGTCGGCCTGGCCGGACTTGAAGGCCTCGAAGGCCTGGCGCAGGTCGGGATGGGTCACCAGCTTCAGGTCCGGCGCGCGTCCCTCGGCCAGCGCGCGCATCGTGGCCTCGTTGGTGGTGCCGGCGCTGGCCGCCACGGTGCGGCCGCGCAGCTGCTGCCAGGAGCGGATGCCGCTGTCGCGGCGCACCATCAGCTTGGTGCCGGTGACGAAGATCACCGGCGAGAAGGCCACTTCTTGCCGGCGCTGCTGCGTGTTGGTGGTGGAGCCGCATTCCAGGTCCACGCGGCCGTCCTTCACCGCGGCGATGCGCTGCTCGGACTGCAGCGTCACCAGCCGCACGGCCACGTCGGCGCGGTCGATGGCCGACTTGATCTCCTCCACGATGGCCAGGCACAGGTCCACGCTGTAGCCGACGTGGCGCCCGGAGGGCAGGGCGTAGGAGAAGGGGAAGGCGGCGTCGCGCACGCCCAGGGTCACGACGCCGCTGTCGCGCACCTTCTTCAGCGTGCCGGCCAGGCCTTCGCCGCCGTCCTGGGCCCAGGCGCCGGCAGCCAGCGCGCAGCCCAGTGCCGCCAGCGCGCCACGGATGCGGGCGCCCATCACGCCACCTGCCGCGCGTTGCCGTCCGCGGGTTGCGTCTCGGCGTCGAGCAGCGCCTCGGCGGGCACCTCCTCGGAGCGCTCGGCGCCCAGCTCGCCCTCCCACTTGGCCACCACCGAGGTGGCGATGCCGTTGCCCACCACGTTGGTCACGCTGCGGCCCATGTCCAGGAACTGGTCCACGCCCATGATCAGCAGCAGCCCGGCCTCGGGCACGTTGAACTGCGACAGCGTGGCGGCGATGACCACCAGCGAGGCGCGCGGCACGCCGGCCATGCCCTTGCTGGTGAGCATCAGGATCATCAGCATCGTGAGCTGCTGCCCCACCGACAGCTCGATGCCGTAGGCCTGCGCGATGAAGAGCGAGGCGAAGGTGCAATACATCATCGAGCCGTCGAGGTTGAAGGAGTAGCCCATGGGCAGCACGAAGCTGCCGATCTTGTTGGGCACGCCGAAGCGTTCCAGCTGCTCCAGCGTCTTCGGGTAGGCCGCCTCGCTGCTGGCGGTGCTGAAGGCCAGCAGCATCGGCGCGCGCAGCAGCTTGAGCAGGTTGAGCACGCGCGGGCCGATCACCAGCAGCCCCGCGGCCGCGAGCAGCGCCCACAGCAGCAGCAGCCCCAGGTAGAACTCGCCCATGAAGGTGCCGTAGGTCACCAGCACGCCCAGGCCTTGCGTCGTGATGATGCTGGCCATGGCGGCGAACACCGCCAGCGGCGCGAGGTTCATCACGTAGCCCGTGACCTTGAGCATGATGTGCGCGACCTGGTCCAGGAACTGCACCACGCCCTCGGCGGGTTGGCCGATGGAAGCGATGGCGATGCTGAAGAAGCCGGCGAAGACCACGATCTGCAGGATCTCGTTGTTCGCCAGCGCCTCGAAGATGCTCCGCGGCACCAGGTGCGTGACGAACTCCTTGAGCGACAGCGAACTGGTTTTCAGGCCCGAGGAGGCCGAGGCATCGGGCAGCGGCAGGTTCAGGCCCACGCCGGGCTGCCACCAGTTCGCCAGCACCGCGCCCAGCGCCAGCGAGACGAACGAGGCGCCGAAGAACCAGCCCAGCGTCTTGGCGCCGATGCGGCCGACGTCGCCGAGGTTGCCCATCTTGGCCACGCCCACCACCAGCGTGGACAGCACCAGCGGCGCCACGATCATCTTGATCAGCCGCAGGAACAGGTCCGTGATGATCGAGAAGTAGCCGGCGACGGCCTTGGCCTCCTGCGCGTCCGGGAAGCGCGCGTGGCAGTAGTAGCCCACCGCGATGCCGGCGCCCATGCCGATGAGGATCCAGGTGGTCAGCTTGAGCTTCATGCGATCTCCTGTCGTGGCAGTCACCGGCGCTCCATGGCGCGCGCGGCCCGGGGCCTGGCCCGGAGGATGTGCGGGGGGACGGCAAAGGCCGGACCCAGGCGCGGCGGGATGGGTTATCGAAGCTTCGGGATAATCCATCCATGAGCTTGTCCTGCAAATTCCCGGTGCTCCGCTCCTGTGTTTCCGCCATATTGCTGCTGCAGCTTTGGGGCTGCAGTTCCCTGCAAGCGCCCACCCCGGGGCGGCCGGTGGAGAATTTCGATGCGACGGACCGTTTCTCGCGCACGGTGGCGCTGGAGCCGCCCGAGGCTTGCGAGGCGGCACGGCAGGCGCTGCTGAGCCAGGGTTATCTGGTGAGCACGGTGCAAAACACGGAAATGCGTGGCCGCAAGAATTTCCAGATGACCGACGGCCAGCACGTGGAGATGGAAATCCGCGTGGTCTGCACCGCGGCGGCCCGGCCGGACGAGGAGCGGCGCGCCACGGTGTTTGTCAGCGCCGTGCAGGAGCATTACGAGCTCAAGAAAAGCAGCAATTCAGCCAGCGTGGGCGTGGGCGCGCTGGGCTCGCTGTCGCTGCCTTTTTCTACCGGCACCGATTCCATGGTGAAGGTGGCCAGCGAAACCGTCACCGTGCCGCGTTTCTACGACCGGTTCTTTGAAATCCTGGACCGTTATCTGCATACCCCGAGCAAACTCCCCAGCGACCAGCCGGGATCGGGGTTGCTGCCGTTTTCCGAGTTTTGAGTCAAACCCGCGCCGTGGCCTGGAAACCCGTGGTGTGGACGGTTTGCCCGTTGTCGAGGACCAGGCTGCGCTCGGGCCAGCGCAGCGCCGCCAGCCGGGTGCTGCCGGGGGTGACCTCGCCGCGCCGCTCCATCCAGCGCCCGCCCACCGAGTAGTCCACGCAGAAGACATTGCCGCGCGGACCGAGCCAGTCCAGGTGCGGCACGCCGGCGAACAGGTCCGGCCCGCCGCGGCCCAGGTGCGCGCGCTGCAGCGGCGGGATGTGGCGCCAGAAATGGCCCACCACCACCGGCGTGTCCTCGCCGTAGCCGTCCCACCAGGGCACGCGCTCGGTGAAGCGCCACTGGCCGTTGTGGAAAAAGGGGGCCCGGGCGCGGCGTTCCAGTCCCAGTGTCAGCGCCCGTAGCGGGTTGAGCGCCTGGCGCGCCTCGTCGCAACGCGCCACGGCTTCCAGCATCGGCACCGGCGCCGCCGCGTCGCCCAGGTGGTGGCGCCAGGGCGCCTTCTCGGCGCGCGCGCGGGCGCGCCAGCCCTGGGCGATCAGCGCCACGTCGGCCTCGTCGTCCAGCCGTTCGAACAGTTCGGCCAGCGACGCGTGCGGGTGCGGCTGGGCCAGCCGCGCCAGCGCGGGCGCATGCCATGCGGCATGCACCACGCGCAGGTCGGCGCGCTCCAGCGTCAGCGGCAGCGTTTCGAAGAAGGCCAGCACCTCGGCGCGCTCGGCCTCGCTGCGCAGCGCGGCGAAGGGCGCGAAGCGGGCATCGCGGTGCGCGCCCTCGTTCCAGAACCAGTCGCTGCCCTGCTTGCGCTGCCCGCGCAGCAGGTTGAGCTCGTGGTTGCCCAGCACCGCCTGGGCACGGCCCCGGTCCACCAGGACGCGCACGCGCGCGATCACGCCGGGGCTGTCCGGGCCGCGGTCGCACAGGTCGCCCACGAACACGAGGCGGCGCCCCTGCGGGTGGCGGCCTTGCTCGTCATAGCCCAGCGCGGCCAGCAGCGACTGCAGCGCTTCGTGCTCCCCGTGGACGTCGCCCACGATGTCCAGCGGGGTGTCGGGCAGCGCGCCGTGCATGAAAAAACTCCCTCCGAAAAGCGGTGATGCTCAAAGCTGACATTGTCGGTTGCCGCTGCAACGGGCCTGGCCCGCGCCGGCGCGGCACCGTGGTGCGCGCCGCGCGCGGGCACGCCCTGCCGTCCATTCGGCGGGGCCAGACTGTGGCGGCGTGCCGTGACGCCTTGCTGACTGCCGCTGGAGGACCCGCCCATGAAACGCCCTGCCATTTCGCGCCGCTCGCGCCGCCGGTGGCTGTCCCGCCTCGCCACGGGCCTGGCCCTGTGGCCGCTGCTGGCCGAGAGCCGGGCCGCGCCGGGCTTGCGGCCCACGCCGGCGCAGACCGAGGGCCCGTTCTATCCGGTGCGCCTGAACGAGGACACCGACTTCGACCTGCTGGCGCACGGACCGCTGCGCTACGCCGAGGGCCAGCCCTGCTGGGTGCAGGGCAGCGTCACCGACACGGCGGGCACCGCGCTGGCGGGGGCGGTGGTGGAGATCTGGCAGTGCGACGGCCAGGGCCACTACCACCACCCGGGCGACGGCGGGCGTGCCGATCCAGCTTTCCAGGGTTTCGGGCGCGTGCTCACCGATGCGGACGGGCGCTATCGCTTCCGCACCATCCGGCCCGTGCCGTACACCGGGCGCACGCCGCATATCCACTTCAAGGTGCGCGTGGGTGAGCGCGAAGTCCTGACCACGCAGCTCTACGTCGAAGGCGACCCGGGCAACGCGCGCGACGCGATCTGGCGCCGCCTGTCGGCCGCTGATCGCGCCGCGGTCACCCGGCCCTTCGAAGCCGGCCCGGACGGGCTGCGCTGCGAATTCCCCGTCGTGGTCGAAATCTGAGCGACGCGACACATACACGGCTCATCCGGTCTGATGGACTGACTCCTGAACCGGATGAGAGGACTTGCAGCGGGTGTTTTTCCTGATTCGCTTGTTTCGACCCTTGCTTCCCCTCGCACGGGCCGGGCCCGGCAACGTCATGAGAAAGCGCGCCTCGTAGCGCCAAAGTGGGCAACTAAATCGCGTATGTTGTTTTGAGAAGCGTCTCAGCCCCGTGTGTTCGATTCAGCAGGGAAAACGCGAGGGGCCCGGCAGTGGACTCCACCGCCGGGACCGTTGTCTCCCTCCACGCGCCTCAGGCTTGTGATCAGTTGCGCTGGTACTGGACCCGGCCCATGAAGGTCTGGCCCTGTTGGCCCAGGCTGCCCACGTTGTATTGGATCGTGGCACCGTAGTCGCCCTGGAGTGGACCGCCGGCCGCCAAATTGGGCGGGCTGCATCTGTTGTCGAGAATGCGCTCGGTCACCTTGGCGGAATAGGGCACGGAGGCGGGCGTGCGCAGGATCTGGCGCAGCATTACCGCGTGGCCCTCGTTGTTGGTGTCGGTGGCGGAATTCCAGGCCCACACCGATTCACGCTCCGTGGCGGCGAACCAGCTGACCGTATTTCCCGAGCCCAAACTCCCGCCCGCATCGACGTCCAGGTCCACCTGGCGCCGCAATACCACCCCGGAGAGGGCCGGGCCGCCAATTCGGCTCAGTGTCATTTCGACGGTGAGGGCCCTTTCGGTATCGACCTTCGTGATCACCTGGCGCAGGCGCAGCCAGCCATCGGAGGTATTGCGGGTGATGGTGCAGCTATTGCCGGAGCAACTCGCCACCGAGGGGCCGAAACCGGATTCGGACGAACCCGTGTCCCAAGCCCGGCGCTGGCTGCCGAAACCGGTGTAGCAAAGCACATAACCTTCGCTGAGCTGGCCCACGCCGACGTGGTCGTAACCGGACGGCCCCTCGAAACGCAGCAGGTTGCCGTGGTTGGACAGCCAGACCCGCGGCCGGCCGGGATAGACGTAGAACACGTTGGCGCTCTCGGGCAAGGCGCTGGTGCTGCCCGCCGACTGTTCGCCCAACTCGGCCCAGGCCGGCGTGGTCGCCAGCGCACCGGCCAATCCCACCGCCGCGAAGGCCGCCGCCGTGACAGCCCCCCGCATGAACGAGCCCGCTGTGGTCGGGAATTCGAAATTGAAAATGGACATGACGTCTCCTCGCTTGCAATTGCGCCGCATCCCTGCCACTTCGATTGAATGGACCCCGGCAGTGCCGGACCCCTACGGGCGGGCACGATTGACTGCCTTAATGCCAGGCGTGTCAACCTCAAAACTATGTTGATACCGTCTTCAAATCGGCTGAAGTAAGGCGCTACCGGATTGTCAGTAGCGAAGGAAAAATAGGCCCAATCCGGGTGGGGGCGACCGATCACCCGCCAGTGGAGCGGTGCCGGCTCATTCTCAAAAATTGCATCTTTATTTCCGTACAAAGGCATGGCCCCCACGGTTAGGAAATTTACCAATTTTCCTGGTTACTTATCGAAACCTTGATTGCGCGACTGCGCTGGCGTTCTTGATATTTGTCATTTCAGAAAATGTGCGCTGAATCCACGCCGCGCGGCACATGGCTTGCCAAAGCCCCTTGGTGTGCAACGTTTGCGATCTTTTCCCATGAAAACCATCTTTGCCGCCCTGATTGCCGTCACCCTTGCCAGCCAGGGCCTGCCGGTCCTGGCACAGGAGCAGCCGGTGATCAACAAGCAGGAGGCCAAGGACCTGAACACACAGTCCAAGGCCGAGTACGAGGCCCGCAAGGACCTCGCCGATGCCAACCACGAGTTGAACAAGGCCGATTGCGAGATCACGGCAGACGGCAGCGCCGAGCGCGCCTGCAAGAAGGAGGCGAAGGCCCTGCGCAAGGCGCAGAAGGCCGAGGCCAAGCAGATCCACGAGGGCGACAAGCAGGCCATCAAGGCGATGACCGACAAGTGAGCCGCGTGCGCAGCCGTGCCGGCCCGCTCCGTGGGCTGGCGTGGGCATCCTGCGTTGCGCCGGCAACGACGACCGCGCGCGAGGCCCGGGCCGGCGGCAACATGAGCGTCTGGTCGGCCCGCCGCACCTGGCGGTCCGCGCAAGGAGACCACGATGCAAGCAAGACCTCGGCCCGCGCGGGCCATGACGCCCATGAAGTCCCTGGCGCTGCCGTGTGGCCTGGCGGCCCTGCTGGCCGCTTGCGCGCAAGGGCCCGGTGCCCCGGCCGGACACGGCGCGGCGCCGGGACCCGCGGCAGCGGCGGCTACGGCACCGGATGCGCCGCTGTCGGCCGAACGCATCGCCGCGATCCTGTCCACGCCCGATCGCAGTGCCGCTGACCGCAGCAACGACCTGCGCCGCAAGCCCGCGGAGATGCTGGCCTTCATCGGCCCGCGCCCGGGCATGGTGGCGCTGGACCTCAGCGCCGCGGGGGGCTACACGACCGAGCTGCTGGCCCGGGCCATCGGCCCCACCGGCCGCGTCTATGGGCACAGCGCCCCGCGCAACCCGTCCCGGCAGCCCCCGCCGGCGTCCGAGGGCGGCACCGTCCCGGCCACGGCCCCCGCGCCAGCGCTCGGCGGCGAGGGCACGCCACCCGCCATGACGGCGCCGCGTCCGCCGTCGCCCGCGGCGCTGGCCGAGCGCGCGCGTCGGCTGCAGGAGGCGGGCGTGCCTTCCGCGCCCATCGTCCCGCTGGTGCGCAACTTCGAGGACCCGGTGCCGGCCGAGCTGGCCGAGGGCCGGCTGGACTTGGTGACGCTGATGTTCAACTACCACGACCTGGGTTTCCTGGGCGTGGACCGCGCGCGCATGAACAGCGCCATCTACCGCGCGCTCAAGCCCGGCGGCATGTACGTCATCGCCGACCACGCCGGGCGGCCCGGGACCGGCATCTCCGAGTCCGGTACCCTTCACCGCGTCGAGGAAGCCTTCCTGCGCAGCGAGGTCGAGGCCGCCGGCTTCCGGCTCGCCGCGACGGGTGATTTCCTGCGCAACCCCAACGACCCGCGCGACCGCAACACGCCCATCCCGCTGCAGCCCAAGGACGAGTTCGTGCTCAAGTTCATCAAGCCATGACCGCTGTCACTCCATCCCGGCGCCCGCGCACCGAGCGCGAGGTGCGCATCGACCTCGCCGCCGCCTACCGCCTCGCCGCGCTGGCCGGCTGGGACGACACCATCTACACCCATCTCTCCGCCGCGGTGCCGGGCGAGCCCGGCGTGTACCTGCTCAACGAGTTCGGGCTCGCCTTCGAGGAGGTCACGGCCTCCAGCCTGGTGAAGGTGGACGTGCACGGGCGCGTGGTGGACGGCAGCGGGCGCCGCGTCAACCCCAGCGGCTTCGCCATCCACGGCGCGGTGCACGCGGCGCGGCCGGACGTGGAATGCGTGGTCCACCTGCACGCGCCCTGGGGCGTGGCGCTGGCCATGCTGCCCGGCGGGCTGCAGCCGACCTCGCAGTGGGCCATGCGGCTGTACGGCCGGCTGGGCCGCCATGGTTACGAGGGCCTGGCGCTGGGCGCCGAGGAGCAGCAGCGCATGGTGGCGGCGCTGGGCGGGCTCGACGGGCTGATCCTGGACAATCACGGCACGCTCACCGTGGGGCGCAGCGTGGCCGAGGCCTACTTGCTCATGCACCTGCTCGAACGCGCCGCGCAGGCCCAGCTCCGGGCCATGGCGGCCTCGGCCGGGCAGGTTCTCGTCGCCAGCCCGGCGCTGGCCGAACGCACCTACCGCCAGTGGGTGGGCGACGGCAGCGAATGGGACGGCGACGCCGAATGGCCCGCGCTGCTGCGCCGCGCCGAGCGGCTGTCGCCGGGCTTCCGCGACTGAGCCGCGCCCGCACGCCGGGCGCTTCAGACCACTTTCGATTCAAACCACCGAACCCCGAGGGACACAGAACCATGCCGACCATCCGCATCGAGCTCTTCGAAGGCCGCACGCCAGAGCAGAAGGCTGCCCTGGCCCAGGAAATCACCGCCGCCTGCGCGCGCGTGCTGGGCAGCAGCCCGGACAGCGTGGACGTGCTGTTCTTCGACGTGGCCCGCCAGAACTGGGCGTCCGGCGGCGTGCTGTGGAGTGACCGCACGCCCGACAAGCCGGCCGCCTGAGCCGACTGGCCCGGGGCGTCGGTGCCACCGGCGTCCCGCCCGGCCCAAGGCCCGCGCGGCCACGCGCTTCCGGGCCGGCATGCGAGTACGCAGCGTCATGCGCGCTGCGGCATGCCCGGTGGGCGCCTACAAGCCGTACCCACCCCAAGAGTAGTTATGTCAACCAACCGGTTCCAATGAACCGGCCTGGTGTGGCATCGCAGCTATTTGCGCTGGGCCGCGAAGCTCCGGGCCCGCGTCGCGCCGGGCGCGGTATCGCGCCCAAACCTTTTGATATTTGTTCGAAATTCCAAACCGGCACGCCGGCGCGCTGAAAAACCCTGCCCGCAACTGCGCCCGGATTGCCGAGCCTGATCGGTCCCCCCATTTTTCGGGCTTGGACAGGTTGAATTTCCGCTGGCATCGTGGATCGCACCTGTCAGGCGTCGGCCCGCAAGGCGGCAAGGCGGTCCGCGGGCCGCTGGTCCCAGCCACCACGGCGGGTACCGGCCGTCATTTCGAAAGGGCGCGCCATGCTGCTTTCCAGCCGAAAACTGCACGAGAAACACCCCATCGCCATGACCATCATCGGCCTGGGTTTGAGCATCATCGGGATACTGCTGATTTCGAATTCGAATCTGCCCTACCGCAATTTCCTCGTGATGCTGGGCGTGCTCGGCATCGCTATGAATGCCTTCGCGCTGATCGTGCACCTGTGCGCGCGCTCGGATCGGCGCTGAGGCCGCGCGCGGTTCAGCCGACGCGCAGGTTCTTTTCCATGCGGATGGCGTCCACCACGCCGCCGTAGTAGCCGGCCGAGCGGCCGGTGGCCTCGAAGCCCAGGCGGAGGTAGAAGGCCAGCGCCCCGGGGTTGTCGGCCCGCAGTTCCAGGCGGATCTTCTCCAGCCCCGCCAGCTGGGCCGGTTTCTGCAGCCAGTCCACCAGGCGCGCGCCCACGCCGCGGCGCCGGTGCGAGGGCAGCACCGCCAGCAGCGCCAGGTGCGCGTGGTGCTCGCCGTATTCCATGATCCCGAAGCTCACCAGCCGCTGGTCGATCTGCAGCACCGCCACGTTGACCGAGGGATCGGCCATCGCCTGCAGCACGCGGTCGCGGCGCCAGCTCCAGCCCAGGTCGGTCTCGATGTGATCGCGCGACATGAGCGCGATCCCCGCCGCATCCTGCGGCCGGGCCAGGCGGATCGCGGGCACGACGAACATCCTTGGGCTCCTCCAGCGCCATGCAACGCCCTCAGCATCGCCCCGCCGCGTGGAGGCCCGCGCAACGGGGCGGCAGTCACCCGCCATACCGCAGGGACTTGCGTCGGCGCCACGGCAGCGGGCCTTCCAGCGCACCGCTAAAGTGGCCGCGTCATGGTCCGCATCAGGAGCCCCAGGCATGAGCAATCCCCTTGCGAAACCCGGTTCGACCTCGATCGCGCCGCGCGAAACCGCGGCGCAGCCCCTGGAACTGCTGCCGCCGGCGTTCAGCGGCTTCTTCAACTTCAGCTACACCGTTACCGAGCTGCGGCTGCAAGGCAAGCGCACCAGCGTGCACGCCCACCACACGCGGCTGGAGGACGGCAAGCTCACCACCGAAACCTTCGAGGGCACCCTGGACCGCAGCGCCTACGCCGAGGCCGTGCAGGCCGCGCAGCAGCAATTGCAAGCGCAACTGGCGTGGATGCAGCAGGCGCTGACGTGGTGGCTGCCGCTGCTGCCCGGCCAGCGCCGCGGCGGCGACTGAAGCCCGCGCGCGACACCGCCGCGGCCAGGCGCCCGCGCCTCAGTGCGGCAGCCGCTTCTCGTAGTCCATCAGGCTGGCCAGCAGCCGGTCGCGCGCAGGCACCTCCCCGGTGGGCGTGAAGTGGTCCACCACCGACGGCAGCAGCACCGCCAGCCCACCCCGCACCTCCTCCTCGCCAAGCCCGGCGCGCTCGGCCACGGCCCGCAGCTCCTGCGCGCTGAACACCTGCGAGACGATCTGCGGCGACAGCGGCTCGTTGGCACCCTGCCGAACCCAGGAGCTGGCCAGCGCGCCGTGTCCGTGATGGGAAAAGCGCGCCAGCAGCCCCGCCAGGCCACCCACGCCGGAGAAGGTCCGCTCGGTGGCCGAGGCATCGACGGCCGCGGGCGGCACGACCGCTGCCGCGCCCGGCCCGCGCCGGTCGGCGAGCAGGCCCAGCAGCACCGGCAGCAGCGCCGTCAACACCCGGTCCGGCACCGCGGCGCCGGCGCTCGCCGCTCCAGACCCGGTGCCGGTTTCGCCGCCGGCCGAGCCTCCCAGCAACTGGTCGAGCAGTCCCATGGCTTGCCCCTTGCTCGCAGATGAACGCGACGCCCGGACGGCGGCAAACGGCGTACACGGCGCGCGCGCCGGGCCCGCAACTGTTACCGCTTGTCCCCCTTCCCTTGCCCGGCCGGGCGCGCGTCGCCATCTGGGAGCGCAGGGCCGCTGTCCGGGCCGAATGGAGTCAAGGAAATGTGGAAGCGATTGACCGTGTTGTGGACCGTGGTGCGAGGCGATGCGCGGCGCCTGTGGTTTGCCTTGCGCCATCCCCAGGCGCCGGGGTGGTTGAAATTCGGGACGGCGCTGATCGCGCTGTACCTGCTGTCGCCGGTGGATCTGCTGCCTGACACGATCCCGCTGCTCGGCGTGGTGGACGACCTGGTGCTGGTACCGCTGGCCATCCGCTTCCTGCTCGACCGGCTGCCGCCCGACATCGCCCGAGCGGCGGACCGGCGCTTCGGCGGCCGGCCGTAGCCCGCCCGTCTGACCACAGCTGTCCGGGGAAATCCCTGGTGGTGGCAGCGCGTGCGCCGAGCGGCCCCTCTACCGCGCCTCCCTCCACCCCCGCAATCGCGCTGCCGCGGCGGCGAATTCCAGGCGCTCCATCAGCTGCCCCAGCTCCTGCACCGCGCCGGCGCCGTGGTACGCGGCCAGCGCGGCGCGCAGCTCCTCGAAGCCGCGCAGCGCGCTGAGGTCGCCGTCGTCCAGGCCGGCCAGCAGGCAGTCCACGGCACGGGCGTCCGGTGGTGGCGCCTCGACCCGCGGGCCAGGAGGCTCGCCAGGCAGCGCCGGCAGGCCCTCCAGCACGGTGCCCAGCGCCTGCTCCAGTTGCGCCAGCCGCGCATCCCCCGGTGCCAGAGGGCCCTGCCACAGCGACTCTTCCAGCCCCGCGGCCAGCCGCTCCACCGTACCGGCCGCGACATGGCCGGCCATGCCGCGCAGACGGTGCAGCCGCGCGGCAGCCGCTCCGGTGTCCCCGCGCGCCAGCGCCTCGCGCACCGCACCGAACACCTCGGTGCCCTCGGCATGCAACGCCTGCAGCAGGCGCAGGAACAGATCGCGGTCGCCCAGCAGCAGTTGGGCCGCGCGGGGCAGGTCGATGCCGGGCACCGGCGGGAAGTCCGCGCCCGGTGCTGCGGGCTCGGGCGGCACGGGAGCCGCGGACACCGGCTCGGCCACAGGGCCGGGCGCGCCGCCCGTGCAGCGCAGGATCACCGCCACCAGCGTGTCCAGCTCCAGCGGCTTCATCACGAAGTCCCGGACGCCCGCAGCGCGCGCGCGCTCGCGCTGGCTGGGCAGCACGCCGGCGCTCAGCGCCACCACGGGAGGCGGCGGCGCCAGGGCCGGGACGGCCTGCAACCGCGCCGCGACCTGGATACCGTCCAGGCCCGGCATCTGCAGGTCCATCAGCATCAGGTCGAAGCGCCCGGGCTGCGCGTGCAGGAGCGCCAGCGCGGCCTCGCCGCCCTCGGCCGCAGCCACGACGGCCCCTTCGTGCACGAGCAGCCGCTGCGCGATCTCCAGGTTCGTCGGGCTGTCGTCCACCACCAGCAGGCGCAGCCCGGCCAGCCGCGGGCCGGCGGCTTCGGACGCCGGCGCCACCCGCACCGCCGGCAACGGCGGCGCGATGCCCAGCGGCAGCTCGAACCAGAACTCGCTGCCTGCGCCCGGCTCGCTGTGCACGCCGATCTCGCCGCCCATGAGCCCCACCAGCCGGCGGCAGATCGCCAGCCCCAGGCCGGTGCCGCCATAGCGGCGGTGGATGGAGGCGTCGGCCTGCACGAAGGCATCGAAGATGTGCTGCTGCTGCGCCGGCTCGATGCCGATGCCCGTGTCCCGCACCGAGAAGCGCAGCCGCAGCGCGTGCGCGTCGCGCGCGAGCAGCGCCACGCCCAGCGTGACGCCGCCGGCGGCGGTGAACTTCAGGGCGTTGCCCAGCAGGTTCATCAGCACCTGGCCGAGGTAGCGCGCGTCGCCCACGAGCGTGTCCACCCCTTCGGGCAGCGGCGTGAGCTCCAGCCGCAGGCCCTTAGCCGCGGCGGTGGGACCCAGCAGCTCCAGCAGCGGCTCCAGCACCTCGCGCAGCACGAAGGGCGCTTGCGCCGGCTCGGCGTGGCCGGACTCGATGCGCGAGAGGTCCAGCACGTCGTCGATCAGCGCCAGCAGCCCGCGCCCGGCCTGGCGCAGGTTGCGCACCAGGCGGCGCTGGTCCGCGTCCAGCGCCTGCCGCTCCAGCAGCTGCGCCGTGCCCAGGATGGCGTTCATGGGCGTGCGGATCTCGTGGCTCATGGTGGAGAGGAAGGCGCTCTTGGCTTGGCTCGCCTGCTCCGCCGCTTCCTTGGCCGTCTCCAGCTCGCGCTGGCGCTGGCGCAGCTCGGCGGTGCGCAGCGCCACCTCGCGCGCCAGGTCGCTGTTCCAGCGCTCCAGGCGCTGCTGGCTGTCACGCAACGCCTGCTCCTGCTGTCGCCGCTCGGTGATGTCGAAGATCACGCCGATGAGGCGCCGCGCCGGGCCCGACGGGCCCGCGCCGTAGGCGCTGCCCGCGCTGGCAAGCCAGCGCACGCCACCGTCGGGCCACAGCACCCGGAACTCCAGGCGGTAGGGCCGGCCGTGGTGCAGCGCGGTGTCGATGGCGCACTGCCGTGCCGCGCGGTCCTCGGGATGCAGCCGCGCAACCAGGTCGTCCAGTTGCACGGGCATTCCGGCGTCGATGCCGAAGAGCGCGCGGCAACGCTCGGACAGCACCAGCTCGCCGGTATCGGCGTTCCAGCTCCAGGTGCCCACGTCGGCGCTCGCGACCGCCAGCGCCAGCAGCTCCTCTCGCTCGGCCAGCACCAGCTCCGTGGCCCGGCGCGCCGTGATGTCCTCGGCAAAGATGGCAATGCCGGCCACGGCGCCGGTGCCGTCGCGCCAGGGATGCACCTCCCAGCGCAGCCAGCGCGGCGTGCCGTCCGGTCGCGGCAGCATCTCGGCGTCCATGCGCACCACCTCGCCGGCCAGCGCGCGCCGGTGCACCGTCTTCCAGTGCTCGGGCATGTCCGGCAGCACGTCGTAGTGGCTGCGGCCGACGAGTGGCTCACCTTCGGGGAACAGGTCCTGGAATTCCTCCGACCAGCGCCGGCTGACCGCCAGGTAGCGCATCCGGGTGTCGAACATCGCCAGCGCCACCGGGGCGCTTTCCATCAGCAGGCGCTGCCGTGCCTCGCTGTGCGCCAGCGCCGCGGTGCGCTGCTCGACCAGTTCCTCCAGCCGGCTCTGCTGCACCTGCAGCGCGCGCTCCGAGCGCAAGCGCCGCCCCACCTCGCGCCACAGCATCGCCAGCATGGACAGCATCGCCAGCATGGACAGCAGCGCCAGCGCCGCGAGCCCACCGGCCACGACCAGGGCGTGCGGCGTGCGAGCCGCATCGCCGGTCCCGGCCGGCGCCGCCAGGTGGCTGGTGGCCACCAGGCCCACGGCCAGCAGCGCCACCAGGGCGGCCAACATCGGCGCGAGCACGCACAGCACGCGTGGCTGCGCCGCGGGCACCACGCGAGCCGCGCCCGCGGCATCCGGCGGCACTGGTTCCGAAGGGATGCCCATGCAGGCGTGCTACGAGGAGGTGCTGGGCACCGCGCCCTGCAGGCAGGCCACCCTGGCCCGCCCCTCGCGCTTGGCTTGGTAGAGCGCCCGGTCGGCCAGGTCCACCAACAGGCCCGGAGCGGCGCGGCAAGGGCCGGAAAACTCGCACTCGTGGCAGGGCCGGTCGCCCGCGCCGCCATCCCGGCAGCCCTGCACCAGCTCCGCCACGCCGATGCTCACCGTCACGTGCGGGCTCACGGGCGAGTCGCCGTGCGGCAGCGCCGCGCCTTCCACGGCAGCGCACAGGCCCTGCGCGAAGGCGCGCGCCCGCGCCAGCGAAGCGTGCGGCAACAGCACGGCGAACTCCCCGCCGCCATAGCGCGCGGCCAACTCGCCCGCGCGCCGGGTGGCGGCCGCGACCACACCGGCCACGCGGCGCAGGCAGGCATCGCCATCGCGGCGGCCGTGCGCGTCGTTGTAGCGCTGGAAGAAATCCACATCGACCAGCAACAGCGACAGCGCATGCCCGTGACGCAGGGCGCGGCGCCATTCCTGGTCCAGCGCGTCGTCGAAGGCGCGCCGGTTGGCGATGCCCGTGAGCGGGTCCACCACGGCCAGGCGGTGCAGCGCGTCGGACTTCTGCTTGAGCGCCAGGTGCGCACGCACGCGGGCGCGCACCACGGGCGCATGCACGGGCTTGTGGATGAAGTCCGCCGCGCCCAGCTCCAGCGCCCGCGTTTCCAACTCCAGGTCGGCGTGCGCGGTGACGAAGATCACGGGCACGTCGGCGCCGCCCGCATCGGCCTTGATGCGCCTGCAGGTCTCCAGGCCGTCCAGGCCGGGCATGCTGGCGTCGAGCAGCACCAGATCGGGCGCGTGGTCGCGGATCCGCCGCAGCGCCGCCTCGCCGCTGGTGGCGAACACGATGCGGGCCTCGCCTTCGAGGATGCGGCTGAGCAACAGGATGGCGCTGGGATCGTCATCGACGATCAGCAGGCACTGCACGGGGGGCGTCGGAGCGATCAAACGTGAATCTGGCATGGGTGCCCGGCATCGGCGGGCAAGACGGTGCGGCGGTAACGCCGTCGATCATCCCGCCCATCTCGTGGAAAAACCTGGCGCACGCCTTTCGTCACGCGCGCGAATCCGAGCAATGGTGCACGGAAACCAGCGGCCCGCATCCCTCGCGCCCGTGGCGCGGACACACGGGGGCACGCCGGTTGCTGCAGCGCAGCAATGAACCCTTCCCATAACGCCGCCGCGGCCCTGCCTCCTCCCTCGCCCGCTTCCAGCTTCATCAGCCTCGCCCTCTCGGGCGGCAACGCGCTGGGCGCCTATGCCGCCGGCGCCTGCGAAGCGCTGCACGATGCGGGCTACAGCCCGGACCGCGTCAGCGGCGCCTCCATCGGCGCGGTCAACGCGGCCATCGTGGCGGGCAACCCGCCGACACGGCGCGCGGCCAGGCTGCGCGAGTTCTGGCGCCAGGCCTCGATGTGGAGTGTCCTGGGCCCCGTGCCCGCCGGTGGCCGCGCGCGCGACGTGTACAACAAGCTGCACGCGCTGCAGACGGTGATGGTCGGGCGCCCGGGCCTGTTCACGCCGCGCTCCAGCGGCCTGCTGTCGCTGCTGCCCGGCACGCCCTCGGACGTCGGCCTGTTCGACGCCCGCCCGCTGCTGGGCACGCTGGAGCGCGTGGTGGACTTCGACTACCTCAACAGCGCGGCGCTGCCGCTGGTCATCGGCTGCGTGGACCTAGAAAGCGGCGAGCCGGTGTACTTCGACAGCCGCCGGCAGACCATCGAGCCGCGGCACGTGCTGGCCAGCACCGCGTTCATCCCCGGCTTCCCACCGGTGGAGATCGACGGCCGGCTGCTGGGCGATCCCGGCCTGCTGTGCAACCTGCCGCTGGACCCGCTGCTGGGCGAGCCGCCGGAGGGCGATCACGTGTGCTTCGCCGTGGACCTGTTCGATGCGCGCGGCGGGCGGCCGTTCTCGATGGACACGGCGCTGGAGCGCGCGCAGGACATCGCCTTCGCGTCACAGTCGTTGCGCACCATCGACGCCTACCGCCGCGAGTACCGGCTGCGCCACCTGCTGGCGCGCCAGGCGCGGCGGCCGGAAACCGCGGCGGCGGATGCGGCCGGTGACGGCGAGACCGCGGTCGCGCTGCTGGCCTACCGGCCGCCCGCGCACGAGGTGGCGGCCAAGACGCTGGAGTTCTCGGCGTCGTCGGTGCAGGAGCGCTGGGCCGCCGGCCAGCAGGACATGCGCGCCGCGATCGCGGCCCTCGAAGCCGGCCGGGCGACGATGCGGGACCCGGGTTTCGCCTTCTTCGACTGCCGCCGGCCCCTGGAGCAGCCGCGACCGGAGGCCGCTCGGGAAGCGCTGGAAGTGCCGGCCCCCTGAGGCGCCGTCGCCGCGGCCTGCGCGCTCAGCAGCGCATGTCCTCCAGCGCGGCGAGCGCGCCGCGGTAGAGCGCCCGGCGCTCGTAGAGACCGCACATGGGCGACACGTGCTCGTGGATGAAGCGGGTGATGGCGTCGAACTGCAACCGGTCGGCCATCTCGTTGAAGCCGCGGCTGTGCCAGAACCACGCGGCCGTGAGGCAGGCGTCCCCGGGGCGGGCAACCAGATCGGGCTGCTCCTCGTAGGGCCGCTGCAGCGCCGCGCCGGCATTGCGGTAAGTGGCGCGGCCCACCAGGCGGATCAGCCCGCGGCCCCGGTAGCGCCAGCCGTCGCCGCTGGAGGCGTCGCCGTTGCCGTGGCGGTCGCACAGCACGGCATTGGCCAGCGCCTGCGGCGCGCCCAACAGCCGCTCGGCGTCGTCCAGGTCGTGCACGCGGCCGGGCCACATGGCGCAGATGCGCTCCGGCGTGCGGTAGAGCATGCGTTCTTCCAACGTGACGAAGCCACGGCTCTCGAAGGCGCACTGGGAGACGAAGGCCGCGATGCGCTCCGGCGTGCGGATGTCGAAGCGCTCGCAGGCTTGGCCCAGGGCCTGGTGGTAAGCATGGGCCACGCGCGGCGCGATGCCGGCGGCAGCCAGGGTGGCGAGGATCAGCATGGTGTGTCCCGTGTGCCGTCGAGGGCGACGGACGCCGTGCCGCATCGCCACCGAGTCGGCCTGGCGCCCCACGAGAAGCGCAAAACAATATTTGCGCGCTGCAGCATGGAAACGAGTTTGCGCGCTGCAACATGCGCGTGCCAGCAACCGGACCGCCTCCCGCGGCGCAAGTTTGTTGCGCTTTGTATCCTGACTGAAGCCGGGCTATCCCCGGTATTTCACCGGGCCTTGATGCTCACTTCCCCGGGCGAACAGGCCTTGCCAGCGGTCGCTTGGTCGCGTCCAACCCGGCATACCGCATCGATTCGTCACTACTGGAGCTACTCATGAAACGTCGTGCACTGGCACGCACCTTTTCCGCCCTTCCCGCTTTGCTGCTCCTGGGTCCGGTCCTGTCCCGGCCGGCCTGGGCCGCGCCCACCTCGGCGGAGGCGACCTCGGGCATCCGCGCCGCCCTGGAGCGCGGCGCCGCCAGCGCGGTGGAGTCGCTGGGGCGTCCGGACGGTTTTCTGGGCAACCCGCAGGTGCGCATTCCGCTGCCGCCGGTGCTGGAGCAAGCCGCGGGCGTGCTCAGGCTCATGGGCCAACAGGGCCGGGTCGATGAGCTCGTCACCGCCATGAACCGCGCCGCCGAGGCCGCGGTGCCCGAGGCGAAGACGCTGCTGGTGGAAGCGGTGCGCTCGATGTCGGTCCAGGACGCGCTGGACATCGTGCGCGGCGGCGACACCGCCGTGACCGAATTCTTCGCCGGCCGCACGCGCCAGCCGCTGACCCAGCGCTTCCTGCCGATCGTGACCCGCGCCACGGAGAAGGTGGCGCTGGCGCGCAGCTACAACGAGCTGGCGGGCCGGGCCGGCACGCTGGGGCTGGTGCGCGCCGAGGACGCCAACCTCGAGCGCCACGTCACGGCCAAGGCCGTGGACGGGCTGTTCTTCATGATCGGCGAGGAGGAGCGCCGCATCCGCCGCGACCCGGTGGGCACCGGCAGCGCCATCCTGCAGAAGGTCTTTGGCCGGTTCTGACGCACCTGAATCCCGCTTTCGGCCGCGTCCGCAAGCCGCGCACCGCCCTGGAGCGCGTGCCGGCTGACTTCCCGTGATTTGTGCACGGTCACACCCGCAACGATTGACTTGGCACAGATCAAGCCCAGGTGGCTTCCTGCACAGTGGCTCCGGGTGTGTTGCAGCAGTCCGCTCGGCAAGGCGGGAGAGGAAAAGAAACGATGAGACTGGCCGATTTCAAGATTGGGGTGCGCCTGGGGACGGCGTTCTGGTTGATCATGCTGGTGACCTTCGCGTCGTCAGGCCTGGCACTGCTCAAGCTCGCCGAAATCCAGCGCAACCTGGAGCAGGTGGTGAAGGAGAACAACGTCGCCAGCGCGTACAGCCACACGATGAACGACGCGCTCCAGAACGCCAACCGCGTGCTGCCCACGCTGGTGCTCACCAGCGACGAAGGCGAGCGGCAGAAGCTCAAGGACGAGCTCGCCAGCATCCGCCAGATCTATGACATCTCCCGCACGGCGCTGGAGGAAATGCCCCACACCGACGAGTTCATGGCGCTGCTCAAGCGCCTGGACGAGACGCGGGACGCCACGCGGCCCGTCAACAACCAGCTCTTCGAGCTGGCCATGGCCGGGCAGCGCGAGGAAGCGACGGTGCTGCTGGTGGAGAAGTCCCAGCCGCTGACGCTGGCCTGGCAGCAGCTGGTGCAGGAAACCGTGCGGCTGCAGGACGCCGCCAGCTGGCGGATGTACGAGCAGGCCGAGAGCAGCTATGAGCACGCACGCAACCTGCTGATCGGCTTCACGGCGGCGATGATGGCGCTGGCCAGCGCGCTGGGCTGGCTCATCACGCGCTCCATCACCGTGCCGCTGCGCCGCGCCTGCGACGTGGCGCTGCACGTGGCCGAGGGCGACCTCAACACCGAGGTGCAGGTCGAGGGCCGCGACGAGACCGCGCAGTTGCTCAGCGCGCTGGGCACCATGAAGGGCAAGCTCACGCAGATCGTCTCCGGCGTGCGCCAGAACGCCGAGGGCGTGGCCACCGCCAGCGCCCAGATCGCGCAGGGCAACCAGGACCTGAGCCACCGCACCGAGCAACAGGCCTCCTCGCTGGAGCAGACCGCCGCGGCCATGGAGGAGCTGGGCAGCACCGTCAAGCACAACGCCGACAACGCCAGCCAGGCCAACCAGCTGGCCGTCGGCGCCTCGTCGGTGGCCGTCAAGGGTGGCGAGGTGGTGGCGCAGGTGGTGGACACCATGCGCGGCATCGAGACCAGCTCGCACAAGATCGCCGACATCATCGGCGTGATCGACAGCATCGCCTTCCAAACCAACATCCTGGCGCTCAATGCCGCGGTGGAAGCCGCGCGCGCCGGCGAGCATGGCCGGGGCTTCGCGGTGGTGGCCGGCGAGGTGCGCAACCTGGCGCAGCGCAGCGCCACGGCGGCGCGCGAGATCAAGCAGCTCATCACCGACAGCGTCAACCGCGTGGACCACGGCTCCAAGCTGGCCGACCAGGCCGGCCACACCATGCAGGAGGTGGTGACGGCGGTGAAGCGCGTCTCGGACCTGATGGCCGAGATCAGCGCCGCCAGCGCCGAGCAGAGCAAGGGCGTGGCGCAGGTGGGCGAGGCGGTGACGCAGATGGACCACGCCACGCAGCAGAACGCCGCGCTGGTGGAGGAAAGCGCCGCGGCCGCCGAGAGCCTGCGCGCGCAGGCCCAGCAACTGGTGCAGGCGGTGGCGGTGTTCCGGCTGCAAAACGACGGCATCGCGCCGGCCGCGCCCGCCGTGGCCACCGTGCCCAGCCTGCCGGTGGCAGCCCCTGCGCCGGCCTGGGACAGCGCCGAGCGCCGCACTCCCGAGCGCACGCACACCGTGACGCGGCCGAGCTTCGCCCGCAAGGCGGCGGCGCCCGCCCCTGCCGCGACACCGGCGCCGGTGCCCGCGGAATCGCATGCCGCGCGCTCGGGCACGTCCGACACCGACGAGTGGACCTCGTTCTGACGGGGCCGCCGCGCGCCGCGCGCTGACGCGGCGCCGCGCGATCTCCATCCCCAAAGACAACGGGCCCGCGAGGGCCCGTTTTGCTTGGCGTGGCGCGCGGGCCCGGTCAATCAGGCATGCGCGTCCTGCGCCTTGGCCGCGGCCACCGCATCGGCGGCGCCGCTGCGCGCGCCGTTGAAGAAGAGGTTCAGCGCCACGGCGGCGATGGAGGCCAGCAGGATGCCGCTGTCCAGCAGCGGGTGCAGGCCGTGCGCCATCTGCTGCATCCAGCGCGGGGCCACCAGCGGGATCATGCCCGCGCCGATGGAGATCGCGACGATGTAGAGGTTGTGGCGGTTGGCGGTGTAGTTGACCGTGGACAGGATGCGGATGCCCGTGGCCGCCACCATGCCGAACATCACCAGCCCCGCGCCGCCGAGCACGAAGGTCGGCACCGACTCCACCAGCGCCGCCATCTTGGGCAGCATGCCCAGCACCAGCATGATCACGCCGGCGGCCACGCACACCCAGCGGCTCTTCACGCCGGTGACGCCCACCAGGCCCACGTTCTGCGAGAAGCTGGTGTAGGGGAAGGTGTTGAAGACGCCGCCGATCACGGTGCCCAACCCGTCGGTGCGCAGCCCGGCGGCGAGCTCGGCCTGGCCGATCTTCTTGCCCGTGATGTCCGACAGCGCCAGGAACATGCCGGTGGACTCGATCATCACCACGATCATCACCAGCGTCATGGTCAGCACCATGATCGGGTCGAAAGTGGGCAGCCCGAAGGAGAAGGGCGTGACCACGTCGAACCAGTGCGCCTTGGCCACCTTGGCGAAGTCCATCTTGCCCATGGCCACCGCCACCACGCAGCCCACCACGATGCCCAGCAGCACCGAGATGTTGGCCACGAAGCCGCGGCCCCAGCGGCTGATGCACAGGATCACCAGCAGCACGAAGCCGGCCACGGCGAGGTTGTCCAGCGCGCCGTAGGCGGGGTTGTCCAGCATCGGGATCGGGCCGAGCTTCAATGCCGGCGCCTGCGCGCCCGCGGGCACGGAGGCGGAAGCCGCTGCCGCCTTGGCCGCATCGACCATCGCCACCAGCTTGGGAACGTCCACCTGCTGCGCCATGGGGGCCGGGCCGCCCAGGGCCCAGCCGATGCCCACGCGCATGAGGCTGATGCCGATGACGGCAATGATGCTGCCCGTGACCACCGGCGGGAAGAAGCGCAGCAGCCGGCTCACCAGCGGCGCGATCGCGATCGACACCAGCCCCGCGCCGATGATGGCGCCGAAGATTGCGCGCGCACCTTCCACGCCCGGCTGCGCGTTGGCCATGGCCACCATCGGGCCGACGGCGGCGAAGGTCACGCCCATCATCACCGGCAGCCGGATGCCGATGTGGCGCCCGAAGCCCAGTGCCTGGATCAGCGTCACCAGGCCGCAGCAGAACAGGTCGGCCGAGATCAGCATTGCCACCTGCTCGGGGCTGAGCTTGAGCGCTCGGCCCACGATCAGCGGCACCGCCACGGCGCCGGCGTACATCACCAGCACATGCTGCAGGCCCAGCGCGGCCAGGCGGCCGGTGGGGAGTCGTTCATCGACCGGATGGGTCTCGGTGTGGGCCATGGCTCCTCCTTCAGGTAAGGCTCCGCCCGGCGGCTGCGCCGGCAGGAGCGGCGGCCGCGAAGCGGGAATGGGAAACGGGTGAGGCTTACTGCTGCGCTGGCGCGCCGCTCTCGAACCAGCGGCGCAGCAGGTCGCGCTCGGCCTCGGTGATCTGCGTGGCGTTGTTCAGGGGCATGAGCTTCTGCACCACGGCCTGCTGGTACACGGCCTGGGCGTTGACGCGGATGAGCTCGGCCGTGTGCAGCGCCACGTTCTTGTTGGCCAGCTGGGCGTTGTGGCACATGACGCAGCGCTGCTCGATCACGCCCTGCACCTGCGCGAAAGCCACCGGCTCCCGGGCTGCGGCAAGCTGCGCATCGCTGCGCGGCGGCGGCGCGAGCCAGAAGGCCAGGCCGCCCAGCGCCAGCGTGCCCACCACCGCGTGCTCCCAGGGCGTGCGCTTGCCCAGCACGTGCGCCTTGTGGCGCGAGACGAAGCTGTGGCGGATGAGCGCGCCGGCAAGCATCAGCAGCACCAGCACCAGCCAGTTGTGCTTGGCCTGGTACAGCCAGCCGTAGTGGTTGGACAGCATGGCGATGAGCACCGGCAGCGTGAAATAGGTGTTGTGCACGCTGCGCTGCTTGCCGCGCTGGCCGTGGATCGGGTCCACGGGCTGGCCGGCGCGCAGCTGTGCCACCACCTTGCGCTGGCCCGGGATGATCCAGAAGAACACGTTGGCGCTCATGGCCGTGGCGATCATCGCGCCCACCAGGAGGAAAGCCGCGCGGCCCGCGAACAGCTGGCAGGCCAGCCACGAGGCGAACACCACCAGGGCGAAGACCAGCACGCCGACGATCAGGTCGCCGTTCCTGCGGCGTCCCAGCGTGCGGCAGATGGCGTCGTAGATCAGCCAGAAGGCGGCAAGGAATCCCAGCGCCGCGCCGATGGCCGCGCCCGGCGACCAGTCGAACACCGACTTGTCCACCAGGAAGGTGCCGGCGTTGAAGAGGTAGAGCACCGTGAACAGCCCGAAGCCCGTGAGCCAGGTCGAGTAGCTCTCCCAGTACGACCAGTGCAGGTTCTCGGGCAGCGGCAGCCACTTGGGCGCCACCATGTACTTGTTGGAGTGGTAGAAGCCGCCGCCATGCACGGCCCACATCTCGCCGTCCACGCCCTTCTTCTTCAGGTCCTCATGCGTGGGCGCGCTGAGGCTGTTGTCGAGCATGACGAAGTAGAACGACGCGCCAATCCAGGCGACGGCCGTGATGACGTGAGCCCAGCGCAGCAGCAGGTTGGCCCAGTCGATGAGGTAGGAAAGGTCCATCGGTGATACGGCAGGAAGCGCCGGCGGGATGGGACCACCGGCTTCTTCCCCTCACCACAGCGGGCTCTGTGAGGAGCGAACGTCGCAACCTGATGCCGGCGCTTCCACAGGAAGCACACCCGCCCGGGCTCCGCGGCGACGTGAATCAAACTGTATACAGTCTTGTGCGCGGTGCGGACAGTAGTTTCCCGCAAGCGCCACGACATGATGCACAACTGGAATGCAAGTCCCGGGCCAGGGGACGGGGCGAACGCACTGTCCAGGGGCAAGAGCTGGCAAACCATGGCGGCGCAAGGCCCAGTCGCTCTCCATACGGGTGCCTGACGCACCGTGCAGGCGCAGCATGCTGCCAAGTGGTGCTTGCTATTTCAAAGAGCGGGTATCCGATGCAACGGGGGACTTGTATACAGCTAATGGAGCGAACGCGCCCGAATCACACCGCCCCGTGCGCCTCCACGTACAGCGCGTACACGGAGTGGCTGCTGGCCATGTAGAGCCGGTTGTTCTTCGGCCCGCCGAAGCACAGGTTGGCGCAGCGCTCGGGCAGCCGGATGAAGGCCAGCGGCTTGCCCTGCGGGCTGAACACCATCACGCCGTCCAGGTCCTCCGGGCGGCCCTTGAGCGGGTAGACCTTGCGCCCGCCCACGTCCACCGGTTCCGTTGCCAGCGCACCGTTGCTGCCCCAGCCGCACCACAGGTTGCCGTCGCGGTCCACCTTGAAGCCGTCGAGCGCGCCCTGGTCCGCGGCGTCGATGAGCTTGGTCTTGTTGGACAGGCTCACGCCGTCCGCGCCCACGTCGTAGCTCCAGATGCTGCGGTTGGGCGTGCCCTTCCACTCCACCACGTAGAGCTTCTTCTCGTCGGGCGAGAAGGCCAGGCCGTTGGGGTTCACGAGGTCCGTGATCACGGCGCTGAGCTTGCCGTCGGGCCCGATGCGGTACACGTTGGTCGTGGCCTGCTCCGGCTTGGCCCTGAAGCCTTCCCACTCGCCGTTGATGCCGAACAGCGGGTCGGTGAACCACAGGCTGTCGTCGGACTTGGCAACGATGTCGTTGGGCGCGTTGAGCCGCTTGCCCTCGAAGCTGTCGGCCAGCACGGTGAGCTTGCCGTCCTTCTCGGTGCGCACCACGCGCCGCGTCAGCGAGTGCTCGCAGGTCACGAGCCGGCCCTGGCGGTCGCGCGTGTTGCCGTTGGCGTAGTTGGCGTTGGCGCGGAAGACGGTGACGGCCCCCGTCTTCTCGTCGAACTTCATGATCCGGTTGTTCGGGATGTCGCTGAACAGCAGGTAGCCGCCCTCGGGGAAGTAGGCCGGCCCCTCGGCCCAGCGCAGGCCCGTGGTGACCTGCTCGACGGTGCTGCTGTAGATGCGGTACTTGGCGAAGCTCGGGTCCAGGATCAGCAGCGCGGGATCGGGATAGCGCTGGTTGGGTGTGAACGGAAAGGCTTGCGCCAGGACGCCGCCGCCCAGCGACGCCAGCCCGGTGGCGGCAAAGCCCTTGAGCAGCCGGCGGCGCGCCATCAGTCGTTCTTGCATGTCATGTCTCCTTCTTGGCTTTCTCATGGAAAAACGGCGCCGGCTGTGAAGGCCGGCGCCGCTTGATGCCCATGCCCAGATTCAGGCTCAGGCTTGGGTGTAGGACGTCTTCACGGTGGTGAAGAACTCCGCCGCGTAGCGGCCCTGCTCGCGCGGGCCGTAGCTGGAACCCTTGCGCCCGCCGAAGGGCACGTGGTAGTCCACGCCCGCGGTGGGCAGGTTCACCATCGTCATCCCGGCTTGCGCATGGCGCTTGAAGTGCGTGGCGTGCTTCAGGCTGGTGGTGGCGATGCCCGAGGCCAGCCCGAAGGGCGTGTCATTGGCCAGGGCCAGCGCCTCGTCGTAGTCCTTCGCGCGGATCACGCTCACCACCGGGCCGAAGATCTCTTCCTGGTTGATGCGCATGCCCGGCGTGGTGTCGGTGAACAGCGCCGGCGTCATGTAGTAGCCCGGCGCGCCCTCGCTGTTGCGGCCCAGGGCCTCGCCGCCGGCGGCCAGTCGCGCGCCCTCGGCCTTGCCGATGGCCACGTACTCCAGGTCCTGCGCCAGCTGCTTCTCGTCCACCACGGGGCCGATGTCGGTGCCGGCCTTGCGCGCGTCGTCCACCTTGATGGACTTCATCTTCTCCACCATGGCGGCCACGAACTTGTCGTGGATGCCCTCGGTGACGATGACACGGCTGGACGCCGTGCAGCGCTGGCCGGTGGAGAAGAAGCCGCTGTTGACCGCGCAATTGACGGCCACCCCCAGGTCCGCGTCGTCCAGCACGATGAACGGGTTCTTGCCGCCCATCTCCAGCTGGAATTTCGCCAGGCGCGCCACACAGGCCGCCGCGACCTGCCTGCCGGTCTGCACCGAGCCGGTGAAGCTGATGGCGTTGACGCGCGCGTCGTCCAGCATCGCCTGGCCCACCACCGAGCCGCGGCCCATCACCAGGTTGAACACGCCCGCGGGCAGCCCCGCGCGGTGCAGGATGTCGGCCAGCGCCCAGGCCGAGCCCGGCACCAGGTCCGCCGGCTTGAGCACCACGCTGTTGCCGAAGGCCAGCGCCGGCGCCAGCTTCCAGGCCGGGATGGCGATGGGGAAGTTCCACGGCGTGATCAGGCCCACCACGCCCACGGGCTCGCGCGTCACCTCGACGCCGACACCGGGCCGCACCGAGGCCACCACGTCGCCCGACGCGCGCAGCGCCTCGCCCGCGAAGAATTTAAAAATGTTGCCCGCGCGCACGACCTCGCCGACGGCCTCGGGCAGCGTCTTGCCCTCCTCGCGCGCGAGCAGGTCGCCCAGCTCCGCCTTGCGCGCCAGGATCTCGCTGCCGGCGGCGTCGAGGATGTCGAAGCGCTGCTGCGGCGTGGACAGGCCCCAGGCGGGCGCGGCGGCCTGCGCCGCGGCGATGGCCGCGCGCGCCTGCGCGGCGTCGGCCTGCGCGTACTCGCCCACCACGTCGCGGGTGTCGGAAGGGTTGATGTTGCGGCTGACGCTGGCGCCTTCGACCCACTCGCCGCCGATGAGGTTCTTGAACATGGTGTTTCCTCGGAAATGGCTGCCGGCCGGCGCGCATGCGCCGGCCGGCCAACGGATGTCATGGCCGCGGCGGCCCGCAAGGGTGCCGCGGCGTGGCCGCGCTTACTGCGCGCCCAGGCGGCCGATCAGTTCGCGCAGGTGCTCGACCTCGGCGGGCTTGAGCTCCGACAGCGGCGGGCGCACCGGGCCGGCGCCGTGGCCGACGATGGTGGCGCCGGCCTTGACCAGGCTCACGGCGTAGCCCTGGCCGCGGTTGCGCAGCTCCACCAGGGGCAGGAAGAACTCGTTGATCAGGCGACCGGTGGTCGCGGTGTCGCCCGCGGCATGCGCGTTGTAGAACTCCATCGCGGTGCGGGGGATGAAGTTGAACACCGCCGAGGAGTACACCGGGCAGCCCATGGCCTTGTAGGCGCCGGCGAAGACTTCCGCCGTGGGCAGGCCGCCCAGGTACGCGAAGCGGTCGCCCAGCTTCTGGCGCACGTTGACGAATGCCTCGATGTCGCCGATGCCGTCCTTGAAACCGATCAGGTTCGGGCAGCGCTCGGCCAGCTTCAGCAGGGTCTCGGCGCTGTAGCGGCAGGAGCCGCGGTTGTAGACCACCACGCCGATCTTGACGCTCTTGCACACGGCCTCGACATGCCGGACCAGGCCTTCCTGCGTCGCCTCGGTGAGGTAGTGCGGCAGCAGCAGGATGCCCTGCGCGCCGGCGCGCTCGGCCTCCTGCGCGTACTTCACGGCCAGCGTGGTGCCGCCGCCGGCGCCCGCGACGATGGGCACGCGGCCGCGGCAGGTTTCGGAAGCAACCTTCACCACGTCGAAGAACTCGCCCGGCTCCAGCGAAAAGAACTCGCCCGTCCCGCCAGCGGCGAACAGCACCGACGCGCCATAAGGCATCAGCCATTCCAGGCGCTCGGCGTAGCCGCGAGCGTCAAAACGCAGCTCGCTGTCAAAGTCGGTCAGCGGGAAGGACAGCAGGCCGGATTGCAGGGCGTGCTTGAGCTCTTGGGGGGACATGTGTTCTCCGTGGGATGCAGTTGTCAGGGACACACGGCGAGTCATCGCGTCGTGTTGTATGTCATCGTACAACCTAAGCGGACACGCATCAAGCACACTTCCCACGGGATATTACGTACTTGCCGCTGAGCGCCACTGAAGCGCAAGGCTCGTTGTACGACAACACAATGGAGATCACACGTTGGCACCGCCTGTCAGGGCGGCCAGCCGGTTCAGGGCCGCTGCGGCGTGCGCTCCAGCCGGGCCACGTCCAGTCCTTGTGCCGCCAGGCGCTGCAGCAAGGCCTCGTAGCGCGCGGGCTCGACCCGCGGCGTGCGCGAGAGGATCCAGAGGTACTCGCGCCGCGGTTCGCTCACGGCGGAGAGTTGATAACCGGCATCGAGGTCCACCACCCAGTAGTCGCCCCAGACGGAAGGCAGCCATGACAGCCACGCCGGCGCGAAGCGCACCTTGAGCCGCGGCGAGTCGGGGCCGCCGAGCTGGCGCGCCGTGCCCACGGCCTCGTCCATGCCGCCGCCGGCCACCCGGCAGCGGTTGAGCACGCGCACGGTGCCGTCGTCCTGGCGGCTGTAGTGCGCCTGCGTGTCGGCGGCGCACTGCTGCTGGAAGCGGTTGGGGAACTTGGCGATCTCGTACCAGGCGCCTTCGTAGCGCGACAGGTCCAGCGCCGCGATGGGCTTGAGCTCGCCGGCCGCCGGGGACGGTGGCGTGGCGTTGAACGCGGTGCAGCCGGCCATCAGGGCCAAGGGCAGGGACAGGGCGAGTGCGAATCGCATGGGGGTGCTCCAAGGTTGCGGACGAAACCAGGCCGGGGCGCCGCGCCCGGCGCTCACCCCTCGGTCTTGAGGAACAGGTCCCGGTCCGGCGCAAAGGCCGCGTACAGCGGCAGCAGCGCGCCGCCGATGGCGCGGGCTTCCGCGCCGATGCTGCCCATCAGCAATTGCGGCGCCGCCACGCCTTCCCAGTCGTACAGCGCCTGCGCGCGCCGCACCGCGTCCAGCAGCGCCTGCAGCAATTCGCGGCCGAAGACGCCGTCGATGATCACGCCCTCCAGGTCCAGCAGGCAGGCCGCCGCGCTCATGGCCATGGCGATGGCCCGTCCGGCCTGCGCCAGCCAGGCCTCGGTGTGCGGCCGCCAGGGCGGCTGCAGCGCCTGCGCCAGCGCCGCGGCATCGGCGGGCAGGCCAGCCTCGCGCCAGCGCCGCTCCAGGGCCAGCAACGAGGCGGCGCTCAGCAGTTGCGGCGGGCAGCCGCCCTCCGCGTCCGCCAGGCCCAGCGGCAGCGAGCCCACGGCGCCGGCATTGCCGTGCAGCCCCGTGCGCAGCCGGCTGTCCAGCACCAGCCCGCCACCGATGAGCGTGTCCACGAACAGGTACAGGAAGCTGCGCACGCTGTGGCCGCGCCCGGCCACCAGCTCCGATACGCAGGCGGCAGCCGTGTCCTTGAGCGCGTGCACCGGCAGCCCGGAGCACCGCTGCACCTCGGCGCGCAGGTCCACGCCGTGCCAGCGTGCGGCCTGCGCCGGGTCTATGCCCAGTAGAGATGTCCAGCCGCCCATCGACAGCGGCGCCGCCACGCCCACGGCGGTGATGCGCTCGCTGCCCGCGGCACCCAGGTACTGCCGAATGGCCTGCAGCCGCTGCCCGATTTCAGCCAGCACCGCCCGCGGGTCCGGAAAGTCGTGCTCCAGCGACCAGCGCTCGCGCACCGTGCCCACGAAGTCCACCAGCACCATGTCGAGCCGGCGCCGTCCCACGTGCACGCCCACGGCGAAGGCGCCATCCGGCCGCAGGCCCAGCGGCACCGAGGGCTGCCCGACCTTGCCGCGCACGGGCATGCCCTTGAACAGCAACCCCTCCTCCAGCAACCGCTTGCTGATCTGCGACACCGTCTGCGCCGTCAGCCCGGTCAGCCGCGCCAGCTCGGCGCCGGGCAGCGCGCCATGCAGCCGGATCGCGTGCAGCACCACGCGCTCGTTGTACTGGCGCAGCCCGCCCTGGCTGGAGCCGCGCGGCTTCAGGCGCGCCGACGCGGCGGCCCCCTCCTGCTGCAGTGCTCCGACGCTCAAGCTCGTCTCCTCGCGCGCCCCGGCCCGCCGGCCATGCCCGTCCGCGTGCCCCGGGTCCGGACCATCGGCCCGCTCGCCTGGTGGCCTTCGTAAACCAGTGTGGTGCAGCGTGCTATTTAAATCAACGTGACTGATTATTAGGAAAAGCACCCGGCCAAGAAAAAGGCTCCGGAGCCACGCGGATGGCTCCGGAGCCGGGGCCTCAGCCGATGGGCGGCTGTCGGTGAAGGAGCCGCGTCACAGCCGCGGGGCCTGTCCCTGCGGCTGTGACGGGCCTGCTCAAACCGTCATGAAGACAGGGAATCAGGCGTGCCCGGGCGGGTAGGTGAAGCCGAAGCCGCGCTCCAGCTCCAGCCGGGCTTCTTCCAGGAAGTCTTCCTGCACCGGGTCGGGCTCGCCGCCGCGTTGCAGGTGCAGCTCATACCAGGCGGCGATGAGGACGCAGATGGTGGGCTCGGGCCCGTCCACGATCTCCTCGATGTCCAGCCCGCTGGCTTCGCAGATCGCCTCGATCGGCTCCATGGCAAAGACCACGGCGCCGTCCTCCGCGTCCCGCGACAGCTGCAGGTCCGAGAAGTTGATGCCCTCAGGGATGGTGGCATGCAGTTCGATCACGATTTCCCTCCGTGAATGCCGCATTCGGCATGCGCTCGTTGACGAGGGACTGGCCCTGAGGCGTGCCGTCCCCAACCGCCACGGTCTGAAAGGAACGGCCCCGTTGCTGCCAGGCCTCGGACTCAAGCTAGCACGATCCGCACCACGGCGCATGGCCCGCACCGGATCGGCCCACGATCGCGCCGGCCACACCCGCCCCTACCCGCCCGGGCATGGGCGCCGGCCGCACTGGGGAAACGATCGACGCGTCGCGGGCTAACGCGCTGTTGCAGTGCCGCGGGCTCAACACACCCCTGCCGATGGTCGATACCGTGGGCTTGCCCGCCACTCATCGCGGCACGGTATCCATCCGACTCATGACCATGACCACCCCGCCCGTTCTCATCGTGGAAAGCCACCCCGACGACCTCGCCGCCATGGCGCAGGTCCTGGCCGCCGGCCACCGGCTGTCCTTTGCCTGGACCGGCCGCGAGGCCCTGGCCTCCGTGCGCAGGCAACGACCGGCGCTGATCCTGCTCGACACCGAGCTGCCGGACCTGGACGGCGCCGCCGTGTGCCGCGCCCTGAAGGGCGACCCGGACACCGCCGCGATTCCGCTGGTGCTGCTCGCAACCCGCGAGCACGCCAGCCGCAAGGCCGCCGCGTTCCTGGGCGCCGACGGCTGCCTGATCAAGCCCGTGTCGGCGGGGCAATTGCTGGACTGCGTGAAGAGCCGGCTCGTTCCGCAGGCACACACGGCCCTGGACGCCAACTACCGCGACGCGCTGGACATGCTGTGCAGCGCCGGCGGCGATAGCCATGACCGGGCCGGCAAACACCCCCTGCGCATGGCCGCCTATGCCGCCGCCCTGGCGGAAAGCGCGGGCTGGAGCGCCGAGCAGGTGAACCTGATCAACGTGGCCGCCGCGCTGCACGACATCGGCGAGCTCGGCGTGCCCGACGCCATCCTGCTCAAGCCGCTGAAGCTCGACGACGGCGAGTGGGAGATCATGAAAAGCCACTGCCTGATCGGCCACGACATGCTCGCCGGGAAGCAGGCCCCGGTGTTCCAGCTGGCCGCGACCATCGCGCTGCACCACCACGAGAAGTGGGACGGCAGCGGCTACCCGGCGGGCCTGGCCGGGCGGGACATTCCGGAGGCGGCGCGCATCGTGGCGGTGGCCGACGTGTTCAACGCGCTGACGACCACGCGCCCCTACCGCAAGGCCTGGCCGGTGGACATCGCGATGGCCACCCTGCGAGGCGCGGCCGGCAGCCAGCTGGAGCCGCGCCTGGTGCGGCTCTTCGAATCGATCCTGCCGACCATCCTGGAGATCAAGGCCGGCCTGGAAGCCGCCCAGTGCGCGCAGGCCGCAGCGGCCTGAGCTGCACGGCAACGCGCCGGTGGCCGCGGGATGCGGGCGCCACCGGCGCCCGGGGTTGTCCGGGGCCCACCGTCAACGAACCAGGGAGAAGCGATGAATTCGAGGACGTACGCGCACGCGGTGCCATGCCTGCTGCTTTCTCTGTTGGGCGTGTCCGCCCATGCGGACGACGCGAGGCCCAAGCCGGTCTACACGCAGCAATGGTCCGTGCCGTCGAATACCGAGGCGCGCCCGGCTCCGACGCCGCAGGCGCCCGTCACGAAGGACTGGGCCAAGCCCGTGTACACGCAGCAATGGTCCGCGCCGCCCAGGAGCGAAGCACGCACGGGCACCACACGGCAGCCCACCGTGACCCAGGAGTGGAGCAAGCCGCCACAGACCCAGGACTGGGCCAAGCCCGTGCACACCCGCAAGCGCACGGATGCGGAGAACCAGGCGCTGGTGGATCAGACCGTGCGCAACATCGAGCAGCGCACACGCAACGCCAACCCGAACCCCACCCCCGCCCAGCTGAACAACCAGGCGCGCGGCCAGGCCCTCGTCAACGAAGCCTACCGGCGCGCCCATGACCGTGGCGTGGCCGCCGAGCGTGCGCAGCACGAGGCCGACCGCCGGTATTACGAAGAGCGCTACCGCCGCGACGGTTATTGACGCGCCCGCCCGGCGTCCCGTTCACCGAGCTCTCGTTGCCATCCCGCTGGCGGGGAACCCCGCCGGGCCTGGGACAATCGCACCCTGAAGGAGATGCGATGAGAGCTTTGGGTTTCGTGCTGCTGCTGCTGCTGTGGGTGGTGATGGTCTACGCGGGTTACGTGCTGTTTGGCTGGTGGATGGTCGCCTTCGCCATGCTGGGCGCGCTGTGGACGTACTTCAAGTTCAAGGCGCGCCAGGAAGCGGCGCGCAAGGCCGCGCAGGCCGACGGCGGGTCCTGAGCGGCACCCGCGGACGCACAGCGCGACGGCATGCAGGGCATCAAGCGCCGCGTCGTCTACGTGACGCTGTACGAGGCGATCGCCATCGTGCTGGCCGGCGCCGGGTTCATGGCGATGTCGGACGCGGACCTGCGACACGCCGGCTCGCTGTCCGTGCTCAGCTCGGCCGTGGCCGTGCTGTGGAACGTGGCGTTCAACCACGCCTTCGAATGGTGGGAGGCTCGCCAGCCGGTGCGCGGGCGTAGCCTGCGCCGGCGCCTGGCGCACGCGCTGGGCTTCGAGGGCGGGCTGGCCGCGATGCTGGTACCGGTGATGGCCTGGTGGCTGGACGTGAGCCTGTGGCACGCGATGGCGATGGACCTGGGACTGGTGCTTTTCTTCCTTGCCTACACCTTCGTCTTCAACTGGGTGTTCGACCGCGTGTTCGGGCTGCCGCGCTCGGCGCTGCCGGTTTGAGCATCCCGGGCGGCGGAAGCTCGCCGCCGGCCTGCCGTGGGCCTGAATGCAATACCAACAACGTGCATGACGAATAAATCGGACTGGCCGGCGCCGCCCGGCACCCTGGCGCACCGCGTGGTGCAGGGCGCGAGCTTCGTGCTGGTGGGCGGGCTGTGCCTGCTGTCGCTGTCGGCGGGGCTGCTCCCGGGACTGCTGGCGGTGTGCGTGAGCTTCCTGCTCACCCGCGCGCTGACGCGCATCCCGCTGCCGGCACGGCATGACGGCGGCGGAGGGATGCCGCCGTGGCTGGCGGCGACGCTGGTCATCGTGGCGCCGCTGGCCGGCCTGGTGGGGCTGATGCTCAACGCCAAGGGCTACTCGCTGCTGGCGGTTCAGCAGTACCAGGCGCTGCTCAACCACCTGGCCACCACCATCCTGGAGATGCGCGAGCGGCTGCCGCCGGAGATCGTGCGCCTCCTGCCCGAAGGCGTGGCCGGCGTGCAGGAATTGATCGCGACACAGCTGCGCGCGCAGGCCAGCCACCTCGCCACGATGGGGCGCACCTGGCTGCACGGTTTGCTGCTGGCCTACGTGGGGCTGATCGTGGGTGCGCTGCTGGCCACGCGCCGGCCGCCGGCGCAGCGGCGGCCGCTGTCGGCGGCCATCGCCACGCGCGCGGCGCACTTCATCGACGCCTTCCGCCAGATCGTGGCGGCGCAGTTCTGGATCGCCGCCTTCAACGCCGTGCTCACGGCGCTGTTCCTGCTGGGGGTGCTGCCCGCCTTCGGCGTGGCGATGCCCTACGACTACGCCCTGGTGGGCATGACCTTCGTGTTCGGCCTGGTGCCCATCGTCGGCAACCTGGTGGTCAACGTGGTGATGACGCTGGTGGGCGTGTCGGTGTCGGTGTTCGTGGGCGTGGCCTGCCTGGCCTTCCTCATCGGCATCCACAAGGCGGAGTACTTCATCAACGCCCGCGTGGTGGGCTCGCGCACCAGCACCGGCGTGTGGGAGCTGCTGGCGGTGATGTTCGCCGCCGAGACGCTGTTCGGCGTCCCGGGGCTGGTGGCCGCGCCGCTGTACTACGCCTATGCCAAGAAGGAGCTGGCGGCGGCGGGGCTGGTGTGACCCTGTTCCCAGAAGATGAGTGGCCTGCTCACTTCTTCCCGCGGATCTTCTCCAGCTCCGCGAACATCTCCTTCGAAGGCGCCTCGCCCGCTTCCTTGCTGAACTTGGCCACCACCGGCTGCAGCTTCTCGCGCAGCTTGGCCTGCTCGGCCGCGCTCAGCTCCGTCACCTGCATGCCCTGCTGCTTGAGCTGGGCGATGGCCTTCTGGCCGAAGTCGCGGATGGTCTTGCGCTCGAAGTCGGTGGCCTCGCGCGCGGCCTCCTGCACCGCCTTCTTCTCGTCGGCCGTGAAGCCATCCCAGGTCTTCTTGGACAGCAGCAGCACCCACACGCTGTAGATGTGCCGGGACAGCACCAGGTGCTTCTGCACCTCGTAGAACTTGCTGGCCAGGATGGTGGCGGTGGGGTTCTCCTGCCCGTCCACGGCCTTCTGCTCCAGCGCGGTGTAGAGCTCGGTGAACGGCATGGGCACGGCATTGGCGCCCAGGGCGTTGAAGGTGTCGATGAACAGCGGGTTCTGGATCACGCGGATCTTGAGCCCGGCGAAGTCCTCGGCCTTGGTGATGGGCTTGCGGCTGTTGCTGACGTGGCGAAAGCCGTTCTCCCAGAAGGCCAGCCCGATGAGCCCCTTGTCCGGCAGCTGGTCCAGCAGCTTCTTGCCGAAGGGGCCGTCGAGCAGCGCGTCGGCCTCCTGCTCGTTCTGGAAACTCAGCGGCAGGTTGAGCACGGTGAAGTCCTTGACCAGGCTCACCAGCGTGGAGCTGTCGGGCACCGTCATCTCCTGCGTGCCGCCACGCAGCGCCGAGATCATGGTCACGTCGTTGCCCAGCGCGCCGCCGGCGTAAAGCCGCACGGTGAGCTTGCCGCCCGTCTTCTGCGACAGCAGCTCGCCGAATTTCTTCACCGAGACGCCCTGCGGGTGGTCGTCGGACAGGCCGATGCCCACCTTCAGCACCTTCTGCGCCGCCACGGGCGCGCTCAGCGCGGCCACCAAGGCCGCCGCAAAGGTCAGGGTTGCGGTCTTCATGCTGTCTCCTGCGTGGTTGGAGGCCAGGGCCGCGGCACACGAGGCGCGGCGGCCGCCGGACCTGTGCCGGCCCGGCGCCCGCGCCGCGCCGCAGCACGGGCCATGCCCGGGGCGGCGCGAAATCGCAGGAAGACGAGAAGAACGGTGTTCGGGCGGCGGCACGCCCGCGGTATCACTGTGTCAGGCTGGCACAGTGGCGCGCTCCACGCCGACGGCATGCACCAGCGGGCGCCGGAACTCCTTGCCGATGACGGCGCGCGCATACAGGTAGTGGCGCAAAGCCTGTTCGCCCAGGCCATCCATGTCCACCAGCCCACGCGCGTCGCACGGGAAGGCGCAGGCACGCATCGGATCGACCAGGGATTCGAAGCGCAGTTCGTAGCCGGGCTGTTCCATTTCCAGGGTGCTCATGCAACACATCTCCTTTGCACGCCGCCCTTACTGCATCGACCGTGCCAACGCCGTGGAAGCCGATGATCCAAGGGTAAACACCGAGAGGGGCGTGGGACGCAGTGTCCGCGCCCTGCCTTGCTGCCGACTGACGCGAAATGGTTTTCACGTTTTGACAACAGGGGCACGTGCAAATGGAACGTTTCGGTTTGCGGACACGCTTCAAGCTGGCACAGGCACGGTGTTTATTGTGATTGCCAGGGCTCCCAAGCGGTTTGGCATCAACAGTATTCGACACCCGCCACGCCACTGCGCCAACTTGTTCACGCCCGCAGCGCCTGCTTGCGCGCAATCTCTTGAGTGTTTCCGGATGAGAGGCTAGGTGCGCGCACCCAATTTCGTGCCGGCAAATGCCGGCCCCCACCGAAACTCCATGCCCGAGGCCGGCGCTTACACCACCCGCACGCGATCTGGCCGGCTCAACGCCGGGCCCGGCTCCTGACCGCCGGCAGGCGGTACACCCGCCCGATCACGGCACGGGCGTACAGGTAGCGGCGCAGCGCCGCATCCTCCAGGCGGTCCATGTCCACCTGCCCGTGCGCATCGCACGGAAAGGCGCAGGCCTGGCACGGATCGGCCAGGGATTCGAAATGCAACTCGTAGCCGGTAAGCTCGATATCCGGTTGATTCATGGCCTCAACTCCTTCATGCCCGGCGCTCCCGACTGCCGCACCGGCGCTTGAATTCCTTTTGCGCTTTACACAGCAGCGAGCGTGCCAGCTCCCCCCGGGTGTATGCCGGGCCCCCCAGAAAAAAGAAAAGCCCGCGGCGGCGGGGCTGGTCACGATTTTGAATCGAGGCTCTCCAAACTCCAGGGCACGCTGCCCTCGAATTTGACCGAAATCCGATCGTGAATATGGAGCATGCGCCATGCCCGCACTTCCTCGGCCCGACGCGGGGCGCTGCTCCGCGGCGCGCCCCCCGTGTCGTGCCGTGACGTTCCCGGCCGACCACGCCCCGCCTACGCCGCCTGGGCGGGCGCGGCCGGCAGATCGCGCAGCGCCTCGCCCACCTGGTCGGCCTGCTGCCGCAGCCGCGCCGCCAGGCCCTGCGCCAGCGCCAGCCGGCGCAGCGCCCAGGGGTTGAGGTCTTCCTCGGGCAGGTACGCCGGCAGGCGCGAGGTGCCGTCCAGTTCGGCCGGCTCCAGCGCTGGCGGCGCGCCGTGCTCCAGCGTGGCGCACAGGTCCTCGGCCGCCCGTGCCAGCGGCGCGCGCAGCGCCTGCAGGTCCAGGCGCCCGCGGCGCAGCACCAACATGGTCTTCAGGGCGGTGAGCTGCGCCAGCAGCTGGTAAGCCTGTACCTGCAGCCGCTCCAGCGACTGCAGCGGCGGACGCACCGCGCGCGGCTCCACCAGCGCGCGCTGCGTGGCCTGCACCAGCGCCGAGAGGCTGTCGTAGGCCTCGCGCCGCGCCAGCCGCCATTGCAGCTCCGGCTCGTCGTCCACCGCGTCGAACTGCCCCAGCGCCAGCGCGACGCGCGCGTGCCGCGCCTGCGCCCGCAGCACCCGCGCGATCAGCGCCGGCAGCTGCCCGCGCTCCCACGAAGGCAGCACGTAGCTGAAGCCCCAGGCCAGGCCCACGCCGATGAGCGTGTCGGCCAGGCGCTCCACCATGTCGAACACCGGGCCGCCTCCGGCCCCCAGCAGGTGTGCCTGCACCAGGCCCAGCACCGTGGCCGCCACCGAGGTGACCAGGTAGCGCTGCACGGCAAAGGCGTGCGCGACGGCCTGCGCCAGCGTCAGCGCCAGCAGCAGTGACCACCCTGGCGGATGCAGCGCCAGCAGCGCCCCGGTCAGCAGGCAACCGAAGAAGGTGCCCAGCACGCGGCTGTCGCGCCGCTCCAGCGTCTGCGCCAGGCTGCCGCGCAGCACCACCACGATGGTCAGCAGGATCCAGTACTCGTGCGTGCCCCAGGGCAGCGCCTGCGCCAGTGCGTAGGCGCTGCCCACGGCCAGCGCGGCGCGGATGGCATGGCGCAGCGGCGGCGCGTCCCAGCGCCACAGCGCCACGAAGGGCCGCCACGACCAGGCCGTGGGGCTGACGAACAGCCGCCAAGCCACGCGCACCGCCGGCAGGTCCGGCTCGCGCTCGCCGCGCGCCAGCGCCACCGCATGCGCCACCTCGTCGGCCACGTGGCGCACGCGGTTGGCCAGGCTGC
>NZ_CALAOH010000115.1 GCF_937926365.1 uncultured Azohydromonas sp. | reverse complement strand
GGGACACTCTACAAAATGGCATTTTGAGTTAAATAATTTATTGCAGGTGACTTACTCTCGTGCGATACGCTCATTTCGCCGAACTCCGCTACAACTCGCTGCCTTGTCGACTTCAAATGCCGCCGGGCCTGGGGCCGTTGCTTGATCATCGTCAAGCAACGGCAACCATTATGCCAACTCGTTCACGCTCTCCAGTCCGGTCGGAGGCAGGCGGCATCGCTGGGCGAAAGCACGGCGCAAATGCACCCCGGGCATGCCCCGGGGAAGCTCTCGATTTACACAACAGGTCGACGTGTCCTGCCTCGGGAATATTGCCGGCGCCCACCACGCCAGCGTAGAGCCCACGATTACGGAGCGAGCCGGCAAAAGCACGACTGGAGTTTCCAGCGTCCGGCAGCGATGGGACCATGGGCCGGGACGCCGGCGGTCGCCGTTTCTTATCGCCACCGTCCCTTGGTGTACAACGGTGGCGCACTTGGATGCCGCCATGACGCATCCTTCAAAACCGCTCCGCCAGACCGCCACATGCTGCATACCGCCCTGTCCTATCCCTTCCCCACTCCCGAATCCGGAAACTTCCAAGAGGTCGCGCCGGGCGTGAAGTGGTTGCGCCTGCCCCTACCCTACCGGCTCGATCACATCAACGTCTGGGCGATCGAGGACGGCAGCGGCTGGGCCCTGGTAGACACCGGCACGCGCACCGAGCAGACCATGGCCGTCTGGGACCGCTTCCTGGGCTCGGCGCCGCTGCAGCGCTCGCCCACGCGCATCTTCGTCACGCACATGCATCCGGACCATGTCGGCATGGCGGGCTGGTTCACGCGCAAGTACGGCATCGAGATGTGGATGTCCCGCCTGGAGTACCTGAGTTGCCGCGTGCTGGTCTCCGACACCTGCCGCGAGGCGCCGGCGGAAGCCCTGCAGTACTACCGGCAGGCGGGCTGGGACGAGGCGGCCATCGAGCACTACCGGGTGCGCTTCGGCAACTTCGGCCGGCACATCCACACCCTGCCGGACAGCTTCAGGCGCCTTGTCGATGGCCAGGTCGTCCGCATCGGCCAGCACGACTGGGAAGTGGTGATGGGCAGCGGCCACTCGCCCGAGCATGCGTGTCTGTACTGCGCGGAACTGCGGCTGCTCATCTCCGGCGACCAGGTGCTGCCCAGGATCTCCTCCAACGTGTCCGTGTATCCGAACGAGCCCGAAGCCAACCCGATGGCCGACTGGATGGACTCGCTGGACCGGCTGCAGTCGCGCATCCCGGACGACGTGCTGGTGCTGCCCTCGCACAACGACTGCTTCCACGGCCTGCATGCCCGCATCGAGCAGTTGCGCGAGGGCCAGGTCGTTGCGCTGAACCGGCTGCGGGAACTGCTGGCGCAGCCGCAGCGCGTTCCGGACACCTTCGTTGCGCTGTTCAACAAGCACGTCGATGGATCCGACGCGCTGCGGCTGCAGCTGGCCACCGGCGAAGCCTTGGCCTGTCTCAACTACCTGATGCAACGGGGCGAGATCACGCGCGAGCTCCGCGACGGCGTGGCTTGGTACCAGCGAGCCGGGGTCCGCTGAGCGGCCCCTGTCCCGCGGGCCGCTCTCGCCGCCCTGCCGGGCACTCTCCCCGGGCCGGCTTGCGGCCCTACTCGCCGCTGAACAGCGCACTCTGGTCCGGTTCACGCCGCGCGCTGCCGCGCCCGGCCTTGTGCACCGCCTTCGCGACATGCTGGCCGAAGGCATGGCGCAGCCGAGGCGTGTGCTCCAGTTCGCTGTCGGTGATCGGGCCCTTCTGGCGCTGGAGCTGCGTGCTCAGGGCGCGGAACACCAGGGTTCGCGCAAACGAGGCACGCCACTCGGCGCGCTGCGCCGGCTCGGCCGCCAGGTACAGGCCATAGCCGCGCTCACCCTGCTCCTGGTACTCGCGCTGCAGCGCGTCCTCGGCCTGCTGCTCGTGCACGGGCTTGCGCTTCGCAAGCGCGCGCGGCGCGGCAGTGGCATGCCGCGTTTTCGCCGGCACGGGCGCCGCCGCCTCGACGCCTTCGCTCACGACGGCGGCCTCGGGCGGGCCCACCTCGGCGGAGGGGATGGCATAGCCTTCCTGGATGGCCGTCATCAGGTAGCGCCCAGGCGCGCTGATCTTCTTGCGCTGCGTGGCCATGCGGTGGCGAACGAAGTCCACCGCGGCCTTGATGCGTTCCGGGGAAACGCCGCTGTTGGTGATCTTCTCGATGTCCGCGTGGCCCAGGCCGAACTCGCGCACGAGCGTGTCGTAGAGGCTGCGCAGCTCCTGCGCATGCTCCATGGACACTGCCAGCACCCCGCTTTGCGTGCGGAACACGAAGCGGATATGCCCGACCTTCTTGGAACCCGGCAAGGACTTGGTTTCGTACTCGACATGCAGGTCCGAGAGCTCGCAGAGCTGGTCCACAGCCTTCTGCAGCGCTTCCTTGCGAAAGGCCTTGAACTCCGCCAGCCACTTGGTCTCCGCCACGCCAAGCCAGCGCTTGACCTCCTCCACCGGCAACCAATCGGTGGGCGAGCCCTTGTAGGCCACGGCCTTGAGGTGCTCGTACAAACCGTGGGCGTAGATCGAGGTGAAGACGCAACTCGTGCGCAGTGACAGGTACGTGTAGCTGCTGGGATCCAGGTGCAGCTTGCGGATGGCCGGGTGGAAGTCGAAGTACACGCGCCCGCCGGCCACGCCCACCGCACCCACCAGCGGCACCGAGATCCAGTCCGGCGCGGTGGCGTTGGGCCGCAGCCGCTCGATGCGGATGCTGGACTTCTGCGCCTCGCGCAGCGCCTTCTCCAGATGCTGATGGTTGCGGCTCTCATAGTTCATGAGGAACTTGAACAGACCGATCTCGACGTCGAAGCGCTGAACGTCAGCGGGCGCCTGCGAGGCCAGGAAGTGCATCACGTTGAGGCCCTTGCGCGCGGCCAGGCTCAGTTCGCCCACATCAATCAGGACGTTGGACTTGCGGTACGTGATGTCGGTGTTCGAGCGGGCCAGCGTCGCCTTGGGACCTTCCCGGCTCACCGTTTCCTCGAAGACGGCCAGGGCCAGTTGCTCACCGGGATTGGCCGGCGCGGGAACGGGATGGTTGCGCAAGATGGTCTCCGGGCTTCAGAACGGCGCCAGCGTAGGCACAAAGGTGGGGTTGGTCAACGCAGAACCCTACTTTTGCTGGCACAGCGCAACGGTCGTCCCAAAATTCCCTACCTTGCTTCACAAAAAACCCCACCTTGCGTCACAAATTTCCCCACCTTGCCTTCACAAAAACCCCCTCCTTGGGCACAAAAACCCCTACCTTAAGCACAAAAACCCCTACTTTTCTTTTCGCAAGTCCTTGATTAGATTGAAGAAAATGGCAGCCGAATTGCTTGCTTGTCTTTAAAAGCTTGCTTGTAGGCGTAAAGCTTTTTTCACAAATCCCAATGCTGCTGCCAGCGGCAGCAATCCATGCGATAGCAACGACCCCTCTGGTCCGTTCGGAGGCCAAGGCGCAACCGGTGCAACGCCACGATCGGATGGTGGGGATTTTTGTGCCCGGGCCGCTGAAGAGCTTGTGCGCTGTGTTTCTACGGGCCTCTTACGCAGGTGAACCGGGCGTTGTGCGCACAAATTTCCCTACCTTGAACAGAGCAGCCGACTTGAAGTGAAGGTGCGGATTTTTGTGCGCGTGCGGATGACGTCGCGTTTCCACTCCTCTCACCAGCAGTCCCGGTCGCGGTTCAGGGCGCTACCTGAGGCCACTCGTCACTGTGGGAACTCGCGCTGCCCTCGGCGATGCACAAATTTCCCCACCATGGCGGCTCACCCGGGCTGTCGAGGTGCTTGCGAGTGCCGTCGCTGAGGCCGTCACGGGGCAGGCACGAGAAGGTTGCACTGGATGCCGCATGTCACGACTTGGTCGATGTGCGGCACAAATTTCCATACCTTGGGCCTTGCACCGCCGAGCGAGCCGCGCTGTTGCCCGTGAGCATTTCGCTGCGAAGCCATTCTGCTCGCGACTCGACCGCTACGGCGCTGTGCGAGGTAGCACAAAAATCCTCACCTTCGATGCCGGGACGTGCAGCATGCAACCCGGGCACGACGGGACCAAGCGCTGGTCGCCATGGAGCGGGAATGGCGCCGTTACAGCCCCACCACGCGAGCCAACCGCGCAGCGCAGCCGCTGCGTGAGACAGGGCCGCACAAAAATACTTACCTTGACGGTCCGTGTCTGTTTGGGCTCCCTGCCAGGAGCAAGTTCGCGTCGTTTGGTGCACCTACATGAACGCTTGGGAAAACGGCTGTCGGCGGTACCGGCGCCCCATGGAGCAAGTACAACGCTGAGCCTGTCCTGGCAGCTACCCTCGGTGCCCGGTGGTGACACGCACAAATAGCCGCGCTTTTCCTTGCTCGCGCAACCGCTGGGCCGGGTCGCTTGCGAACTCGCTGCCGTGTGCGTGCAGCCATGGGCAACGGTCCGCCGCCCAGAGCATCGAGGAGGCTACTGCTTTCGAGCCGGTGAGCCGGCTCAGAGGAGCGCCGTGCAAATTGCCTCATCCTGATCCGCCACTGCTGCAGTGAGCACTTCCGAACCAAGGTAGTCGCCAGTTGCAGAGCTGGATGCAAGCTTTTTGTCGAGTTTTTGAAGAAAAACCTGGCATCCGTGTTTTTGGTTGGTACAGTCTTCCCGCCAATACCTGAGGAGGACACCTTGTCGATTGCATTCCGGGGCCAGGCAGCGGCGGCTGCGCTGGGCTTGACCATTGATACGCTGCGCAGGAGCGCCGACGACGCCGGCCTGAAAGTCGAGCGCAAGCAGACGGGAGCTTCATCGACCCGGGTGTTCCGCCCCGCGGACCTGTTCTCGATTGCGCGCTGGCGAGCCACGCATCATGGTCCGGTGCCGGCGCGCCGTGCCGTGGCCGCGGTGTGGAATCCGAAGGGCGGCATCGGCAAGACGACGCTGGCAGGCAACCTGGCGGTCGCTTTTGCCCTGCAGGGCCTGCGCGTGCTGGTGGTGGACCTGGACTTCCAGGGCAGCCTCACGCTGGGCTTCGGCTATGACAGCGAGCTCACGCTGGAGGAAGCGCGTGCTCAGGGACGCCCGGAGGACGATGTGATCCAGTACCACCTGGGCCACCTCCTGCCGGGCGCGGACGAGCGGCAGCCCCTGGCGCACGTCATCAAGAAGCCTTGGGGCGAGATGGGCCCTCACCTGGTTCCCGCGGACCTGATGCTCGACATCGTCGACTACCGGCTGCTGGTGGAGACGCTCTCGGGCGCGCAGTCGGACCTCGCGCTCACGAAGTGGATCGCCGAGGGGCGCTCGGGCAAGGCGCCCGGCTGCGACCTCTCCATCTACGACGTCATCCTCTTCGACTGCCCACCCTCGAAGAACCGGCTCACGCGCGCCGCGCTGCTGGCCAGCGATGCCGTGGTATCTCCAGTGAACTTCGAGCACTACAGCACCAAGGCACTGTCGTACTTGGCCATCGTGCTCAACGAGATGATCGAGCACTATGGCCGCTGCCCGGAGCTCATGATCTTGGGCAATGAGCACGACCCGCAGCGGGTGCGTTCCAGCATGCACGTGGCAGCGATCGCGGCCCAGTACGGCGATGCGCTGCTGGCGCAGACCGTGCGTCGCAGCGAGGACTTTCCACGCGCCCTGGACAGCGAACCCAAAGCGCCGCTGCTGCTGGCGCGTCCGACCTCCGCGGCGGCCGACGACGTGCGCGCCGTCGCCAAGCTGATCTCGGCCCGGTTGGGCCTGTTCGCCACGAAGGGCAGTGCCCGCTCGCAGGAGGCCCAGCATGCCGCCTAAGCACCTCTCGGACGCCGACATGATTGCGGCCCTGCGCCCTCGAAAGGGGCCGGGGCCTGTGACAGTGAAGCTCAACCCGCTGCAGCGCCCGGCGGGCGAGCGGCTCAGCGACGAGGAACTGTTGCAACGCGCCGCGGGCTTGGCGGACCGTCCTGCGACGGTGGCCGTGGAAGCCGAGACCGTGAGCGACGCGCAGGCCCGCGTGCAGGAACTCGAAGCCGAGCTTGCCAGGCAGCAGCCTCAGGAACTGCCGCTGGAGCTGATCGACAGCGTGCCCGGGCGGCGGCGCAAGCTCACGCAGGAGCAGTTCGAAGAGCTGCGCGAGAACCTGCGCGCGAATCCGCTGGTGCACCCGATCACCGTCCGGCGCAAGGACGATGGACGTTTCGAGGTCGTCAGCGGCGAGAACCGTCTCGCGGCCTACCGTGAGCTGGGCAAGTCCGCCATCCGCGTCTCGGTGCTGGACGTGGAAGAGCAGGTGGCCGAGCGGGCGGCGTTCTACGCCAACCTGATCGCGCACGACTTGCCTGACTACGAGAAGTTCAAGGGTTTCGAGCGTGAGCAGCAGGCTACTGGGGCCAGCCTGGCCGAGATGGCCCGGCTCGCGGGCGTGCACAAGGCCAGCATCAGCCGGCTCTTTGCGTTCTCACGTCTCCCCGCCGAGGCGCTGATCGAACTGGAACGCCGCCCTGATGCCCTGGGGGCCGCCTGCGCGGAAGAGCTGGCCAAGCTGTGCACGCCGGCCAATGTCGAACGTGTGGTGGAGACGGTACGGCTGGTGGCCTCGGGCAAGATCAGCCAGGCCCAGGCCCCCGGCCACGTGCGCGCCACGCCACGCGCTGCGCGTCCCGCGCCAAGGACCGGTACCGTGAAGGCAGGCAGATTCAAGTTTGCTGACTACCGGGCCAGCGGCTCGGTGGTGCGCCTGGAGTTCCATGCCGATGTGGACATGGACGAGGCTTGCCGACGCATCGAAGCACTGCTCAATGACATGGCAGCCAAGGCGGGGTGAAGGCGTCTCAACTTGAGACTCCTTCAAAATCAATAACTTAGTAAAAAGCGAAGCGGCCCGCGGGCCGCTTTTGCTTGTCTGGCGCCTGGGCTGGCAGGTGCATACAGCCCTCAGGTCGGCGCGGCACCGGTGGGTCCGTGCGGCGGCGCACCGTGGCGGCGCGCGGGTTCACGCATCAGCACGAATTCCTCGGCGGCCGTGGGGTGCACGGCCAGCGTGCGGTCGAAGTCGCGCTTGGTGGCGCCGCAGCTCATCGCCACCGCCAGGCTTTGCACGATCTCCGGGGCATCGGTGCCGATCATGTGGATGCCCAGCACCCGGTCGCTGAGACCGTCCACGACCAGCTTCATGTAGGTGCGGGCTGTGCCCCCCGCGAAGGCGCTCTTCATCGGCCGGAAGTCTGATTCGTACACGTCCACCGGTCCCTCCCTGGCCGCGTCGGCCTCGGTCAGACCTACGGTGGCGATCGGTGGGTCGGTGAACACGGCGCTTGCGACGGTGCGGTGGTCCACGCGCGAGGCGCTGCGGCCGAATACGCTGTCCGCAAAAGCGCGGCCCTCGGCAATGGCTACCGGCGTAAGGTTCACGCGGTTGGTCACGTCACCGATGGCCCAGATGCCGCCGGCGGTGGTGTGGCTGTCGAGATCCACGGCGATGGCCCCGCGCACGTCGGTCTGCACGCCCGCTTCCGCCAGTCCCAGTCCCGCCGTGTTCGGCCGCCGGCCCGTGGCATTGAGCGCAGCGCTGGCGCGCAGCACCGAGCCATCGGCACGCTGTAACTCGAAACCCTTTTCACTCTGTGCCAGCCCGTGCAGGGCTACCCCGCTCGCCAGCGTGATGCCGCGTCCGGCCAGTGCGTCGGCCAGGCGCGTGCGCAGGTCGCGGTCGAAGCCTCGCAAGGGATGGGTGTCGCGGAAGGCGAGCGTGACCTGGGATCCCAGTCCGGCCAGGATGCTGGCGAACTCCACCGCGATGTAGCCCCCACCGACCACCAGCAGCGATTCCGGTACCTCGCGCAGGTCGAGGACCTCGTTCGACGTCATGGCCAGAGCTAACCCGGGCAAGGCGTCCTGTGCGGGCGAGCTGCCGGTGGCGATGAGGACATGGTCGGAGCGCAGCGTGCGTCCGCATACCTCGACGAGGCCAGGGCTTGCCAGTCGCGCACGGCCCGCCACCAGTTCGACACCTGAGTCGGCGAGCAGCTTGCGGTAGATGCCTTCAAGACGGCCGATCTCGCGTGCCTTGGCGTCCGCCCAGCGTGCCATCTCGAAACGGCCTGCCAGTCCGGTCCAGCCGAAGCCGGCAGCCTCGCTGAGCAACTGCGAGCAGCCCGCCGCGTACATCATCAGTTTCTTGGGCACGCAACCGCGGATCACGCAGGTGCCGCCCACGCGGTCGGCTTCGGCGATGAGGACGCGCGCGCCGTGGGCCGCAGCGCGCCGGGAGGCCGCGACGCCGCCGGAACCGGCGCCGATCACGATGAGATCGTAGGTGTCGTCCAAGGTGCGTTCCTCAAAGTATGGCGCCGGCTCTCCGGGAGATCCGGTGCCTGAACCATAGCGCCGAGTTGCCTTGCAGCCGCCACGAGGCCGCGAGGTCGCGCTGTACGTCCTTGCTCAAGCTGCTTGGGCTGTTCCTCATTGCAAGCAAAAACAGCTGCTAAATCTGATAGAATCAAATTCTGCTTGCAAGGCAACGGCGTGAGCCGGAGCCGGTGTAGGGGAGTCGCCAAGTTGGTTAAGGCATCGGATTTTGATTCCGACATGCGAGGGTTCGAGTCCTTCCTCCCCTGCCAAATCCGTTGAGGGCACATCCGTGGTGCCCGGGTGCGCACCGTTTTTCGCAGCATTTCCTCACTGCGGTTCCCGAGTTGGAGCGCGCTGCTCCGTCTTCCACAGCCATCCTGTGATCGACATCCCATGGCGGGCAGGCCGATCTCTGCACGCTTGATCATTCCTGGGTGAGCGGCCGCATTGAACAGTCCGTGGTGCGCACCGTCCTGGAGGTCTTTTCCTTTGACCGGCACAGCGACCTTAGCCCTTCGCCGACTCGCGCAACAGCCGCGACGACGGTTTCCGATTCTGGCTCGCGTTGCAGCCGTGCGACCAGTGCCCAGCGACATCGCCACAGTGGTGAAAGCGCCGGTGACGGGTCCGGGCAACAAGCGCTCATGCGGGCCGCCGGTGAGTGAAGGCGCCTCCGATAGAGGCCATCCCAGTGGATGGCGGCAACTGCTTGTCGCGCTTTAGCCCAACTGCGACTTGCTGTTGTTCGGATTGCTTGGCATCGATTTTTGTCGGCAAAGATTATGGGGGATTATCTCTGCTGTGCAGCGGAAGAAGGCATTGTCGCCGTCGCGCTTTGCTGTCTACGCACCGTGGAATACTGGATGCCATGACTTCTGTCTTGAACCGCGATGCCATCCTCGGCATGCTGCGGGACCGCCTGCCTGGGATGTTGGCCGTCCATGCCTTCGGCAGCCGCATCCAGGGTACGGCAGGCCCGGACAGCGATCTGGATCTGGCCGTGCTCGTTGCGGGCTATGCCGACCCGCACGTGTTGTGGGAACTGGCCGGCGATCTGGAGGAGGTGGCGGGCTGCCCGGTGGACCTGCTGGACCTGCGCGCGGCGTCCACTGTCATGCAGTACCAGATCATCACCACGGGTCAGCGCTGGTGGCGAAGCGACGTGCGGGCCGACTTGTTCGAAGCCGCCGTGTTGAGCGAAAAGACCGAGCTCGACACCGCCCGCGCCGGGCTGCTTGCGGACATAGGGCAAAGGGGAAGCATCCATGGCGGATGACGTGTTGCTCAACAAGGCGGCCACCATTGAGCGCTGCGTGGGCCGGGCGCGAGAGGAGTACGCCGCCAATCCGGCCGGGTTTGCCACCGACTACACGCGGCAGGACGCCGCCATCCTCAACATCCAGCGCGCCTGCGAAGCCGCGCTGGACATGGGCCAGCACCTGATCAGGCGCGAGCGGCTGGGCGTGCCACAAAGCGCGCGGGATGTGTTCACGCTGTTGTCCCGCGGCGGCTGGATCGACGCCGCGCTGGCCGAAGGTCTCAAGCGGATGGTGGGCTTCCGCAACATCGCCGTGCACGACTACCAGGCGCTGCAGCTTCCGATCACGGTTCGCATCATCGAACGCCACCTGGACGAGTTTCTGCAGTACAGCCGTGCGCTGCTGCTGCGCGATGCCGGGCGTGGAGCCGGTCAAGGGTGACAAGGGGGGCGCGGTGCCGACCGCGGACTCTCGTTGCAATACAGTGCATGAAGCACCCCCGAATTCCGTAATCAACCCCGGCGGCACGATTTCGTGTTGGCACCCAACGCCTATTTCTGCTCATCACGTTGATCCTGCCATCGAAAGAAAATGGCGAATTGCTGGCTGGGTTTGTTGGCATGGATCATGGTCATCACAAACCGGGTTTGCAATTTTTTTAAATAACTTGACAGAGAGAAACGGCTGCAGTGGCAGAGGGGGGCGGTGTTTTTGTCTCAACCATTGAGCAACCCCAGGTGGGGAATGCCGCTTCGTGCGTGGTTATCATCAATCCAGCGGCAATCAAGCTCATGTCGTGGCGGGTAGGCAGCGGGTCCCGGACACGAAAACAGTGACTTTTGATTGCCAACGATTGGCCTTTGGTATCAACCCCCGGACCTGGATCACAGATGTCTACCGCTGATACGAACAGCGAGCCCAGCGACCAGGGGCGGAACAGGCCCGTGGGCGTGTTGCCTCCAGGGCACCTGGTGGCGGAGTTCAGGATCGAGCGGGTTCTGGGCAAGGGCGGCTTCGGGATCGTGTACCTGGCATTCGATACCCGGCTGGAGCGTCTGGTCGCGGTCAAGGAGTTCATGCCCCAGTCGCTGGCGCAACGACTGCCCGATCACTCCATCGAGCCGCTGTCGGAGCGGCACCGGGAAACCTTCTATCTCGGCCTGCGCAGTTTCATCAGGGAGGCCCGCAGCCTTGCCAAGTTCAAGCACCCGGCGGTGGTGGAGGTGTACCGCTTCTGGGAAGAGCTTGGAACGGCGTACATGGTGATGCCGTTCTACGAGGGCCAGACACTGAAGCAGCGCCTGAAAAGCATGGCTGCGCCGCCACCGGAAGAATGGCTGCGCGAACTGATGGAGCGCGTGCTCAAGGGACTGGATGTCGTGCACCAGCAGGGATGGCTGCACCGGGACATTGCTCTCGACAACATCCTGATGCTGCCTGGCGACCGGCCGCTCCTGATCGATTTCGGTTCCGCCAAGCAGGATATTGGCGATGCGACGCAAGCCCTGACGGTACTTCTCAAGCCTGGATACGCACCGTTCGAACAGTACAGCGACTCCGGTTCCTTGAAACAGGGCCCCTGGACGGACCTGTACGCCGTGGGCGCGATGTTGTATTTCGCCATCTCCGGCAAAATGCCCGTGGAATCGGTGGTGCGTGTCAGGAAAGACGTCATGGTTTCCGCGCTCACGCTGGGGCGCGGGCGCTATTCGGCCGCATTTCTACAGTTCATCGATCATTGCCTTGCCGTTTGGCCTGAACACCGGCCAAGAAACGTCACGGCCGCCCTTGAGCTGCTGCGCAAGCTGGATTTGCAGGAAAAGGCTTGGAACTGGAAAAAATCCGGGGACGAGCGTCAGGACGTGCACATCCCCCCAATTTCCAGGAACGACAGGCGACGCTTCAGGCTTCCATCCGGATCGCGGCTGCCCCGGTCGTGGGCTGGCGGCATCGCGGTGCTACTCGGGAGCTTGGCAGGCCTGGTGTTGTGGGAACCATGGTCCATGTCCGTGATACGCGTGGCAGACAAGGATTCGGAAATTGGCGACCGTCCAGCGTTTACCGCTTCGCTGCCGGGCGATGATTACTTCGGTACGCCGGTTGCAGCCAAGCCTGATATGCCTGCGCTGCCTTTGCCCGTACCTCAAATGACCGAGGCGCCGGCTCCCGCGCCACCGGTACAGCTTTTTGCCAATCCGGCGACTCCAGAAAGAGCCCTTGAAAACCTGCTGGATGAGCGTGATCCAACCATTCGAATGGTTATGACACCGGCGTCCGAGAAACTGATACTCAAAAAGCAACGGCTGCAGTTCACAGTCAAGGCCCGCGAGCCTGGTTTCCTTTACGTGTTCGCTACCGGACAGCAGCGCGGCAATCTCGAATTGCTGTGGCCGGCCGACGATGAGTCTCTGATGGGCATGGAACCCAGTCGTGCATGGAGGATTGACGCCCTGGTGCCTGCGGGCTCGGGTAGCCGAGGCAAACGCCATATCGGCGTGATGGTGTCGAAGGCCCCGCGAGACCTGGCGGGTGCCGGCTGGCAGCGACAGGGTGGCGTGTTGAGCCTGTCCTTTTCAGAGGCATCCAAAACCGCCGCCGCACCCTGGTTCGGGTTGCCGAACTGCGCTCCCGTCCCCGGCACATGCAACGCGGAATTCGATGCCACCCGCATCGAGTTGGCGTACTCGCAACCACCTTCCAGGGAGGCCAGAAGGTCCGAGCCGCCAGGCTGGCGTCTGGCCACCATAAGGAAGGCCGAGTGCGAAAGCCTGCAGCATTTGCTGACCCTCGACGGCAATACCTTGGCGCAACGCAGGTTTGCCGAACTGGGCTGCCGCCGTTAGGCGGTGAATGGGACGGCCGGCAGGAAGATAAAGGCAGGGAAACCGCCTGCCGCGGAAGCCATTGAAGCAGGCTCACCGTCGCACGTGACAAGGCTCACGCTGCACTGCGTTTGGCCATACCCTGGCCGGAGCGGAAAATATCCACGGATCATTCCCGAGCAAGCCCGGGATAAGCCTTGGTTCTTTTGCGAGGTGCCGTATCGAAAGGCGTTCGATGCGTTGAACGCAAAACCTTGAAATCCCGCTCCATGGCGGTCCAGGTGGACGCTTGCGCCTCAGCCTGTCCCGGCATGCGGTCACCTTCCAGGTGACGCTTCGCTCGCTATTGCGAATTACTTGGCACGGTCTAAACAAGCCCGGAGGGTGCTTATTCCGGCCTACGGTATCCTGACGTAAACGGAAGCAAGGACAAGTACGTGGAAGGGGCGCAGTCTGCCAATGTCACCATCGCCGATCCCGAGCGGGGCGCGATGCGCTTTGGGCTGCGCGCGAAGTTCATCGTCACCGTGCTGCTCATCCTGACCGTCACGATGGCGGCGAATACGTGGTATTTCGTCCACACCTCGACCCAACGGCAGGAGCAGCAACTCCGCGAGCGCGGCCATGCGCTCGGCCGCCTCATCTCGCTGATCAGCCCGCAAGCGATCATCGCGTTCGACTACCTCCAGCTCAACGACTACACGCGTGAGGTTTCCGCGCAGCCGGACGTGGTCTACGGGGTCATCGTGACGCCCAAGGGGATCCCGATCAGCACCTACATCCGTGGCGCCGACGCCGCGACGCGCCACCAGGCCCAGGCCGCCAGGCCGGACGATCTGGTCGAGACGCTGCGGCGTTTGGGCGGCGAGGCCGACCTGCTCAGTCTTGACTTCCCGATCGTCCACAACGACGTCGAGTTGGGCCGCTTCCTGGTCGGGCTCAGCCGCGGATCGCTGCACAAGGAGATTCATCGCCAGCTCGTGACGCAGCTGCTGCTGCTGGCCGCGGTTGTCCTGTTCCTTGGCGCGGCGATCTACACGGTGTTCCGTTTCAACGTGCTGCAGCCGATCCAGAAGCTGATCACGGCATCGCGGGTCGTGGCTCGGGGCGAGTACGCGGTGGTGGATGTGGACTCAACGGACGAGTTCGGCATGTTGGCGCGGGCCTTCAATGCGATGGCTTCGGAAGTGAAGCACAAGCAGGAGCGGCTGCAGCGGCAGGCGAACTTCGACTCGCTCACCGGGCTTCCCAACCGGATGATGGCTTTCGAGCGCATCGGCCTCGAAGTCCAGCGTGCCAAGCGCCAGGGCGAGCGCTTCGCCCTCATGTTCATCGACCTGGACAATTTCAAGGACGTCAATGATTCGCTGGGCCACCCGGCCGGCGATCGCCTGCTCGTGGACATCGGGGCCCGCCTCAAGGATTGCATGAGGGCTTGCGACACCGTGGCCCGGCTGGGGGGCGACGAGTTTCTGGTCGTGGTGCCCACCTTTTCCGACGAGGCCGAGATCGAGCGCATCGCAGCACGAATCGCGAAGGCGGTGTCCGAGCCGCAACTGCTGTGCGGGCGCAAGGTCGTTGCCAAGTGCAGCATCGGCGTGGCGATCTACCCCGACAACGGCGAAAGCGTCGAAGCATTGATGGCCAATGCCGACAACGCCATGTACCAGGCCAAGGCCGTCCACAGCGGGTCGGCGATGTTCTTCACCGAGGAAATGAACACGCGCCTGCGCGAGCGCGTGTTGCTGGAGCAGGGCCTGGACGCTGCCGTGGAGCAGGGGCAACTCACCCTGTTCTTCCAGCCCGTTCACCAAACCCGTTGTGGGCGGCTCAAGGGAGCCGAAGTGCTGCTGCGCTGGCGCCATCCCGAGCGCGGCTTCATCAGCCCGGCGGACTTTGTTCCGGTGGCGGAGGCCAGCGGCCAGATCGTCCAGATCGGCGACTGGGTGCTTGAGCAGGCCTGTCGCTGCTGGTCGGCATGGAGGAGTGCGGGCATCGACCCGGGCTCCCTGGCCATCAATATCTCCAGCGTCCAGTTCAAGAGGAACATTTCCGAAAGGCTCGGCCGGCTGATGGCCGCCTACGGTATTCCACCGCATGCCCTGGAGCTTGAACTGACGGAACGCGTGCTTCTGGAGGACCATAAGCAGGTTGCCGAGGAATTCACGAAACTGCGCGCGCTTGGCGTGAGGTTGGCCCTTGACGATTTCGGGACCGGCTACTCCTCACTGAGCTACCTCAAGTATTTCCGTTTTGATTTGCTCAAGATTGACCGTAGTTTCGTGGCAGGTTTGCCGGACAGTCTGGACGATGCATCGGTCGTCAAGGCCATCCTCGCAATGGCGGCGGGGCTGGACCTCGAGGTTGTCGCGGAAGGCGTTGAAACGCATACCCAGTTGCAGTTTCTCAGCGCTCAAGCCTGTGACTATGCCCAGGGCTATCTCATTGCCAAGCCGATGGACGAAATGTCCTATGGCAAGTATTTGCAGGAACTCAACGCCGGTGGTGCCGAAGGCGCCATTTCTCGGCTCATGGGCGGCGTCGCGGCTCGGGACGCCATCAGTTTCTAACCACAATAACGTCGAAGGATTTGCAGGTGATCGTTGGATCGCAGGGAGGGCGGTTTCGCGTCGTGACGAAGTATGTTGGACTGTGTGGGCTGCTGCTTGCAACGGTGCTGAAGTCTGCCGCTTACGCTGCGGACGGAAACCTCGTGCTCGGCATCTTTCCGCGCTACAACGCGACCGACACCGCGACGATGTACATGCCGCTGGCGGATTATTTGAGCCAGCGGTTGGGCAACATCAAGGTCACGGTCGCCACGACCAAGGATTTCGACACTTTCTGGAAAGGCGTCGAAGATCAGAAATACGACGTCGTCCATTTCAATCAATACCAGTTCATCCGCTCGGCGAAAAACTACAGGGTCATCGCCCATAGCCAGGAATTTGGCCGCAACGCGGTCGCCGGCGCGATTTTCGTGCGCAGGGACAGCGGAATCACCGACTTGACCCAGCTCAGGGGACGTACGGTCATTTTTGGCGGCGGCAGGGACGCGATGCTGAGCTATATCGCGCCGCGTTTCCTGCTGATGCGCGCCGGCCTGAAGGATGAGGACTTCAAGAGCGAGTTCGCCGTGAATCCGCCGAACGCGCTGCTGGCGCTCTATCACCGGCAGGCCGATGCGGCAGGCGGCGGCGACATCCTCGTGGACTTGCCGGTGGTCAAGAATGCCATCGACGCCGGCGAGCTCAAGGTGCTGGCGATGACCGACCCGCTGCTGTTCCTGCCGTGGGCCGTCAAGCGCACGATGCCGGCAAAGCTGCGCAACTCGATCCAGTCGATACTCACCGAGCTGGGCCAGGACCCCGCAGGCAAGGAAATACTGAAGGCTGCCAAGACGAGCGGCATCAACAAGGCCGAAGACAAGGATTACGCGGTCCACCGCACGATGGTCAAGGCGGTCATGGGTCCCAAGGGAATGGGCAGGTGAGGGACGGCCGGGACTCGACGGCAGCACCGCCTGGTACCACGGGCCGGCTTCGGCGCAGACGCATCGGCTCCGCGCTCACGACCCGACAGCGCGCGCTGGGTGCCTTTGCCTTGCTGGCCGCATTCTTGTTCTGGGCGCACTGGGGCTCGGGCGTTCCCGTCTTCCGATCGGGAACCGCCCCCGAGCCTGGCTGGGAAGCGTTTCGCGCGCGCTACGACGTCGACTATTTCGGCAAGGACGGCCAATTCGTGCGTGCCGTGCAGAACGGCTACCACCTCGTGTCGTACACGACCAAGTACGCGCCACGATTCACTCGGCGCACGGCTGCCGACAAAGTGAATTCCTGCGTGAGCTGCCACACGATGGAAGACTTCGCATACGCCTTCGTCAACTCCGACCGCTTCAATGCACGGCTGGGCAAGCGCATCGGCTTCGAGGAGCAAGTACAGCGCTGCTACGTCGAGCATCTGGACGGCTACGTGCCCACGATCTATGACCCTGCGGTGCGCGACATCCGCTTGCTTTCCCGCGCGATCGCCCACCATCTGCAGCTCACCGAGGGCGCCTTGAAGAAGGAGCCGTGAGCCATGCGTCCCGTCAGCACAATGCTTGCGAAGATTGCGCTGCTGCTGTTCGCCGCGGGGGGCTTTTATCTGCTGGCCGTGCACAAGCACCAGCAGCGTCAGCAAGCCCGCGACATGCCGGTCAAGCTCACGGCCGCGTGCGGCGAGAAGCTGCGGAAGTACGCCCTGGCGCCCGGCGAGCGCTACCGCTCTCCCTACGTGGCGCAGCGCACCGGCACGAGCGTCGAACTGCGTGGCTACAGCGACGAGGACGTGCGGGCCATCCAGCGCGGTTGCAACATCATCGACGACACGCAGGGACGGCAGGCGGCGGACGTGAGCAGCGAGCGCTGGAACTCGACCCGCTTCATCCGCGGCACCCACCTCGCCTGCACCCACTGCCACCAGTCGGCCGGCGACAAGCAGGACGCCCACGGCAATCGCCTCAAGGGCTCGCTCAGCCTGGGAACCTCCTGGGTCATGGCCGACATGTACGACCGCTTCACCGGCTTGCTGCTGCCATACGAATTGCGCCAGATGCAGTGCTACATCAACTCGTCGAACGGCTACAAGCCCAACATCGCCGACGACCTCATCCGTGACGTGACGGCCTACAGCCGCTTTCTCTCCGCGGCGCTGGATTTGAAGATCGGCAACCACTACGAGGAGCAGGGTGTCGATGAAATCGCGGCGTCGGCAACGCTGAAGCAGGGTGACGACTACGTTCGCGGCGAGGCGCTGTACAGGGAGAAGTGCATCCACTGCCACGGCGCGCAGGCAGCGGGACGCGAAGTGAACGCACAACTCATCGCTCCGGCCATCGCGGGGCCGAATGCCTGGAACGCGCAATCGCGCAACTACTTCAATTACGTGTCAACGATCTTGCCGGGCTTCATCTGCCGCAACATGCCCCTGGGGCAGGAAAACACGCTGTCCAACCAGGAGTGCCGTGACATCGCCTCCTACATCGGCAACCTGCCGCGCCCGGCCGGCGACCGGCAGGGCCCGGTGATGGCGCTGAGGCAGCAAGTGCTGATGCGGGGGATGCCGCTTCTCTTCGACCTCATGGGCACGGGCCAGACGGAGATGCCGCTGCAGCAAAGCGGGCGGCCCGCACCGTGAAAGCGCTTGCCGTGAAGTACCGGGCGGCGGCGCGGCGGTCCCGGTCCGCCCTGGGCGGCACGCTGCTGGTGGGGCTCACGCTCGCGCTGGTGACGATCCCGCAGGCGGTCGCGTTTTCGGTGACGCTGGCGGGCGTGCCGCCACACTTCGGCATCAACGCCGCGATCTGGGGCGTGCTGTTCTGCGCGTTGCTCAACCCGTCGCGGATCTTCCATGGCGGGCCGAACAACTCGATGTCGGCCGCGATCGGGGTCACGCTGCTGCCGCTGTGCGCGCCGTTTGGCGCCGAGTACATGGGCCTGGCACTGACCCTCGGCCTCATGGCCGGGCTCGTCCAGTTGCTGTTCTACGTGATCCGTCCGCTCGGCCGGATGCTCGATCTCATCAGCGAGCCGGTGATCAACGGCTTCGTCTGCGGCATCGGGCTGTTCCTGATCTTCAAGTCGATCACCACCTTCGGCGGACTGCCGCTCAATACCGAGGTCGAGTGGCCGCTCTGGATCGCGTGGCAGTCGTTCCTGGCGGTGCTTGAAATCGGCAACCTCTACGCCATACAGATCGGGCTCGTCACGCTCGTCACCTGCGTGGTCGCGCAGCAGTTCGAGCGGTTGCGCAACTGGGCGGTGCTGAGCGGCATCGCGGCCGGGACGATGTACTCGCAGTACCTGGGCGCGACCGTGGGCCACGCCAACACCTTGGTCGAACAGATCGGCAACCTCTCGACATTCGGCGTGATCTCGCCGTCGGTGCCGCTTTTCAGCCAGGAGGCGATGCCCGACATCATCTCCATGGTGCCGAGCGCGGTGACGCTGGCGCTCCTGGGCCTGTTCCAGTCGGTGGCGGCGGTACGCCGCATGAACCGCAAGTCAGGCCACTACACCGACAGCCGCAGCGCCATCAGGGCCGACGCGATCTCGAACTGCCTGTTGCCCTTCCTTTCGTCGCTGCCCACCTGCGCCTCGTTCAACCGCATGTGGCTGGTGCACCGGCTCGGCATGCACAGCCGCATCGCGATCGCCGTTTCGGCCCTCTGGGTGCTGCTGCTGGTGCTGTACTTCGCGAAGACGATCGCCATCATTCCCATGCCGGCGATGGCCGCGATCGTCATGCTGCTGGGCGCCAACATGCTGAAGTGGCAGGACATCAAGCCCCACTTCAAGCACCGCGGCGAAGCGACGGTGTTCCTGGTGTCGTTCCTGTCGGTGCTGTTTCTCGACCTGTTCGATGCCGTGGTGCTGGGCTCGCTGGTGGCGATTGCCTATGCCAAGTGGCAGCAGGCACATCCGGACGTGAGCCTGAACGGCGGCGTCATGAAGATCCGCGGGAACGTCTATTACGGGTCGCTGCCCGTGATCGAGTCCGTGTACCACGGCGCGATCGCGCGCGGCGTCACGGATATCGTGATCGACGTCCGCGACTGCCATTACATCGATCCGGAAGGCTTGCGCTGGCTCTTCATGACGAAGGCCAGGCTTTGGGGCCTCGTTGACCGCCGCAGCGGCCAGGACCGCCGCGCAGCCCGGCGCGACGGGTCCGCGTACCCTGAACGCCGCCGCTCCAGCCCGGACCAGGAGCGCACCGATTGAAGCTGCCGCATTCCCCTCCTGGAGGCCGGTGCGGGGGGCGCTGAGCCGGCCCGGGAAGGCATGCCCGGCGTGTGCCAGGGGGAAAGCAGGCCGGTTCCCGAGCGCGCCGCACGGGTTTGGCGGGGAGGAATCGGACTCTGTACGGCGCGCGTCAGCTGGATGACGGCAAATATTGAATACAGTATTAGGTTTTCCTCACCCCCGCACAGAGAACGAAGCCATGGCTGCCGAGCATCCCCGCATCATTTACACCCTGACCGACGAGGCGCCGCTGCTGGCGACGTATTCGTTCCTGCCGATCATCCGCACCTTTGCCGCGCCGGCGGGTATCGAGATCGCCGAGAGCAACATCTCGGTCGCCAACCGGATCCTGGGCGAGTTCCCCGAGTACCTGAGCGAGATGCAGAAGGTGCCCAACGCGCTGGCCGAACTGGGCAAGAAGACGCTGGAGCCGGACGCCAACATCATCAAGCTGCCCAACATCAGCGCCTCGGTGCACCAGCTCGTCAGCGCCATCAAGGAGCTGCAGTCCAAGGGCTACCAGGTGCCCGATTTCCCTGAAGACCCCAAGACCGATGCCGAGCGCGCCATCCGCGCGCGCTACGCCAAGTGTCTGGGCAGCGCCGTGAACCCGGTGCTGCGCGAAGGCAACTCCGACCGCCGCGCCCCGCTGGCGGTCAAGAACTACGCGCGCAAGAACCCGCACAGCATGGGCGAGTGGAGCATGGCTTCGCGCACCCACGTGGCGCACATGAAGCACGGCGACTTCTACCACGGCGAGAAGTCGATGACGCTGGACCGCGCGCGCGACGTGAAGATGGAACTGGCGACCAAGAGCGGCCAGACCATCGTGCTCAAGCCCAAGGTCAAGCTGCTCGACGGCGAGATCATCGACAGCATGTTCATGAGCAAGAAGGCGCTGTGCGCCTTCTACGAAGAGCAGTTCGAGGACGCCCGCAAGACCGGCGTGATGCTGTCGCTGCACGTCAAGGCGACCATGATGAAGGTCTCGCACCCGATCGTGTTCGGGCACGCCGTGAAGATCTTCTACAAGGAAGCCTTCGCCAAGCATGGCGCGCTGTTCGACGAGCTGGGCGTCAACGTCAACAACGGCATGGTGAACCTGTACGACAAGATCGCCACGCTGCCCTCGTCCAAGCGCGACGAGATCATCCGCGACCTGCACGCCTGCCACGAGCACCGCCCCGAGCTGGCGATGGTGGACTCGGCCAAGGGCATCACCAACCTGCACGCGCCCAACGACGTGATCGTGGACGCCTCGATGCCGGCCATGATCCGCATCGGCGGCAAGATGTGGGGTGCCGACGGCAAGCCCAAGGACACCAAGGCGGTCATCCCCGAATCGACCTTCGCCCGCATCTACCAGGAAGTCATCAACTTCTGCAAGACCAACGGCGCCTTCGACCCGCGCACGATGGGCACGGTGCCCAACGTCGGCCTGATGGCCCAGCAAGCCGAGGAATACGGCTCGCACGACAAGACCTTCGAGATCGCCGAGGACGGCGTGGCCAACATCGTTGACCTCGAAACCGGTGAGGTGCTGCTGTCGCAGAACGTCGAGGCCGGCGACATCTGGCGCATGTGCCAGGTCAAGGACGCCGCCATCCGCGACTGGGTCAAGCTGGCCGTCACCCGCGCGCGCAACTCGGGCATGCCGGCGGTGTTCTGGCTGGACCCCTACCGCCCGCACGAGGCCGAGCTGATCAAGAAGGTCGAGACCTATCTCAAGGACCACGACACCACCGGCCTGGACATCCAGATCATGTCGCAGGTGCGCGCCATGCGTTACACGCTGGAGCGCGTCATCCGTGGCCTGGACACGATCTCCGTCACCGGCAACATCCTGCGCGACTACCTGACGGACCTGTTCCCGATCATGGAGCTGGGCACCAGCGCCAAGATGCTCTCCATCGTGCCGCTGATGGCCGGTGGCGGCATGTACGAGACCGGTGCCGGCGGCTCGGCGCCGAAGCACGTGCAGCAGCTGGTCGAGGAAAACCACCTGCGCTGGGACTCGCTGGGTGAGTTCCTGGCCCTGGCGGTCAGCATGGAAGACCTCGGCATCAAGACCGGCAACGAGAAGGCCAAGCTCCTGGCCCGCACGCTCGATGCCGCCACCGGCAAGCTGCTGGACAACAACAAGGGCCCGTCGCCCAAGACCGGCCAGCTCGACAACCGCGGCAGCCAGTTCTACCTGACCCTGTACTGGGCCCAGGAGCTGGCGGCGCAGACCGAGGACGCCGAGCTGCAGGCGCGCTTCGCGCCGCTGGCCAAGACGCTGGCCGAGAACGAGGCCAAGATCGTCGAGGAGCTGAACTCGGTGCAGGGCAAGCCGGTGGACATCGGCGGCTACTACTTCCCGGATCCGAAGAAGCTCAGCGCCGTGATGCGCCCCAGCGCCACCTTCAACGCCGCGCTGGAGTCGCTGGGCGTGGCCGGCTGAGGCGGCACCGGGGTGGGCAGGCGCACGGCCGCGCCCTGAGCGGCCGGCTCCCGGCTCACCTTCACTTGCCGACCTGAACGGGCGGCCGGGGCTTTGCGGCCCCGGCCGCCCGTTGCCGTTCTTGGCGCTTGAAGCTCATTCCGAGTCTTCGTCCCTCACGGCTAGCGCCCTTTAGCCATGCCCGGCCACCCCGTCCCTTCCACCCCTGACGCACCTCCTTCACCAACGGCCCAACCCCAAATTCACGCCTCTCAAGGAGAACCCATGGCCATTCCCCGTATCGCCGCCTATCCCATGCCGCAACAGGCGCCCGCCAGTCGGGCGGGCTGACCTTTCGATCCGCGGCGCCTACGAGCGGTGGCCGGCCGCGGTCGCCTGATAAACGAGAATCGTTCCTGTTTAGAATGTCCTGACCGGAGCAGGATGCACGCGCGGCCATGCCGCGCCCGCGCGATGCGCCCGGGTATTCCGCAGCCAGTGATGGAAGGTGAGCAATGAGCAAGCAACCGCTGCCCCAGGCGGACAATCTCAGGACCAGCGGCCTCAAGGCCACACTGCCGCGCATGCGGGTGCTCGACGTCTTCAAGCGCGCCGACAGCCGCCACCTCAGCGCGGAGGACGTGTACCGCGAACTGGTCAACGAAGGCGCCGACATCGGGCTGGCGACGGTGTACCGGGTGCTGATGCAGTTCGAGCAGGCGGGGCTGCTCAGCCGCAGCCACTTCGACACCGGCAAGGCCGTCTTCGAGCTGCGGCAGAGCAACCATCACGACCATCTCGTGTGCGTGCGCTGCGGGCGCGTGGAGGAGTTCCATGACGCCGAGATCGAGCACCGCCAACGCGTCGTGGCCGAGACCATGGGCTTTGAGCTGAGGGAGCACGCGCTCACGCTCTACGGGTTGTGCTCGGCCCCCACCTGCGGCGGCGCGGAGGCGGGCGTGAAGGATTGATGGGCTCCGGGCCTACAGCGTGGACCGCGCGGTGGCGCAGCGGCTGGCCGCGGGCGAAACGGTCACCGAGCGCTTCAACGCCACCGTGACGGACAGCGCCGGCAAGAGCGCCACGCAGCTGCTCACCGTGACGGTCACGGGCGCCAACGACGTGCCGACGATCACGGCGCAGGACTTGGCCGGCAGCGTGGCCGAGATGGGGGTGCCCGCGGGCCTGCTGACCACGGTGAGCGTGACGCCCACGGGTCGCAACGGCGGCCCGGTGCTCAACGGTCCGCAAGCCCGGCTGACTGCGGGCACCGTCAGGTCTGCGGCAGCTCCAGCGTCAGCGTCACGCTGAACGTGGTGCCTTGGCCGGGCTGGCTCTGCAGGCCGAGTTGGCCGCCCATCATGTCCACCAGGCTGCGCACGATGGACAGGCCCAGCCCCGTGCCGCCAAAGCGCCGCGTGGTGGAGCTGTCGGCCTGCGTGAAGGGGTCGAAGATGCGGGCCTGCTGGTCAGCCTTGATGCCGATGCCCGTGTCGCTGACTTCGAAGCGCAGCGAGACCAGCCGGCCGTTGGAGGCGCGCTGCCTCACGGCCAGCCCCACGTGGCCCGCCGGCGTGAACTTCACGGCGTTGCTCAAGAGGTTGAGCAGCACCTGTTTCAGGCGCAACGGATCGCCCAGCAGGCGCGCCGGCAACTGCGCGGGCACGTCCAGCTCCAGGGCCAGGCCCTTGGCATCGGCCTGCGGTTGCACCAGCACGCGCACCGCGTCGAGCAGCGGCCCCAGCTCGAAGGGCACGGCTTCCAGGCGCAGCTCGCCGGCCTCGATGCGTGAGAGGTCCAGCACGTCGTTGACCAGCGCCAGCAACTGCTCGCCGGCCTGGTGGATGTAGCCCACGTAGTCGCCCGCCCGCTGCGGCAGCTCCATCCGCTGCAGCAACTGGCTCAGGCCGATGACGGCATTGAGCGGCGTGCGGATCTCGTGGCTCATGTGCGCGAGGAAGGCGCTCTTGGCCTGGTTGGCGGACTCGGCCTGGGCCGTGCGCTGGCGCAGCTCGTCCTCCATGCGGCGCCGTTCGGTGAGGTCCGCAATCATCGCCAGGAAACCGATGACGTTGCCGGGCAGGTCGCGCAGCAGCGTCACGCTCAGCAGCCCCGGAAAGCGCGAGCCGTCGGCGCGCACGAAGGTCCACTCGGTGCGCTGTCCGGGCTCGCCTTGCGGCGCGTCGCCGCGCAGCAGGGCGGCCTGCAGGTCCGGCGGCAGCTGGTACCGGTCCCCCGGCAGGCCGAGCAGCACCGGCGGCAGCTCGTCGGCATCGTGGAGCGCCGCGATCGGGTGGCCCAGCATCCCGGCCGCCGTGGTGCGGAACATGGCCGCGGCCGCCGGATTGAAGGACGTGATGGCGCCGCGGAGGTCGGTGGTGACGATGGCGCTGCTGGCGCTGGCCACGATGGCGTGCTCGCGCGCGCTCAGGAGGCGCAGCTCCGCGGTGCGCTGCTGCATCTGCCGCTCCAGCAGCTCGCGCGCGACGCGCTGCTCGTGCACGTCCGTGGCCACGGCGAACCAGCGCTCGCCCCGCCCGTCCGCGTCGCCCAGCAGCTGCGCGCGCACCAGGAACCAGCGGTAGTTCCCGGCGGCGTTGCGCAGCCGCAGCTCCACCTCGTAGGGCATGCCGGCGCGCCGCGCCACCTTCCATGCCGTGAGCGCCTGTGCCCGGTCCCGGGGATGGATCTGCCGGGCCCAGGCGCGCGCGTTGCGCAACTGCCGCGGCAGCCCGGTATACCTGGACCACTGTTCGTTGACGAAATCGGGCCGCCCCACGGGTGATGCGGTCCAGACGATGCTCGGCAGCAGGTGCGTCAGCGCCCGGAACTCGTCGACGGCGCGGCGCTGTGCCTCCTCGGCGGCCTTGATCTCGTCGATGTCCAGCAGCGACACGATGCAGCCGCTGAACCGGCCGTCCTCGCCGAAGCTGGGCTCCGCCGCGCCCGCGACCCAGCGGAACAGGCCATCGTGCCGCAGCAGCCTGAGCTCCAGCCGGACCGCCTGCCGCGACGCATGGGCCTGCCGCAGTTGCTGAAGCGTGTGCTCACGCTCGTCGGGATGCAGCGCGCCGCTCCAGCCGGTGCCCCGCGCCTGCTCCAGCGTCTGGCCGGTGTAGTGCCGCCACGACGCGCTCAGGCCAACGCAGTTGCCCGCGGGGTCGCTCCACCATGTCATCACGGCCGCACGGTCGGCCAGGCGAGCAAGACCCGCTTCGTCCGCGTCTGATGCTGACGCACCCATCTTTCCCCCGGTTGCTGCTTGCTGCGCGAGGCGATCTTCTTTACCGAGCCTGTGCCCGGGGAACTTCGGATTGCCACCATCAGCGGGCACCGTGCCAAGGGTTTCGGCGTGATGGCGCTGATCTTTAGTGTATTGCGCAGCAACCGGCGGGAATTGGCGACGGTTGCAAGCGCTAGCTACCACCGTATCGGGGGCTGGAGGCGCGGGCCGGTGCGGCTCAGGCTGGAGGCTCCTGATCCAGCATGCCGCCCGGGCCTGCTGCCGGCACGGCCCTTGCCGTGAACGCCCAGGCCGGGACGGTTCCACAGCCATGCAGCACTCCTTCGACTTCGACCTCTTCTCCAGGCTCGCGCAGGAAGACCCGGCGGCCTTCGAGGCCCAGCGGCGGCTCCTGTTCGAAGAAGCATTCGCGCAGATGCCGGCGCAACACCAGGCCGCCGCGCGGGCCCGCCTGGCCGAGGTCCAGGTACGGATGTCCGCGGCCCCGAGCCCGGCCGGGCGGCTGGCGGTTGCGGTGTCAGCGATGAGCGATTCGCTGTCCGCACTGCAGTGCAGCATGCTCATGCTGCGCGACGAGCTGGCGCCTGTGGCCGTGCAGGGCTGAGAGGCCGCCTGTATCCCAAACGGGCGACGGACTCCGGGGCCGCGTCCGCGCAGCATCCGAGCCAGCCGTTGCGCGCGCAGCGTGCCGGGCCGGGTTCCGGCCGCGGTCGTTGCGTGATGGAGCAGTCCGCGCCCGCGTGCTGCGCCACCGGCTGCTGAAGCCTGGCGCTACGGCTAAGGGTTGATACCGACGATGCTGGGGCTTCGGAGCCGCCGGAGACCCGGGGCGCGAGGCCGGTACGGGGCTTGCGTTGCAGGCGGGCAGCTCCCGTTCTCCATTCGCAGTCCCACACCAGAGGCTTATCGATGTCCCTGAGCACCAACGCAGCGCTTCTCCTCCTGTCGGGCGTGGCCGCCACCTTCGCCGCCTTGCCAGCCCATGCCGCCGACGGCACGGCCGTGTTCAACCAGGCCTGCGCCATGTGCCACGTGCCGGGCCTGGCCAACGCGCCCAAGCTGGGCGACAAGGCCGCCTGGGGGCCGCGCGTGGCGACCGGCCGCGAGGCGCTGCTCAACAGCGCGCTCAAGGGCAAGGGCGCGATGCCGGCCAAGGGCGGCAACCCCAAGCTGAGCGACGCCGAGGTCGCCGCCGCGGTGGACCACATGCTGGGCTCGGTCCAGTGAGGCGCGCGTCCGCGCGCTCCCGCGCGTGGACCACGGGCAGAAAGCGCTGATCAAACAACATACTCGATTCACCTGCAGCATTCCGCCAACCGCTTTTCCTGGCGAGCCCGGCTTTCCTTCCCCTTCCTCACCCCTTGCTTCCTCTTGCACAAGGCCTCGGCCATCAGCGGACGGGCTTGCTCACTCCGTTGCGGGCCGGGTTCACCCAGCCCGCGACACCGGCGGGAGCCGTTTCGCGTGTCGGCGTGAGAGGGGGGTGGAGGGTGTGGAAAGGGACACGCCGCGGGCCGGTAAAGAGGTGGTGAATCCGTCCGTGCGCTGGCGTTAATCGAGTATGTTGCTTATGGCCTGTCCACGCCGATCAGCGGGCTCTCCCTTGCCGTTGCTGGCTCAACGGCGCGGTGCTGCCCGTAAAAAAGCCGCTCCACGGAGCGGCTTTCGTGCTGGCGGGCGCGAGGCGCGCCGCGGGGATCAGTCGTCCAGCAGCGACAGGTCGCGCACGGCGCCCTTGTCGGCCGACATGACCAGCTTGGCGTAGGCCTTGAGGGCGGCCGAGACCTTGCGCGCGCGTGGCTTGGCGGGCTTCCAGCCCTTGGCGTTCTGTTCCTCGCGGCGATGCGCCAGTTCCTCGTCGGACAGCAGCACGTTGATCGTGCGGTTGGGGATGTCGATGCGGATGCGGTCGCCGTTGCGCACCAGGCCGATGGCGCCGCCGGCCGCCGCCTCGGGCGAGCAGTGGCCGATGGACAGGCCCGAGGTGCCGCCGGAGAAGCGGCCGTCCGTCAGCAGCGCGCAGGCCTTGCCCAGGCCCTTGGACTTGATGTAGCTCGTGGGGTAGAGCATCTCCTGCATGCCTGGGCCGCCCTTGGGGCCCTCGTAGCGAACGATCACCACGTCGCCGGCCTTGACCCGGTCGTTGAGGATGTCATCCACCGCCTCGTCCTGCGACTCGGTGACGTGGGCCGTGCCCTCGAACACGAGGATGCTGTCGTCCACGCCGGCGGTCTTCACCACGCAACCGTCGAGCGCGATGTTGCCCGTGAGCACCGCCAGGCCGCCCTCCTTGGAGAAGGCGTGCTCGTGGGAGCGGATGCAGCCCTCGGCGCGGTCCAGGTCCAGGCTGGGCCAGCGCGTGTCCTGGCTGAAGGCCACCTGGCTGGGAATGCCGGCCGGGCCGGCGAGGTAGAAGTTGCGCACGGCATCGTCCTGCGTGCGCACGATGTCCCATTGCGCCAGCGCCTCGCTCAGCGTGCGAGCGTGCACGGTGGGCACGTCGGTGTGCAGCTTGCCGGCACGGTCGAGCTCGCCCAGGATGGCCATGATGCCGCCGGCGCGGTGCACGTCCTCGATGTGGTACTTGTTGGTGTTGGGCGCCACCTTGCACAGCTGCGGCACGACGCGCGAGAGGCGGTCGATGTCGGCCATGCCGAAGTCGATGCCCGCCTCGCGCGCGATCGCCAGCAGGTGCAGGATGGTGTTGGTGGAGCCGCCCATGGCGATGTCCAGCGTCATCGCGTTCTCGAAGGCCTTGAAGCCCACCGCGCGCGGCAGCACGCGCTCGTCGTTCTGCTCGTAGTACTGGCGGGCCAGCTCCACGATGCGGCGGCCGGCGCGCTTGAACAGCTGCTCACGGTCGGCGTGCGTGGCCACCACCGTGCCGTTGCCGGGCAGCGACAGGCCCAGCGCCTCGGTGAGGCAGTTCATGGAGTTGGCGGTGAACATGCCCGAGCACGAACCGCAGGTGGGACAGGCCGAGCGCTCCACCTCGGCCACCTCGGCGTCGGAATAGGACTTGTCGGCCGCCATCACCATCGCGTCGATCAAGTCCAGCTTCTTGATTTCCACGGCCTTGGTGACGGGGTTGGCCAGGCGCGTCTTGCCGGCCTCCATGGGGCCGCCGGAGACGAAGATCACCGGGATGTTGAGCCGCATGGCGGCCATGAGCATGCCGGGCGTGATCTTGTCGCAGTTGGAGATGCACACCATGGCGTCGGCGCAGTGCGCGTTGACCATGTACTCCACCGAGTCCGCGATGATGTCGCGGCTGGGCAGCGAGTACAGCATGCCGTCGTGGCCCATGGCGATGCCGTCATCGACGGCGATGGTGTTGAACTCCTTGGCCACGCCGCCCGCGGCCTCGATCTCGCGCGCAACGAGCTGGCCCAGGTCCTTCAGGTGCACGTGGCCGGGCACGAACTGGGTGAAGGAGTTGACCACCGCGATGATGGGCTTGGAGAAGTCGTCGTCCTTCATGCCGGTGGCGCGCCACAGGGAGCGGGCACCCGCCATGTTGCGGCCGGCGGTGGAGGTTTTGGAACGGTATGCGGGCATCGTGGGTGCGGATGGAAATCGCGAAAAAGGAAGCGGGCCGCGGAACTGCGGTCCCCTCGCGCGCCCGTGCGACCAGGCTCTTGAGCCGCGCTCTGGGCAAAGCCCTTGATTATCCCTTAGCCCTTGCAGGGTCCCGTCCACGGACTGGGCGCCGCGCCCGAGGCCGGCTGGATCCGGCCACGCTGCAAGCCGAGGCTTTGCGGCACGGGAAGCGAGGCGGCGAAACGCCGCCCTACCATCGCGCGCTCAACCACAGCCCCCGTGGAGTGCGCCATGGAGACGCAGGAACTGCACCGCGGCCGCCTGATCGACCATTTGCAACTGGTCGTCCGCGACCTGAAGGCGAGCCGGACCTTTTACGAGGCCGTCTTCAAGGTCCTGGGGATACCGATGGGCGGCAGCGGCGAGGACCATTTCTGGGCCGATGAGCTCTTCGTGTCCACGGCCGACAGCGAGGCCGCGCTGGGCCAGTTGACGGGCCGTCACCACCTGGCGTTCCAGGCGCAGGATCGGGCCATGGTGGACGCGTTTTACGAGGCCGCGCTGGCCCACGGCGGCACCGACAACGGCGCCCCCGGGGAACGCAAGTACCACCCGGGCTATTACGCCGCGTTCGTCCTGGACCCTGACGGCAACAACATCGAAGCCGTCTTCCATGGCCCGGCCACGCGCAGCGCGGGCTCGGTGGTCGTGACCTTCTGAGCGCCATGGGCCGGTTGCCACCGGCCTGGCGCGTGCGTGGCGCTGGTGCCAATCACAAATCCCGCCGTTTGAGTGCATGCGAGACCACGAATCGCTTATTCGCGGGGGTAAGGTACATCATCCTCAATTCCGTATTGTGACATTGCTTTCTGCAATATAGGATGTGACCCTCGATCACGGGGACGGACGGAAACGTCTGGCTCCCCACCACCAAGGGCTGCGAGACGGCCTGGAGAAGGAGAGACAGATGGCACAGAAACTGGCTTACGTGACTGGCGGCATGGGCGG
>NZ_CALAOH010000114.1 GCF_937926365.1 uncultured Azohydromonas sp. | reverse complement strand
CACGGCGCTGGCAGGCGGGCCGGCGGCATCGGCGCCGCGGGCGGTGTAGTCGGGCCCGTTGGAGTTGCGGGCGCCGCGCATCTCGCGGCCCGCGCGGGCCGCGCCGGGCGGTGTTTCGCGGGTGCCGCTCATGCCGCCATCGACAGTCCCGGTGGAACCGGAGCCCGCGCCCATGAAGCCCGGGCCCGGGTTGCCGCTGCCCGGCATGCCACCCGCCTGGGCCTGCACCATGCCGGCGGCAACGGCGAGGGAGGCGGCGGCCAGCGCCTGCAGCACTTGCAGTGGTGTCTTCATGCGGTGCTCCTGTCCAGCCCTGGCCTGGCCAGCGGAGGCTGGCCCGCGCGGGCCGGAGACTTGTGGATACACACCCGGGTCGGCAACGGTGGTGCCTGACGCGGCGGACGCCTGCTCAATCTCATGAACGGCATGTGGCCTGCTGCGGAGGGTGAATGGGCTTCTCCCCTTCGTCGCGACTGCTGGCCCGTCCCATGCCCACGCCGCCCCTGGCGCACGAGGCGGGGCCGGGGCTGCACGAGATCGACGTGGGCGCCGGGCGTCCGGCCTTGGTGCACGTGCCGGCGGCCTGGACGCCAAGCCGGCCCGCGGCCTGCGCGGTGATCCTGCACGGCTCGGGCAGCGACCCGCGCCAGGGTCTGGCGTTGCTGGAACCGCATGCCGCCGCGGCCGGCGTGATCGTCGCGGCGCCGCCCTCCTCGGACTACACCTGGGACCGCATCCGGGGCAGCTTCGGCCCGGACGTGGCGATCATCGACCGGCTGCTGCGCTGGGTCTTCGCGCGCTACGACGTGGCGCCGCGGCAGCTGGCGCTGGGAGGCTTTTCGGACGGCGCCTCGTATGCGCTGTCGCTGGGACTGGACCACGGCGAGCTGTTCCCGCGGCTGATCGCACTGGCACCGGGCTTCGCGGCGCCGGTGGCCCCCCGGGGACGGCCGCGCATCTTCATCGCCCACGGCAACGCCGACCGCGTGCTGCCCGCGGCGCGCTGCAGCCGCCGCGTGGTGCCGATGCTGCAAGGGGCCGGCTACGAGGTGCGCTACCTGGAATTCGACGGGGGGCACGAGGTACCGTCGGAGGTGGCGAGGGAGGCGGTGGGGGAAGTGACGGCTTGAGGCGGAAAAAAGGATCGTGCGCAACCGAATGGCGACAATCGCCGGATGGCACAAGGCAAAAGAATCTCCACCGACATCGCCCCCGAGGCGCTTCAAACCATCCGCGAACTGGGCGCGGCAGCCAAGCGGGCCCGCATCGCCGCCGGCGAAGGACAAGCCGCCGCGGCGGAACGCCTCGGCGTGCACGTGCAGACGATCGGACGGATCGAAGCAGGCGAGCCGGGCGTGGCGGTGGGGCATGTGATGGGGTTGCTGGCGCTGTATGGGGTTTCGGTCAAGGTGCAGCCGCAAGACGGACAAGAGGTTTCTTCCAACTGACGCTTGAAGACAAAGCGCTTCTTGAAAACAAACCGTTGCGGCGAAATCAACCTCAACGGCAAACTGGCATGGAAACCGTGCTGGTGATGGAAAAAACCTGACCCTCCCCGCAGTTCTCGGTCAGGACTCCGCGCCGGCACAGCAGCCACCGCAATTTGAAAATCCAGCGTCCACTGTGGCATCCACCGAGGCGTGAGAAGGTGGCCATGGTGGCAGGCCACCACCATGGCCAGGAAATTCAGTGCTTGCCTTGCGGTACCAGCATGATGGCGGTCTGGCGCCCACCAATTCCCCACTGCGGCCAGCCCGCACCCACGATCACGCCGTTATTGTTGATGTCGTTTCCCTCGGTAAGCTGGTGCCAGCCCTGTGGTGCGCCCAGGCCGGACATGCCAATTTGTCCTTGTTTGGGATCCCACCGCGTCAGGTTTTCGTGGGGGTCGCCGTTGCGGTCGAAGTTATAGCCGACGACCACGCCCTTGTTGTTGATCGCCACGCCCACCGTACCAAAGCAGCAATTCGGGCGCTGCAGGTTCTCGACCTTGCCGTCCGTTGTGGCGAATACCGCGGTTTCGAAATCAAATGGCCGGTCGCTGCTCCACATGCTGCCGGTCACGTCGCCTTTGTCATTGACGCCCAAGGGCACCAGGTTGTCGAAGCCGGTCGGCGGACGCAGCAGTTCCGCGCGCCCCCGCTCTGGAAGCCGCACGCCCTGCTTGACGATCCGCCCCCCGATTTCCTTTTCCCTGAAGCCAATGATGTCGCCACGCTTGCTGATACCCGTGGCCTGGGAAGAGCGTCCGCCCCAACTGCCCAAATCGATCATGCGGCCCTTGTGGAAATAGAACCCGTGCGTCACGCCCGGCGCCACCTCGAACCAGCCCACGATTTCCGAGCGGTTGTTGATACCCGTGGCCACGGAATCTCCGCCAATGGGCGACATCAGCAATCTCAGCCCATGGTTCTTCCACAGAAAGGCCTGCTTCTTCTCCCCGCGCCAATACCAACCGACGATTTCTCCATCGTCGTTGATACCCGTGGCCTCGCCCGGCCCGTCGGTGTAGATGGGTATGGGCAGCTTGCCGAGTTGGAACAGGGCCGGGCGCTGTTTGCCGGCAATGTCGAAGGTGACGTAGCCTGCTGCCTTGCCGTTGCTGCTCAAGGACCGGGCATAACTGCTCTTGAAATCCGGAGAGCCCAAATCATGCAGTTGGTAGGTTGTCGTGGGCGGGGCCTTGGTTCCGCTGGCCGACATATTTCCTGGGCCTGCCCAGGCCATCGGCACCGAAACGGTTGCAGCCAAAATTCCGAAGAAATACGAGTGTTTCATGCCATTTCCCTCACAGGCCATGCCAAAGCCTGCACGGGACAGGGTAATGAGTGAACACCCTTGGCCTATCCCCGCGATTGAGCCATCGGCACCCGAAATTTCGTATCCATTGCCCGGGTTTTTCCCGGGCGTCACGGCAATTCCTGCTGCCTCAAGTGAACAAAGTCATTCCGCAGGCAATGAGTACCGCCATGATTCTTCGTATCGGAGCGTTCTCGAAACCGGCTGCCGGTGGGGCTCATTGAAATACGGGTGAGCACCCTGTTTCGAACCCTGACAGTTTCCCCTCACCCCTCCGGCAACCCCGCTGCCCGCAGCAACGCGACGTATTTGCCGCCCCACTCGCCGCTCCCCATTCCGGCCGGCGGCCAAGTGGCCTTGAGTTTCGCCACGCTCCAGCCCGGGTTGCGCGCCAGGAATTCGGCCATCACGCGCCGGCCCTGATCCACGTTTCCCATCTCCATCGCGGCCGCGGACACCACCAGCGGCGCGTAGCGGTTGCCTCCCGGCACCCGCATCGCTTTCTCGCCTGCCTCCAGCGCCCCTCGGGCATCGCCGCTGAACAGCCGTGCCCGCGCCAGCACGCCATAGAGCAGGCCCGTGTCCGGATCGTCCGGCCCGGCCAGCCGCAGCGCCTCGCCGGCCTCCCGCACGGCCGTGGCGGCGTCGCCCAGCCGCAGGTGCGCCACGGCGGCCCACATCCACGCCGGTGCGTAGCCCGGGTTGCCGCGCAATTGCGCCTGCACCAGTTCCAGCAACTGCTCCGGCGTGGCCGCGGGGTGGCGACCAGCCCGACCGGCCGCGTCCACCATCAGCACCATCTGCAGCTCGCGCGCCACGCGCGCGGTGAGCGCGGGCGGCAGCGCCGCTGGGTTCGTGTCCAGACTCTCCGCACGGTGCGACCACACCACTTCGCCCGCCTGCACGTCCACCAGCCGCAGGTTCAGCCACGCCCGCGCACCGGCGCGATGCAGGCTGCCCTCCATCACGTAGCGCACGCCCAGCTCGCGGCCCACATGGCGCGCGTCCTGGGCTTTGCCGCGGTAGCGCTCCGCCAGGCCGCGCGCGACCACGAACGTCCCGGGAATGCCGGTGAGGTCCGATGTGAGGTTGTCAGCGATGGCCTCGGCCAGCGCGTCCCGCTCGTGCCCGTTCACCGGCGAAGACAGCGGCAGCACGGCCAGCGAGAAGCGCGGCGGCTCCATCACCGCCGGGCGCATCGCCAGGCCCAGCGCCACCAGTGCCGCCACCGCCAGCACGAAGCCACCCAGCAGCCAGCGCAGCCGCGCGGCGCGCAGCGGGATCGGGAAGGCCGCGGCCTCGACGGGAGCCGCCGCCGCTTCGCCGTCCGGAACCGCTAAGGCCTGCTCCACCGCCGCCGCGCCAGCCGATGGTGGCGCCGCTTCCGCGGGCGCCCCGGCCGCGGCATCCGCGAAGGCATAGCCCACCCGCGGCAGGGTGCGGATGCGCTCGGCCGCCGGGCCCAGTGCGCGGCGGATCTCCTTGATGCACTGCGCCAGCGAGTCGTCCGTGACCACGGCATCGGGCCACACCTGCCGCATCAGCGCCTCGCGGCCCACCACGCGCCCTCGCTCCTCCAGGAGCACGGCCAGCACCGCGGCGCTGCGCGGGCGCAGCCGTGCCTGCCGCTCGCCCACGCGCAGCTCACCGCGCAGCGGGTCGAAGCTGCCGCCGGCAAAACGCATGGGGTGAAGGGGTGATTCCATCGCGCCGCCTGCCGGAACCGCCCGGCTTTCAAAGAGATTTCAGCCGCCTTCCCGCTTTTTTCAACCGATTTCCGCGACACCCGCGGGCGTCAGGCGTCCCATGACGGCCTCGGTCCGCGCACCCGGGCCGCCCTTCACAAGGAGCACGGCATGACCTCCCCCACCTTTGCCGCCGCGGCCTGCGCGGCGTTGTGCGCTTCAGCCGCCGCGGTTGCGGCGCAGCCCGAGGCTCCGGCCGACACGCCGGCCACGGCGCAGGCGCTGGTCGATGCGTTTGAAAACATCTCCGGCAAGCACCCGGGTTTCCGCCGCGGTGGGGCCAAGGGTCTGTGCGCCGAGGGGCATTTCACGGGCACGACCGAAGGCCGCGCGCTGTCCTCGGCTTCGGCCTTCGGCGGCGAGCGCATCCCGGTGGTGGTGCGCTTTTCCGTCACCGGCGGCAACCCGCGCGGCTCGGACAAGGCCCGCACCACACGCGGCCTGGCCCTGCAATTCGCCCTGCCCGGCGGCGAGCGCTGGCAGATGGCCAACATCTCGGCACCCATGAATGCCGTCTCGACGCCAGAAATCATGCTGCGCTCGCTGGAAGCGCGGAAACCCGATCCGGAAACGAAGAAACCCGACCCGGCCAAGATCAAAGCCTTCAACGAGGCCTATCCGGAAACCCGGGCGCAAGCGGACTGGCTGAACAGCCACGGCATTCCGGCCAGTTACGCGGCCGTGAATTACTGGGGCGTGCACGCCTTCCAGTTCACCACTGCCAAGGGGCAGTCGCAATATGCGCGCTGGGTTTTCGAACCCGCCGGCGGGCAGGAATTGCTGGACGACGAAAAGCTCAAATCGCTGCCCGATGATTTCCTGGCCGACGAGTTGCGGCGCCGCGTGGCGGGACGCTCGGCGGAATTCGCGATGCGGCTGCAATTGGCCGAGGCCGGGGACAACCTGGTGAATCCAACCCTGACGTGGCCTGAAAGCCGCAAAACCGTCACCGTGGGCCGGCTCGTGATCGACAAGGTGGAAAGCGGCCCGGGCGGCGCCTGCGACGCGCTGGTGTTCGACCCGAACGTGCTGCCCAAGGGCATCGCCGCCTCGGACGACCCGGTGCTGCGGGCGCGCTCGGGGGTGTATGCGGTGTCGGCGGGGAGGCGGCTGGCGGGGCAGTGAGCGCAGCGCACCCGTGCCACGTTCAGCGAGCCGGATCGCCTGTTGCCCCGCGTGCAGCGCGGCTCGGCGCCGCGGCGGCTTGCTCGCGCCGTTGCGTCATCTCGGCGCGCTTGAGGTCGGTCACGTCCTCCTGGCTGATCACCACGCAGCCGTCGGCACCCTCCAGTGGCGTGATGCGCACCTTGTACCAGCGGCTCTCCGCCGCGCCGGTGCATTCGTAGTGGTGCTTGGACCATGGCAGGTCCCCGCGCATGACGGCCTGGACGCCCCACAGCACGGCGGTCACGCCGTCGCGGTCGGCGGCGCCGGCGCGGCGCAGCACGTCCAGGCCGTTGCGGGCATCGGGCCCGGCCCCATGCGCCTGCGCGAAGCGCGCCCAAGCCTTGTTGGCGTCCACGATACGGCCCTCGCGGTCCACGATGGCCACGGTGGCGGCCACCGAGTCCAGGACGGCGCGCGTGAAGCCTGGGCCGGCTTCGAGCTGCGCCTGCCGCCCGGTGTCGCGGCGCGGCGCGCTCAGCTGCTGGGCCGTGGCCCGGGCCAGCGCCGCGAGGGCCAGCGTCAGCAGCAGCGCCGACGCGAACAGCCTGCGCTCGAAGCCGCGCGCCAGCGGCGCCGCGCTCACCGCGGCCATCACCACCAGCGGGTGCACCGTCGAGACGCGGTAGCCGACGAAGCGCTGGTCGTGGTCGAAAGGCGACACGCCCACGAAGGAGCCGCCGTCGCCGGCACCCACGCGCCGGGTGAACAGCGGATGGCCGCGCAAGTCCGCGCTGCCGAGGTCCGCGGGCGTGGGCTCGCGCAGCAGCAGGCGCCCGTCGCTGCGCCACAGCGACACCGCGCCGCCCGGCCCCAGGTTGAGCGAGCGGTAGAAGCCGCGGAAGTAGTCCGGCTCCAGTGTCGCGACCACCACGCCGGCGAAGTTGCCGTCGCGGTCGCTCACACGGCGGCTGTAGGTGAAGGCCCGCTGGCCCCAAGCGGTGTTGATCAGCGGCCCCAGGAACGTGATGTCGCCTCGACGGTGGGCCAGGAAGTAGTCGCGCAAGGCGAAGCTGCCGGGCAGCGCGGGCGGGAAGCGGGCCGAGTAGCTCATCACCCGGCCCTGGTGGTCCAGGACGACCAGGGCGCTGATCTGCTGCAACGACGCCGCGGCCACGGCCAGTTCCTCCCACTCCTGGCGCGACTGCCCGAAGCGGTCCAGGCCCTGGCGCCGGATGCGGTCGGCGACCTGGCGCAGGATCAGGTCGGCCGGGTCCAGCGAGCGGTGCACGTGCTCCAGCAGCGACTGCGCCACGCTGTCCATGCGCTGTTCCACGTCGTGCGCGACGCTCGCGCTGTCGTTGCCCAGGATCAGTGCCCAGGCTGCAACCAGTCCCGCCGCCGTGACGCCGGCCCCCGCCAGCGGCGCGGCGTGGCGGCGGCAGGTCCCCTCGGCCGTGGCGGCGAGGCACAGGCCGCCGATCGCCAGGGCCAGCACCATCTGCAGCACCGCCGCCTGCGGCGCCTGCATCCCCAGCAGCAGCCGCTCGCCGTTTTGCAGCCACCAGGCCGCATAGCCCAGAACCACGGTGCCGCACGCGGCCGCGCCTACCACCGCAGCCACCACGGCGCAGGCCATGCCGCGCCCGGCGCGGGGATCGAAGCGCAGCGCGGCCCCGGCCACCAGCGCGAAGCTCAGCGACGGCAGGGGCGGGATGACCAGGGCGGGAGAGGGGACCTGCGGCAGGGCGAAGACGCAGACCAGGCTGATGGCCGACACCGCCAGCAGCGGCAACGCGGCGTGCCGGGCGTGCAGCCGCGCGCCGGGGGGCCGGCCCATGGCGGCCACGGCCAGGCCAGCCAAGAGGAAGCCCAGCGCCGAGCCGGGCGTGATCGGCGACGCGCCGGGCAGGCCCAGGGCGAGCAACTGCCCATGGCCGTTGAGGTGAATCCCCAGCGCCAGCAGGCCGCAGGCGGCCACCAGCAGTGCACCGGCGCGGGCGCCGCGCTCGGTCCACAGCCGGAGGCTCATTTCTCGATGACGCACACGATGCCGGTCAATGCAAGCCTTACTTCGGACAACGAAGGATCGTTATCGTCGGCACGTCAGGAGGCACCTGTAGGGTGCGGCGGCTTGCTTTGGGTCGGTCGTGAGCGATTGGGCGGGAGAGGCGTGAAGTAATTCCGGTCTGATACCCCCGGAACCCTGCCATCCTGAAGGCACGGCGCCAACGCCGTCGCTCTCAGTCCGCCTGATTCGTCCGACCGGTGCCAGCACCGGCGCACCGCATGCCGGGGTGCTGAAAGGCGGGAAGGCGGCCAATGCCGCTTAAACGGCACCAGATCAGCGCATCCCGCGCGCTTTCCGACCGGACGGACGCACCATCTCGGTGCTTGCACACCGTCACACTACTGTGGAAAGAAACAGCGCTTTCCTGCCGCCAGAGGAGTACTCTGCCTGGAGAGTAGGCAAGGCGCCGCGGCTGGCGTCGAGGGCGTCCATGCGGCGGCCTGGTTTGTGCCTGGTCTGCATGTCGTCCGCGCCCGGCGCGGCCGTGAAACCCGACCCAGGAGCCCAAGCCATGGCCAGCCTACCCGTCTCGTCGCTCACACCGTCCCGGCGTGAAGCCCTGCGCGAGAACCTCCCGATCATCGTGCAGTTGCTCAAGCAGCATCTGGCCCGCCACATCCCCGACGGCTACGTCGAGGACTATCTGGCGCTGGACTGGCTGGAATGGCATGGCGGCACGCTGCGGCTGACGATCACGGGGCAGAACATCTGCCGTTACGCGATCTCGATGCAGGGCCGCGCGGCGTAGAGCCGTAGAGCCTGGTGCCCACAGCGACCTCAGCGGCGCTGCCGGCCGTAGCACACGCTTACAGCGTGCGGATGTTGGAGGCCTGCGGCCCCTTCTGGCCCTGGGTGATTTCGAACTCCACGCGCTGGTTCTCGCTCAGGGTCTTGAAGCCGCGGCCCTGGATTTCCTTGAAGTGGGCAAACAGGTCCTTGCCGCCGTCGTCAGGCGTGATGAAGCCGAAGCCCTTGCCTTCGTTGAACCATTTCACGGTGCCGGTCTGGGTAGTCATGTCGTCGATCCTTGTTGGGACGGTTGGGGGAAAAAAGTTTGGGGTTGCGTGCCGGGCTGCCCGGCATCAGCGCCTGTGGTGTGGCGCCGAGGGCGGCGGACCGCGGCGTTCCAGGTGGCGGAACGTGATGCGGCCCTTGCTGAGGTCGTAGGGCGAGAGCTCCAGCGACACGTTGTCGCCCGCCAGGATGCGGATGTGGTGCTTCTTCATGCGCCCGGCGGCGTAGGCCACGAGCTCATGCCCGTTTTCCAGCTTCACGCGGTAGCGCGAGTCCGGCAGGACTTCGTCGACCACGCCGTGCATTTCGATCAGTTCTTCCTTGGCCATGTGCTTGCTCCTGGTTCGAGAAGGACGGGAGGCCACGGCTGCGCCTGGCCGGCGGTGGTGCGGCCTATCCAGTCCAGTCCTTGGGTGGTGGCGTACTGCAGTGCTTCCTCGGCGGAGTCGAACTCCGGGACGAAGCGCAGGACGCGGTCATGGGTGGAACTGCCGCGCCCGCTGCGGATGGAGACGGACGAGGCATGACGACCCGGCCCTGCGGGGCGGGTCAGCGGGGAGACAAGGTACTTGCCTACCTGAATGGAGGAATCTATGAGGTACTTTCAATAACCCGGACCTTCAGCAAGGCCGGGCGGGGCTGGCAGGAAAAGCGCGCGAGACGCGCGCTTGCGGCGGATGAACTCGGTCCGGGCGTGGGCTGGCAGGGGTATTCGCTGCCGGCCTGGGGCAACCAGAACGTCGAGATCGCCGTAGCAATCAGCAGCCCTGGAAAAGGAGAGAGATCAACTCGTGATCCGGGCACCTGCCCGATACCGCCGATCTTTTGAAAGGGCCGCAGGCTACAGGTGCCAGGGCGGCAATGTACCACCCTTGATGTAACCCCCGCCCGGCAGGGTCTTGTGCACAAGGCGCCGCGCATGGGCGTGCCGCTTCGTCACCAGCGGTCGCCAGCGGCTTCCCGTGAACCCGCAAATCCAGTTGTGTGCTCAACCATGGCTTGAAACGGCGGCCCAGGCAGCCCATTCAGCGCCCAGGACGCGAGGGCACCGGCCAGCGGCACATCCGTCACGGTGCCCGGATCTGCACGCCAGGACGCCGGCGCTGCGGCCGCCGTGCGGGACAATCCGCCCACCCGGCGCCACGGCCCACGAGGCTGCCCAGGCACGCCGGGCCACGCGGTGCGCCGGGCCACACCCGGACGCGCCGTTCCCCACGCCAAGGACGACGAACCCTTCATGGAACTCAAGTGGCTTGAAGACCTTTTGAGCCTGTCGCGCACGCGCAGCTTTTCGCGCACGGCCGCCGAGCGCTTCTGCACCCAGTCGGCGCTGAGCCGGCGCATCAAGGCGCTGGAGCTGTGGGTGGGCGTGCCGCTAGTGGACCGCAGCGCCTACCCCACCTCGCTCACGCCCGCCGGCCTGGTGTTCCGCGATACCGCCGAAGAGGTGGTGCGCCAGCTGCTGGAGGTGCGCGATGACCTGCGCGACCGGCTGCAGCCCAGCAGCGATGCCGTGACCATCAACTCGCTGCAGTCGCTGTCGGTGGTGTGCTTCCCGCACTGGCTGCAGGCCTGCCAGCAGCGCATCGGCCCCTTCGACGTGCGCCTGGTGCCCGACAACCTGCACGGCTGCGTGCGTGCCCTCGTGGAAGGCAGCTGCGACCTGATGCTGTCCTACGCGCACCCGGCGGTGTCGGCCGCGCTGGACCCGGAGCGCTTTCCCTCCATGCTGCTGAGCACCGAGCGCTTCCTGCCCGTGAGCAAGGCCGGCGCGAACGGCCAGCCGCTGTTCGCGCTGCCCGGCACGCGGCGCGAGCCGCTGCCCTACCTGGCCTACGGCCCCGACACCATGCTGGGCCAGGCCGCCGACTTCGCGCTCAAGCAGCGCCAGCATCACGGCGTGTACCTGCGCTGCTGCTACCAGAACCCGATCGCGGAAGGCCTGAAGCCCATGGTCAAGGCCGGCCACGGCGTGGCCTGGATGCCCAACAGCCTCATCAAGCGCGAGCTGGACAGCGGCGAGCTGGTCCCCGCGGGCGACGCGAGCTGGGAGCTGGAGCTGCAGACGCGGCTGTACCGCCGCGCCGAGAGCACCAAGCCCCGCGCGCTGCAGGCCTGGGGCGCGCTGCCGGAAGGGCTGCCCGCGACTCCGTAGGCCGCGCCGCCATGGCACGGCCGTTCATGACGCAACCGGACTGGCTTCCGGCCACGACCGGGAAGGCCGCGCCGCCAGGTCCTTGTTGATCACCACGATCACCCCGGCGTTCTCCATGCCCGCCGGCAGGCGGAATCTCGCCACGACGCTGCGGCAGCGGGTCACCTCCTCACGCCCGTGAAGGACGCCCGCGATGACGGTCTGCCGTCACTCACAAATGTGATTTTCATACCCACCACTGTTCAACCACGAGCCTTGGACTGCTGCTCCTTCGGCTTCTCCCAAAGCGTTTCGGCTTGATTTCTGGCAAGCAGACCCACCATTCCACCTGGACTGCAGACGCTCAACGCCCACCTCGGCCGCCGTACTAGGGGTTCCACCAAGAGGTATCGACAAGCGCAAAACAATCACTACACTGACATTCATCAAGGACGCATCGATGGATGCACGTTAGGCCAGTCAACAAAGGAGCAACGGATGGAAGCGAGCGGCGAGGTCGTCATCATTGGCGGGGGTATCGGCGGGTTGACCCTGGCGTTGGCACTGCACCGCGCAGGCATCGGTTTTCGCGTGTACGAGGCCGCCAGGGAAATCAAGCCGCTGGGGGTGGGCCTCAACCTGTTGCCCCACGCCATGCGCGAGCTGGCCGGCCTGGGCCTGGAGGCCGAGCTACGGGCCAAGGGCATCGAGACCAAGGAATACTGCTTCTTCACCCGCAACGGGCAACTGGTGCAGCGCGAGCCGCGCGGCCTGTACGCCGGCTACGAATGGCCGCAGATCGCGATCCATCGCGCGGACCTGCACCTGACGCTGCTCGAAGCCGTGCGCGCGCGGGCCGGCGAAGACGCCGTGCTGCTGGGGCACAAGTGCACGGCCGTCGAACAGGATGAGCACGCAGCCATCGTGCACTTCGCCGATGCCGCCACGGGGGAGGCGCTGCCGCCGGTGCGCGGTACCGTCGCCATCGCCTGCGATGGCGTGCATTCGGTGGCCCGCGGCCAGATGCATCCCAAGGAAGCCGTGCCGCGCTACGAGGGAACCACGCAGTACCGGGGCACGACGCGCTGGAAGCCCTATCTCAGCGGCGCCACGCACTTCTATCTGGGCACCTACGAGACGGGCAAGCTCGTCATGTACCCGATCCGCAACGACATCGACGGCCAGGGCACGCAGCTGATCAACTGGGTGATCGAGGTTTCCCGGCCCGCCGACAAGCTGCTGCGCGACTGGAACCGCCGCAGCCGCGTCGAGGAGTTCATCGGCGACTTCGAGCATTGCAGCTTCGACTGGCTCGACATCCCCGCGCTCATGCGCGCCGCAGATGCCGTGTACGAGTACCCGATGATCGACCAGGACCCGCTGCCCTTCTGGACCGACGGCCGCATCACGCTGCTGGGCGACGCCGCGCACCCGATGATGCCGCGCGGCTCCAACGGCTCCGCGCACGCCATCATCGATGCGACGACGCTGGCCGGCCTGCTGGCCTCCGAGGGCGATCCGCGCGCGGCGCTCAAGCTCTACGAGCAGCGCCGCCTGCAGGCCACGGGCAATGTCGTGCTGGCCAACCGCGAGATCGCGCCGGACGCCATCCTGCGAGTCGTTGAGGAGCGAACCGGCGGCAAGCCGTTCCAGCGCATCGAGGACGTGATCTCCACGCGTGAGCTGGAGGAATGGCAGGCCCGCTACAAGAAGGTGGCCGGTTTCGCGCGCGAAGACCTCGCCTCCTCCGGCGTGCGAGCCTGACCGGCTGCATGGCGCGACAACCGCACAGCAAGGAAGACGCATGTTGCAAGACTTGAATTTCCACGGCCAGGGCGTCGTGGTGACCGGCGCAGCCGCGGGACTGGGCCGCGCCACGGCGCAGACGCTGGGTGAGCTCGGCGCCCACGTGATCGCGCTGGACGTGGACGCCGCCGGCCTCGATGCGCTGGCCCAGAGCCTGGCCCGCGCCGGCCAGGCCTGCACTGCCATCGCGGGCGACATCACGCAGGAGGCCGAGGTGCAGCGCGTGGCGCAGCGCATCGCCGACAGCGGCGTGCGCCTGAAGTCGCTGGTCAACAACGTCGGCGCCAACTTCCGCCGCCCGGCCATGGACCTCCAGCTCGACGACTGGAACAAGTACCTGGCGCTGAACCTGACCAGCGCGTTCCTGATGACACGCTCGCTGCTGCCGCAACTGCTCGACGCGCCGCGCGGCGGCTCGGTGGTGAACGTGTCCTCGGCGCGCGCGCTGGTCGGCAGCCCGGGCACGCCGAGCTACGCCACCACGAAAGCCGGCCTGCTCGGCTTCACCCGGCAGCTGGCGGCCGAGTACGGCGACCGGGGCCTGCGCGCCAACGCCGTCTGTCCGGGCCTGGTGCTGACCGAGCGCATCGCGCAGCGCGGCATCGGCGCGGCCGAGGAACAGCTGCGCTCCCGCGTGCTGGCGGGCCGCTTCGCCGAACCGCGGGAGATCGCCAACGTCATCGCCTTCCTCGCTTCCGACGCGGCCTCCTACGTCAGCGGCGTGACCATGCCCATCGACGGGGGCTATGCCGTGCGCTGACGCGCGGCCGCTTGCGCTCATGCGCCCATGGGATGCCGCCGCGACGGCGGGCATCCCGCTCCACGCCCTTCAAGCCCTTGAATCCCAGGAGTATCCAGTGAGCCAGAACTTCCTTTCCCCGCAGCAGGTCGAAGCCTACCGCCGCGACGGCTACCTGTACCCGCTGACGGCCCTGCCCCAGGCGCAGGCGGCCGCCTACCTCGCCAAGCTCGAAGCGCTCGAACAGCAGTACGGCGCCCGCGCCTCGCAGATCCTGCGCGCCAAGTCGCACCTGGTGCTGACGTGGGTGAACGAGCTGATCCGCCTGGAGCCCGTGCTCGACGCGGTGCAGAGCCTGATCGGGCCCGACATCTACTGCTGGTCCACCTCCTTCTTCATCAAGCAGCCCAATGACCCGGGCTTCGTGGCATGGCACCAGGACGGCCCGTACTCCGGCGCGCCCGAAGGCGCCGGGGACATCGTGACGGCGTGGATCGCGCTGACGCCCAGCAGCGTCGAGAACGGTTGCCTGAAGGTCGTGGCCGGCTCGCAGAAGAAGCTGCTGGAGCACGCCTACAAGGAGAACACCGCCAACCTGCTGTCGCTGGGCCAGGAGATCGCCGTGGACGTGGACGAGAGCACGGCCACCAAGATCCTGCTGAACCCGGGCCAGTTCTCCTTCCACCACGAGAAGATCATCCACGGCTCCGGGCCCAACACGAGCCCGGGGCGCCGCGTCGGCCTGGCCGTGCGCTACCTCAAGCCCTTCGAGCGCAAGACCGACAAGCCCACCGACACGGCCACGCTGGTCAGGGGCGAGGACCGCTACGGCACCTTCGTGCAGGACCCGGTTCCCTCGCGCGACATGGACCCGCAGGCCGTCGAGTACCTGGACCGGCTGCTGGTCAAGAAGTTCGGCACCCGCTACCGCCCGATGCAGGACCTCCTGTCCGTGACGAACTGAGGCCACGCCATGTCCAAGCTCAACCTCTCGGTTGCCATCGGCAACTATGACCGCTGCCGCCCCTTGCTCGACGGGGCGGTGCAGATCGACGGCGTGGACCCGGTCTTCATGACGCTGCCGCCCGAGGAGATCTTCTTCCGCGCCTTCCGCGCCGAGGAGTTCGACATCTGCGAGCTCTCGATGTCCAGCGCGACGGTGAAGACCGCCGACGGGACGCTGCCCTATGTCGGGGTGCCGGTGTTCCTGTCGCGGGCCTTCAGGCATACCGCGATCTACGTGCGCACCGACCGCATCAAGAAGCCCGAGGACCTCCGGGGCCGCAAGATCGGCGTGCCGGAGTACCAGCTCACGGCCAACGTCTGGGCGCGCTCGGTGCTGCAGGACGATTTCGGCGTGCGCCCCGAGGACGTGACGTGGGTGCGCGGTGGCATCGAGCATCCCGGCCGGCCGGAGAAGATCGCCCTGAAGCTGCCCGCCGACGTGCGGCTGGAGGACGCGCCCGAAGGCGCCACCATCTCGGCGCTGCTGGCGGCCGGGGAGATCGACGGCTACATCGCCCCGCGCCCGCCGGCGGTGCCGCCGGGCACGCCCAACGTCGGCTGGCTGTTCCCCGACCCCACGGAAGCGGCCAAGGACTACTACAGGCGCACCCGCATCTTTCCCATCATGCACATCCTGGGCGTGCGCCGCGAGCTGGCCGAGCGCCACCCCTGGCTGCCCGGCGCGGTCTACAAGGCATTCGACCAGTCCAAGGCGCTCGCCCTGGAACACCTGAGCGACACCTCGGCCACCAAGATCACGCTGCCCTTCGTGGAAGAGCGCCTCAAGGAAGCCCGGGACCTCATGGGACCCGACTTCTGGTCCTACGGCCTGGAGCCCAACCGGCACGTGCTCGAAACCTTCCTGCGCCACCACCACCAGCAAGGCCTGTCCTCGCGCCTGGTGCGCCCGGAGGAGCTTTTCCATCCGGGGACGCTGGAGCGCTTCAAGCTTTGAGCACCACGCACGCAGCACCGCTGCAGGCCGGCCATGGCCGCCAAGACAGCTCTACAAGGTCAAGCGATATGGACACATCAAGAGCCGACGACATCCGGCGCGCCTGGCGGGCCGCCCACCTCTCGCCGCTGTGGGAGAGCCCCAACGCGCACAAGCCTCCGCCCGGCCCGCGGGAGGCGCACCAGTGGCGCTGGAGCGAGCTGCGGCCGCTGCTGGAGCTCGCGTTCGAGGAGACCTCGCCCGCGGCCGTCGAGCGGCGCGTGCTGCAGCTCATGAGCCCGCATTCGAAGTCCGACGCCGACGAGTTCACCGCCGGCAACGTGCTGGCCGCCATCCAGTGCCTGCTGCCCGGCGAGACGGCGCGCCCCCACCGCCACACCATGAACGCGCTGCGCTTCATGCTGGAGGGCTCGGGCGCGGTGACCATCGTGGACGGCAAGCCCTGCCCGATGGAGTTCGGCGACCTGATCCTCACGCCGGGCTGGTGCTGGCACCAGCACCGGCACGACGGCAGCGAACCGGTGCTGTGGCTCGACGTGCTCGACGTGCCGCTGCACGCCTACCTCGGCACGGTGGTGTTCGAGCCCGGCCCCATCGCCACCATGCCGCATACGGTTGAGGACGCAGCCTTCTCGTCGCCGAACATCGTTCCGGAGGCCATCGGCAGCACGCGCGAGCACTCGCCCGTGTTCCGCTACCCGTATGCCGACGCGGTGCGGGCGCTGGCGCATGCGCCCTTGAGCGCCGACGGCACGCGCCGCGTGCGCTATGCCAACCCCTTGACCGGCGCCGGCGCGATGCCGCTGCTCGACAGCACGATGCTGCAGATCGACGAGGGCCCCGCGACCCTGCCCACGCGCACCAACGCCAACGTGGTGTGCGCGGTGGTGGAGGGGCATGGCGAGTCGTGGATCGGCTCCAGGCACATCACCTGGGGGCCGCGCGACATCTTCACGCTGCCCCAGCGCAACTGGGTTTCCCACCGCAGCCTGGGCGGCGCGGCGCGGCTGTTCGCCGTGTCCGACCGCGACGTGCTGAGGCGGCTGGGACTGTTGTCCGAGGAAATCCAGCGCAGCGACGCCTGAGCCGGGCCCGTATGCCCGCCGCGCGCACCTGAACACACACACCCTGGCCGCGCGCAAGCGCGCTCCCAGGAAACCAATGGAAGGAGCACCCATGAGCAGCAACGAATTCAGCCGCACGCTGAGCCCCATCGACATCGGCGGCCTGCGCGTGCGCAACCGCCTGATGCTGACCACGCACAACCCGAAGATGAGCGAGGAGCGCTACCTCGCCTACCTGGAAGAGCGCGTGGCCGGCGGCGTGGGCCTGGTCGGCATTCCCATCCTGCACGAGACCGTCTCCAGCCTGAACTTCGTGTCCACCGGCCGCATGGAGCCGGCCTACGCGGCCGATCCGGACGCGTCGCCCGATCCCGAGAGCGAGGAAGGCGCCGCCTACTACGACGAGACGCTGATCCCGCGGCTGCGCCGCCGCGCCGAGATCATCCACCGGCACGGGGCCTTCTGCTTCGGGCAACTGGCCAACCGGGGTGCGATCCGCCTGCCCGACACCTTCCAGCCCATGGTGTCGCCTTCGGGCCTGGCCGACGACCACGTGCGCATGGCCTCGCACGAGCTCACCACCGACGAAGTGCGGCGCACCGTGCGGCTGTTCGGCCGCTCCGCCCTGCGGATCAAGAAGGCCGGCGTCGATGGCGTCGAGATCCACGCCACGCACGGCTACCTGATCGAGCAGTTCCTGTCGCCCGCCACCAACCGCCGCACCGACCGCTACGGCGGCGACGCCAACCGGCGCATGCGCTTCCTGCTGGAGCTGATCGACGAGATCCGGACCCAGTGCGGCAACGATTTCCCGATCGGCATGCGCATCAGCGGCTACCAGGACGTCGAGGGCGGCCTCAGCACCGAGGACATCAAGGCCATCGTGGCCCGCACGGCCGGCGACATGGCCTACGTCAACGTGACGGCCGGCACCATCGGCGCCCTGCAGAAAGGTGTGGTCGCACCTTACGTGGCGTCGAGCTTCATCCCCTCGGGCTTCAACGTCCCGGCGGCCGCGAAGATCAAGGAGGCCTGCCCGGTGCCGCTGATCGTGACGGGCCGCATCAACGATCCCTGGCAGATGGAGGGCATCCTCGCCAGCGGGCATGCCGACATGATCGGCCTGACGCGCGCCCTCATCGCCGATCCGCACCTGCCCAACAAGATGGCGCAGGGCCAGGCCCAGCACGTGCGCAAGTGTGCCGGGGTCAACGAGTGCCACTTCCCGGACCGCGTCTCCGCCTGCCCGGTCAACCCGATGGCCGGGCGCGAGCTGGAGCTCAAGGTGCGCCTCATCGACAAGCCCAAGCGCGTGCTGATCGTCGGCGGCGGCCCGGCCGGCCTGGAGGCGGCGCGCATCGCCTCGGCGCGCGGGCACCAGGTCACGCTGGTGGAGAAGAGCCAGCGCCTGGGCGGCCAGATCACGACGCTGGCGCGGGACCCGTCGCGCAAGGAAATGATCACGCTGATCGAGACGCTGTCGCGCGAGGTCCGGGCGCAGGGCGTGGAGGTGCTGCTGGGCACCGAGGCCACGCCCGAGTTCATCGCCAAGTTCAAGCCCGACGCCACCGTGGTCGCCGTGGGCTCGACGCCCGTGATCCCGCAGCTCGAAGGCATCGAAGGCACGCGCACCTTCACCGCGCTGGACATCCTGGACAACCCGCCGGACGTCGGCCAGCGCGTCCTCGTCGTGGGCGGCCTGGTGGACAACCTGCCGCCGGTGCTCGCGGCCCTGTACCTGGCCGACCAGGGCAAGGAGGTCACGCTGCTGTCGGAGAACATGACCATCGGCCAAGGGCTGGAATGGTCGATCCTGCACCTGCTGACCAAGCGGCTGCTGGAGAAGAACGTGCGCCTCATGCCGCTGACGGAGCTGGTCAAGGCCGGGCCCGTGCCGACGCTGCGCAACGTGTTCACCAAGCAGTCGAGCGAAGCGGCGCCCGTGGACAGCATCGTGTTCGCGTGCGGCAGCGCGCCGCGCAGCTTCCCCGACATCGAGGGCGAGGTGTACCGCATCGGCGACTGCCTGGCGCCGCGCCGGCTGGTCCACGCCACGCTGGACGGCGCCCGCATCGGCGTGCGCCTGTGAGCACCGCGCACCTCTTACCCGGAAGGACGATCCCATGAGAATTTGCTGGTTTGACGACGACCGCCTGGGCGTGGTCGTCGGCACCGAGGTGTGCGACGTGAGCGCGGCGCTGCGCGTGCTGCCTCCCGCGCGCTATCCAGGCCCCAAGGGCGACACGCTCATCGCGCACCTGGCGAGCGTGCGCGCCGAGATCGAGCGGGTGCTGCCGCAGGCCGCGCGCAAGCCCCTGGCCCAGGCGCGGCTGCTGAGCCCGGTGGCCCACCCGAGCAAGGTCATCGGTGTGCCGGTCAACTACCTTAAGCACGTGGAGGAGGCCGCCGCCGACAAGGCCACCTTCACCGACCGCTACCGCGGCGGCATCGAGGAACAGGGCCTGTTCCTGAAGGCCACCAGCGCGCTGGTGGGCTGCAGCGAAGGCATCGCGGTGCGCTTTCCCGACCGCCGCACCGACCACGAGATGGAGCTCGGCGTGGTGATCGGCAAGGCGGCCTCGAACGTGCCGGTCTCGCAGGCGCTGTCGCACGTGGCCGGCTACGCGATCGCGCTGGACATGGTGGTGCGCGGCCCCGAGGACCGCTCCATGCGCAAGTCGATCGACAGCTACGCGGTGCTCGGCCCCTGGCTGGTGACGGCCGACGAGGTCGCCCAGCCGCAGGACCTGGCCTTCCGGCTCAGCGTCAACGGCGAGCTGCGCCAGCAGTCGAACACGAAGTTCATGATCATGGACATCGCCCGGCAGATCGCCTGGGCCTCCAGCTTCTACACCTTGCTGCCCGGCGACATCGTGATGACGGGCACCTGCGAGGGCGTCGCCCAGGTGCGGCCTGGCGACCTCATGCACTGCGAGATCGATGGCATCGGCGCCATGGACGTCGCGGTGCGGGCGGCCTGACCCTTCCCGCCCGAGACCCGACGGCCGCCGGCAAGGCGCCGGCCCTGTGCGACAACAGCAGACGCAACACCAATGGCAGTTGAGATGGAGACAGGCATGAATCGAAAGTCCCAGCACGAGAGCCGCGTGAAGTACTGGATCGGCGCCCTCGCAGCGGCCATGGCGCTGCCCGGCGCGGCGCAGGCCGACGCCTGGCCGCGCCGACCCGTCACGATCGTGGTGGGCTTCGCCGCGGGCGCCGGCACCGACATGCTGGCCCGGGCCGTGGCGGACAAGCTCACCGGGCGGCTGGGCCAACCCGTGGTGGTGGAGAACAAGGCCGGCGCGGGCGGGTCCTTCGCCGTCAGCGCCGTCGCCGCCGCGCCGGCAGATGGGCACACCTTGCTGCTGGCGCCCAACACGGTAGTGATCTCGCCGCACCTGATGAAGACGCGCACGGACATCCTCACGGACCTCGTGCCCGTGGGCCAGGTGACGCGCAGCACGCTGCTGCTGGCGACGAGCCCCACGGCAGGCCTGGGCGTCAAGGACGTCAAGGAGCTCACGGCGCTGGCGCGCAAGCAGCCGGGGCTGTCCTTCGGCACGGCCGGCATGGGCACGCCGCAGCACATCGCCGGCGAGCTGTACAAGAAGTCCGCGGGCATCGAGCTCACGCACATCGCCTACCGCGGCACCGCACCGGCGCTCACGGACCTCATCGGCGGGCAGATCAATCTGTCCTTCACCTCGTTGACCGCCGCCAAGCCCTACCTCGACAGCGGGCGCCTGGTGCCGCTGGCCGTCGTGGAGAAGGACCGTTCGCCCCTGCTGCCCAACGTGCCGACGATGACGGAACAGGGTGTCCCCGGCGTCGAGCTCACGGGCTGGTTCGGTACCTTCGCACCCAAGGGAACGCCGGCCGAGGTGGTGGCCAAGATCAACAAGGAAATCGCCGCGGTGCTGGCGCTGCCGGACATCCAGAAGCGGTTCAAGGACCAGGGCGAGCTCCCCATGGCCGGCACCCCGGAGGCCTTCGGCGAACTCGTGCGCAGCGAATACCGGCTGTACGAGAAGATCGTCCGGGATTTCGGCATCAAGGTCGATTGATGCGGTAACCGCCGTCGCCCTCAGGGGCGGCTGGCACGCAAGGCCTTTTCCGGGTTGCGAAGCTCATCGCAGGCAGCGGGCCGCGACCATCACGCCAACGCGGCGCGCCCCGGATCCACAGCCCTTTTCCATTTCCTATCGCAAGGGAATCGCCATTCCTTTGGGCCGCGCCATGTCCTTTTCATGGCGCCGAATTTCAAACGCAAGGAGACAGCCATGGAACGTCACGACCGGGTCGAATACCTCGGCAACCAGGCCCTGAAAATGCGCCACCGTGGTCCGAAAAAGGATGCCGAGAGCCGGGCCGCGGTTTGCCGGACGAATCTGAAACTGCTCCTGGCGGTGCTGGGCGCCGCGGGGGCCTGGTCCGGTTCGAGCTTCGCGCAGCAGAGCAGCGTCACGGTCTACGGGCTGGTCGACGTGGGCGTCGAGTACAGCAACTCGGGCAAAGGCGGCCTGGTGCGCGAGATTTCAGGCGGCTCGCTGGGCAGCCGCGTGGGCTTTCGCGGCACCGAAGACCTCGGCGGCGGCCTGAGCGCGAACTTCCGCCTGGAGCAGGGCTTCACCGCGGACAACGGCGTGCTGGCGCAGGGTGGGCGCATCTTTGGCCGGGAGGCATCGGTTGGCCTGTCCTCCAAGGCTTACGGCACGGTGCTGGCCGGACGGCTGCCCACGCCCTACTACCAGGCGCTCAACGGCGTTGATGCGTTCTCGTGGGTGGGCAGCGGCGGCATGCTGTCGGCGACGCGAAGCACGGCGACGTCGCAGCAACTGTTGCCGTTGGCAACCAGTGCGCGGACGGACAACGCGATCGGCTACACCGCGCCCGCTTTCGGCGGCCTGGAGCTCAAGGTGCTGGGTGCCTTCGGCGAAGGGTCCACGACCATCGGCCGCCACTACAGCGCCGCGGCGCGTTACCGCCAGGGTCCGGTGGACGCGATCGCCGCCTATGCCCGCCAGGACGGGGCCGGCGCCAGCGGCGACATCACGGCCTTCGTGGTGGGCGGCAGCTACAACCTGGGGCCGGTGCGCATCTATGCGGGCCACACCCGCGAGAAGAATGAGTGCTCATCGTGCACCGGTGGGCTGGCCCGTGTCGCCGGCGTCGCCGCCGGTGGCGCCAGCGAGTTCAGGTTGAGCAACCTCGGCGTGAAGGTGCCGCTGGGCGCCACCACGGTCTTCGCCCAGGTGACGCGGATCGACGACCGCACCAGCTACGCCGTCGATCCGGGCAGCCGCGATGCCACGTGGTTCGGCGTGGGCGCGGAGCACGCCTTGTCCAAGCGCACGACGCTCTACGCCACGGCCGCCACGGTCGGCAACCGCAACGGATCGTCCTATGCCCTCGGCTCCGGCACGGCACAGCAGGGCGCCGACGCGGTGGGAGCAGGCGACCCGCGCTCGAAGACGGCCGTCATCGGCATCCGGCACGTGTTCTGAACCGGCGCAGCGCCGAGTTCCCGGGGTCGCTGCGCTTCCCCGGGAACCCTGTCCTCAAGCGACCGCCTGCCTGGACCGCCGGGCCGCCGGAGCCGCAGCTTTCTTCCCCTTGCCTTGCGATGCGGCGGCGGCCCGGTTCGGCATCGGCGCCGCCCGCTGCGCCTGCTCCTGCTCGCCTTCCGACGCTTCGCCGCCGCGCTGCGGCTGCTCCTCCGCGCAGCACGGTGCCCGGCTGAGGTTGTTGTTGTGGTCCACCAGCTTGCGCAGCAGGGCCATGAACACCTCTTTCTCCGCATCCGTCAACGGCCCCAGGATGGTGTCGTCGATGTCCTGGATGCGGGCCTGCATGACGTCGATCAAGGCGCGGCCCGCCCCCGTGATGTGCAGCGCATTCGTGCGCTTGTCCTTCTGCCTGCGCTCGATCAAGCCCTTCTCGCTCAGGCGCTTCACGACGATGCTGATCGTTTGCCGGTCCAGCGCCACGATCTTGCCGACGCGGGTCTGGTCGATGTCAGGGAAGTGGTCGATGGCCATCAGCGCGGCGAACTGCACGTGCGTGAGGTCATAGTTCTTGGCGGCGTCCATGAAAACCGCCACGCAGATCTGGTGCAAGCGGCGCACCAGGTGCCCGGGATGGTTCATGGGCTCGAACGCGACCTCGGATTCAGCGGGCCTGGCCTGGGCTGCAGGCTTGGAGCGGGTGCCGGTATTCATGTCGATAGGATTTTCTGGATGGGCCTGACGCAGCCGGGCTGCGGAGCTGGCGCCGTATTGCGCAACGCTCCCCTGCCCGGTCGCGGGTCGGCATGGTGTGCCCGCACTATGCCTCGCAATGCGGGATGCGTGTCGAGTTGCAAACTGCTCGCCGGGCGCCGCCCGGTCGATCGCTGTCCGGCCGCCGGACGGGCGCCGCTGGCACGAGGGTTTCAAGCAGCAGGCGCATCGATCTGCCGGCCAGGCATGGCCTGCTTGAAGGCATCGAGCTCGGCACAGGCGGCCGCCACGTCCCGAATGCGCGGCCATGCCGCCATGTCGATGCCCAGGCGGATGCTGCTGGCCACCTGCGGCACCAGGTACACGTCCGCGACCGTCACGGTGTTGCCCAGGCAATAGGGGCCTACGGTCGCGCGTGCGCGCAGCAGCTCCTCGATGGCATCGAAGCCGGCGCCGATCCACGTGCGGCACCAGTGCGCGACACGGGCGTCGTCGCAGTCCGGCCACTTCTTCAGCTGGGCCAGGATCCGGCCGTTGTGCAGCGGGTGGATGTCGCAAGCGACGATGGCCGCGATGGCCCGGACCCAGGCCCGATCGCCGGCATCGCCGGGCAGCAGCGCAGGCTGCGGATAGCGCTCCTCCAGCCATTCGATGATCGCCGGGGACTGGATCAGCAGCTGCCCATCGGCCTCCAGCGCGGGCACGAAGCCCTGCGGATTCAGGCTGCGGTAGGCGGGACTGGCCTGCTCGCCGGCCAGCAAATTCACCGGAACGTACTCGTAGTCCAGCCCCTTCAACGCGAGCGCGATGCGCAGCCGGTACGAGGCGCTGCTGCGGAAGAAGTTGTAGAGCTTCATCGGCATTTCCCCCATGACGGAAACAGTCAGTACTATGACAGTGTAAATGAACTCCACCGTCACGCAGCGCTGAAGGCGCGAGCGTCCACCGTCCAGCCCATGAAGCCACTGTCCCGTCTGCTGCAGGCCCCCGCCCTGATCCCTCTCCAGAACCGTGTGTACCGCGGGCTGTGGCTGGCCTGGCTGATGGCCAACATGACGATGTGGATCCATGACGTCACGGCCGGTTGGCGCATGGTGCAACTGACGGACAGTACTGTGATGGTTGCGCTCGTGCAGACCGCGTCCACGCTGCCCGTGTTCCTGCTGGGCATTGCCAGCGGGGCGCTGGCCGACATCGTGGACCGCAGGCGCTACTTCGCCGCCACGCAGCTGTGGGTGTGCGTCACGGCGGTCCTGCTGGCCGGCCTGGAACTCGCCGGCGCCCTGACGGCGCCCTTGCTGCTGCTGCTCACGTTCGTGAACGGCATCGGGCTGGCCCTGCGCTGGCCGGTGTTCTCCGCCATCGTCCCCGAGGTCCTCAGGCGCGAGGAGTTGCCGGCCGGCCTGGCGCTGAGCAGCATCTCGATGAACCTGTCGCGCATCGCCGGCCCGCTGCTGGCGGGCGCGCTGCTCGCGATGGCGGCGCCCGCGCTGGTGTTCGCGCTCAACGCGCTGCTGGCCGGCGCGGGGCTGTGGCTGATCCTGCGCTGGAAATCGGCACAGCGCGCGAGCACGCTGCCGGGCGAACGCTTCCTGGGCGCCATGCGGGTGGGTCTGCAGCATGTGTGGCAGTCGCCCCGGATGCGCGTGGTCGTGGTGCGGGCGTTCCTGTTCTTCCTGCAGTCCAGCGCGCTCGTTGCCCTGCTGCCGTTGATCGCGCACCGGACCGGGGGCGGCGCCGCCATGTTCACCGCCATGATGGCGAGCATGGGTGCGGGAGCGATCGTGGCGGCGCTGCAGTTCCCGCGCTGGCGCCAGCGCTTCGGGCGGGACGCCTTCGTGCGCTACGGCACGGTGGCCCATGCGCTGGTGTCGGCCGGCATCGTGATCGTGCCCACGCCCTGGTTCGCGCTGCCGGCCATGGCCCTGGCGGGCGCCGCCTGGATCTCCACGGCGAACACCCTGGTGATGTCGGCCCAGTTGGCGCTGCCCGACTGGGTACGCGCGCGCGGCATGTCGATCTACCAGGTGGCGCTCATGGGCGGCACGGCGGTCGGTGCCTGGCTGTGGGGCCATGTCGCCGATGTGAGCAGCGTGCCCGCGGCGGTGGTGGCCGCTTCAGTTTCCGGCCTGGCCTTCCTGCTGCTGACGCTGCGCCACTCGGTCGAACAGGGCGGCGACGAGGACTTCACGCCCCGGCAGGCCCGGCCGGCGCCGGCGGTGGCGGTCGACGTGAAGCCGGACGAGGGGCCGGTGATGGTGGAGGTGGAGTACCACATCGACCCGGCCCGGGCCGCGGACTTCGCCGAGGTGATGCAGGCCACCCGCTGCGCACGGCTGCGCCAGGGCGTGCTGTCCTGGGAATTGTTCCGGGACACCACGCAGCCCGGACGCTACGTGGAGCATTTCATCGACGAGAGCTGGGTGGCGCACCACCGGTGGCTGGAGCGCTTCAGTGCCGCGGACGACATGCTGCGCTCGCAACGGCTCGCGTTTCACCTGGGTGACCGGCCGCCACGGATACGGCGTTACGTGGCGGCACTGGCGCCTTCCGTGGAGCGCTGATGCGGTGGGCGCCATGGGGGAAGGGCTGAGTCTGTCGACGGGCTCAGGGCGGACGGGATTTGCTTCACTCTCGAAGACGAACCGGAATCAGAATGCCGCCACCAGCGACACCCGCAGCAGCGAGCCCTTGGGCTCGGCTCCCGTGCCGGCTTCGACCTGGTACTCCTTGTACGCCGCGCCCTTGAGCAGCAGGCCCGGGCGCACCGGGTACACCACCTCCGCGCCCACGGCGTGGCGCCCGGCCTTGTCCGGGCTCGCGCCCGGGCCGCGGTCCTCGCCGAGCTGCCACTGGTCGTAGCCGACGATGCCCGCCTGCCAGCCGCCGAACTGCTTGCCCACGCCCCACTCCAGCGTGAGCTGGTTGCCCGGGCGCAGGCCCGCATCGGTGCGGCTGTTGCGCTCGAAACGGCTGAGCGCCGATGCCGAAATGGTCTTGGCCTCGTCCAGGTAGACCGTCACGCCGCCGGTGAGCATGGTCGAGCGGTAGCCCTTGCCCGGCGAGGCGGGGGAGCCGTCCTTGCCCGTGCCCAGCCACACGCCCGCCGCCGCCACGGCGTCCCAGCGCGGCCCGTGCCAGCCCAGCACCAGCGGGCCGACGTAGACGTCGCCCACGCCGGAGCGGCGGTCCGACAGCCCCGCCGCGCCGATGTCCAGCGAGGTCCGCGTCACGGGGATGATGGTTTCGAAGCCGTAATCGGCGCCCAGCAGCTTGGTCGAGGTGACCTTGACCAGCCGGTTGGCGAGCGCGGTGACCTTGCCGGTGTTGCTGCCGGGCAGCTTCGCGTCCGTGCCCGGGGCGCTGAAGTCGTCGATGTCGTAATGGACCAGGTAGCCCAGGTAGTAATTGCCGGGCGGCGGCACGCTGGAGCCCTGCAGCCCTTCGACGCCGGCCACGTAATGGCCGCCGGCATGGGCCGTGCCCTGCGCGAGCAGCGCGCACAGGCCTGCCGCGGCCAGCGCCGCGTGGTGTTTCTTCTTCATGCTCATGACGGGGCTCAGAACGGGTAGTGGCGCTCGGTGGTCTGCACGGTGATCCAGCGCAGGTCCGTGAAGGAGTCGATGCCGGCACGGCCGCCGAAGTGGCCGTAGCCCGATTCCTTGACGCCGCCGAAAGGCATCTGCGCCTCGTCGTGCACCGTGGGCGCGTTGATGTGGCAGATGCCGGACTGGATGCGCCGCGCCACGTTCCAGGCCTTGGCGATGTCGCGGCTGAACACCGCGGCCGAGAGCCCGAAGGGGTTGTCGTTGGCGCAGGCGATGGCGGCTTCGACGCCGCCCACGCGCACGATGCCCTTGACCGGCCCGAAGCTCTCCTCGTGGTAGATCGCCATGTCGGCCGTCACGTGGTCCAGCAGCGTCGCGGGCATGAGCGTGCTGTCGGCCTTGCCGCCGCACAGCAGCTTGGCGCCCTTGGCCAGCGCGTCGTCGATCAGCGCGTTGCAGCGCTCGACGGTGCCCAGGTCCACCACCGAGCCCAGCACCACCGGGCCCTGGCGCGGGTCGCCCAGCGGCAGGCTGCGCGCCTTGGCCGCCAGCTTCTCGACGAAGGCGTCGGCGATGGCGGCGTCCACGATGATGCGCTCGGTGGACATGCAGATCTGGCCCGAGTTGGCGAAGGCGCCGAAGGCGGCACCGTTGACGGCGGCATCCAGATCGGCGTCGGCCAGCACCAGCAGCGGCGCCTTGCCGCCCAGCTCCAGCACCGCGGGCTTGAGGTGCTTCGCGCACAGGGCCCCGATGATCCGGCCCACGCGCGTGGAGCCGGTGAAGTTGACGCGGCGCACCGCCGGGTGCGCCACCATCGCTTCCACCACGGCACCCGCGTCGGCCGGTGCGTTGGTGACGAAGTTCACCACGCCCGGCGGCAGCCCGGCCTCCTGCAGCGCCTCGATGATCAGCCCGTGCGTGGCGGGCGAGAGCTCCGAGCCCTTGAGCACCACGGTGTTGCCGCAGGCCAGCGGCGTGGCGATGGCGCGCACGCCCAGGATCACCGGCGCGTTCCAGGGCGCGATGCCCAGCACCACGCCGGCGGGCTGGCGCACCGCCATGGCCAGGCTGCCCGGCACGTTGGAGGGGATCACTTCGCCGCTGATCTGCGTGGTCAGCGACGCGGCCTCCTGCAGCATGCCGGCGGCCACGTGCACGTTGAAGCCGGACCACAGGGCGGAACCGCCGGTTTCAGACGCAACGGCCTGCGCGAAGGCGTCGGCCTTGGCTTCGAGGGCGGCGGCGGCCTTGAGCAGCAGCCCGCGGCGCTCGCCCGGGCCCACCTCGGCCCAGGCCGGGAAGGCCTTCTGCGCGGCCTCGACCGCGCGCACCGCGTCGGCCGGCGTGGCGGCCGGGGCGCGCGTGGCGACCTGGCCGTCCAGCGGATTGCGGCGCTCGAAGGTCGCGCCGCCGGTGGCGTCCACGCGCTCGCCGCCGATGAGCATGGAAATGGTGTTCATGAGGTATCTCCCTCTCGGTGGCGGCCTCAGATGCGGATGCCCGACTTGCCCGGGGCCAGGATGCCGTTGGGGTCCAGCGCGCGCTTGATGCGGCGCTCCACGTCGCGCTTGACCGGGCCGTAGGTCTTGGCCACGCGCTCCTGGAACGCGGTGTTCACGCGGTACACGCCATAGCCCTGCTTCTCGAACTCGTCGAGCAGCTCGTTGAAGCAGGCGTTGGCGCGCTGGGTTTCCTCGGGGTTGGAGCGGTCGTAGAGCACGTCGATGACGTGGTGCATGTCGCGCCAGCCGACGATGAACTCGCCCACGTAGTCCAGGCCGTGCTTGTTGAGAATGCGCGTGGCCAGCTCCACCTGCTTGCCGCACTCGCTGCCGCGGGCCTGGCTGACCGGGGCGAACCACATCGAGCCACCGCCCCCGCGCCAGTTGTAGAGGCCGAACTCCTGCAGGTTGGGCACGCCCGACATCAGCTCGGCGCGGTACTTGAAGGGCTGCGTGCCGCCGGCCTCTTCCTCGGTGATGAGCGTGCCCTTGCCGGAGGCCTTCACCACCTGGGTGATGATCTTCCAGTTCACGTCCACCTGCTCCTGCGTGCCGTAGAGCGCGGCGTAGACGTTCCAGGCGCCCAGGCCCTTCTCCTTCTTGATCTTGTCGATCACGGCCTGCGGCGTGGCGCCGGGGGTCTGGATGTAGTCGGCGCGGCGCACGTTGGCGCCGCCGGCCTCCCACAGCGTGCCGGCGATCACCACGGCGTTGGGGATGACCTGCGCGATGCGCAGCGGGCGCAGCATCTCGACGATGTCGCCGATGTCGGCCTCGTTGTCGAACTTGATCGCGAAGGGCTTGAAGACCGGCGGCTTGGGCATCAGCCAGAAGCCCATCTTCGTGCAGATGCCGTAGTTGCTCTGCGTGAACATGCCGTCCAGCGTCGGGCCGTAGCCCCACTTGAACACCTGCCAGGCCTTGTCGCCCGGGATGCTGCCCATGCCGGTGCGCAGCACCTGGCCGTCGGCCAGCACCACTTCCATGCCGCACTGCATGAGGAAGTGCTCGCCGTAGGGCGTGTAGCCCACGCCGCGGTCCATGGTGTTGCCCACCGGGCCGGCGATGGCCGAGGGCGCCGGGAACGACAGCATCAGCGGCAGCTTCTTTTCCTGGATGTAGTCGTAGAGCTGCTGGTAGGTCACGCCGGGCTCGACCAGCGCGGTGCACAGATCGGGGTCCACGTGCAGGATCTTGTTCATGCGCCGCAGGTCCAGCACCACCTGGCCGCGCTCGCCCGGGGCGGCGGAGCCGTAGCCGAAGTTGCGGCCGGTGGAGATGGTCCACACCGGGATGCGGTGCTCGTTGCACACGCGCACCACCGCCTGCACCTCCTCCACCGTGGAGGCCAGCAGCACCGCCGACGGGGCGTGCTGCTTCTCGTCCACGGCCATCATGACCTTCATGTAGGGCGCCAGGTGCTCGCCCTTGGTGAGCACGTACTGCTCGCCCAGGATGGCGGTGAACTTGCGGATGGCGGCGTCGAGGTCGCGCTCGCTGCGGCCCTGGGGCAGGGCCACGTACTTGTCAGCCATGGGATGTCTCCGGTTTCGAGGGTTCAGATCAGGCAGGCCAGCGCCACGCAGGGCAGGCCCGCGGACGCGGCGGCCATGGCCGGCAGCGCCCGGCCCTGCGCCAGCGCCTGGCCGATGGCGCGGGCCTGCTCGGCACCGGCAGCCGTGTGCGGCAGGCGCAGCGGCTCGAAGGCCTCGACCCGGGCACCCTGCGCGCGCAGCAGGTCCAGCGCCAGCGTGGCGCCGGCGTCGTCCAGCCGCGCCACCACGCGCCGCGGTGCGGCCTCGCCGTCCAGCCGG
>NZ_CALAOH010000113.1 GCF_937926365.1 uncultured Azohydromonas sp. | reverse complement strand
CGATCAACAAGGACCCGGAGGCGCCGATCTTCAGCGTGGCCGACTACGGCCTGGAAGCCGACGTGTTCGAGGCCGTGCCGGCGCTGGTCAAGGCGCTGTAAGCGTCGCGCTCCTTTCCGGCATGGGGCCGGGTCGGCCGGACAATGGCCGCTCCCTACACGCTGTAAAGGATGCGCCATGACGAGCCTGGGTACCGTTCTGATCACCGGCGGCAGCCGTGGCATCGGCGCCGCCACCGCGCGGCTGGCCGCGGCCAGCGGCTACGACGTCTGCTTCACCTACGCGTCGCAGCACGAGGCCGCCGAGGCCGTGGCGGCGGAGATACGGGCCCTGGGCCGCCAGGCCTGCTGCCTGCAGGCCGATGCGGGCGCGGCGGATTTCGCCGACACGCTGCTGGCGCGCCTGCCGTCCTCGCTCCCGCCGCTGGTTGGCCTGGTCAACAACGCCGGCATCACGGGGCCGCTCGGCCCGTTCCTGCAGGCCAGCCCGGACACGATGCGCCAGGTGCTGGAGGTCAACGTGCTGGGCCTGATGCTGCTGACGCAGCAGGTGGTGCGGCGCTGGCGCGAGGCGGGCCGCGGCGGCTGCGTGGTCAACGTTTCCTCCATCGCGGCCACGCTGGGAGCGCCGGGCGAGTACGTGCACTACGCGGCCTCCAAGGCGGCGGTGGAGAGTTTCACCGTCGGGCTGGCCAAGGAGCTGGCCGAGCACGGCATCCGCGTCAACGCCGTGTCGCCGGGCACCACGCTCACCGACATCCATGCCGCCGCCGGCGAGCCCGGACGGCCGCAGCGCGTCGCGGCGCGCATCCCGATGCGCCGTCCTGGCGAGGCGCACGAGATCGCCGAGGCCATCGTGTGGCTGCTGTCGGAGCGCTCGGCCTACGTGACCGGCTCGGTGCTGAAGGTCGCGGGCGGGCTCTGATCGGCCGGGCCACCGGTGCGGGCGCACCGTGCCGTGCCCATCCCGTGGACGCTCCGCGCCGCGGGCCGGTTAAGGTGCGGCCTCCGAAAGGAGAGCTTGTGATGGTTGACTACTTACCCTTGGGTGCCAGCGGCCTGCGCGTGCCGCGCTTGTGGCTGGGCGCCATGATGTTCGGCGACCAGACCGGCGAGGCCGAGGCGCGCGAGATCGTTGCCGCCACGCGCGACGCCGGTCTCAACGCCATCGATGTGGCCGACATGTATGCCGGCGGCGAGTCCGAGCGCATGGTCGGGCGCCTCATCGCCGCGGACCGCGAGCGCTGGATCGTCGCCAGCAAGGTGGCCAATCCCATGGGCACCGAGCCCAACGACCGCGGGCTGTCGCGGCGCTGGCTGCTGGCCGAGGTGGACAACAGCCTGCGCCGGCTGGGCACGGACTGGATCGACCTCTGGTACATGCACCGCGACGACGAGGTCACGCCCATCGAGGAGACGGTCTCGACCGTGGGGCGGCTGATCGAGCTGGGCAAGATCCGCTACTGGGGCCTGTCGAACTTCCGCGCCTGGCGCATCGCGCGCGTGGTGGAGACGGCGCGGCGCATGGGCGTGCCGCCGCCCATCGCCTGCCAGCCGCCGTACAGCGCCGTGACGCGGCTGATCGAAACCGAGCTGCTGCCCTGCTGCGCCCACTACGGCGTGGGCGTGGTGGCCTACAGCCCGCTGGCGCGCGGCGTGCTGTCCGGCAAGTACGTGCCCGGCGCCGAGGCGCAGGCGGGCACGCGCGCCGGGCGGGGCGACCGGCGCATCCTGCAGACCGAGTTCCGCCCCGAGTCGCTGGAGGTGGCGCAGCGCATCAAGGCCCATGCGTTGTCGCGCGGGCTGAGCCCGACGCAGTTCGCGATCGCCTGGGCGCTGAACAACCAGCTCGTCAACGGCGTGATCGGCGGCCCGCGCACGCTGGAGCAGTGGCGCGACTACATCGCGGCGCTGGAGGTGCGGCTGACGGCCGAGGACGAGGCTTTCGTGGACGCCCAGGTGCCGCCGGGCTATGCCTCCACGTACGGGTACAACGACCCGGCTTATCCGATCACGGGGCGGGTGGCGCGCTGAAGCGGCACGACGCCGTGGCCCCGCGCCCGTTGCCGCTCACGGCACCCCGAAGCCGAAGCGCCTGAACACGGCGCGTGCCGGCTCGCTGCGAAGGTAGGTGATGAACTCGCGCGCCAGCACCGGGTTCTTGCTGGTGGCCACGACGGTGGCCGCATGGTGGATGGGCGTGGCGGTCGAAAGCGTCTCCACCACGCGCACGCGGCCCGCTGCGGCGGCCGCGTCCGTGGCGTAGACGAAGCCGGCCTCCGCATCGGCGCTGGCCACCATCTTTATCACGTCCGGCGTGTCTTCCACGATCACCACCTTGCGTTGCAGTGAGGACCACAGCCGCTGCGCGTTGATCGCCTCGCGGGCGTAGTGCCCGGCCGGCACGGTGGTTGGGCGGCCCATGGCGATACGCGTGACTTCCGGTCGAGCCAGGTCCGACAGCCGCTGCACCGGCAGGTGGCGTGATGCGGGCACCACCAGCACCAGGGTGTTGGTGGCGAAGCTGATGCGCGGCTCGGCCAGCAGCAGGCGCCGCTGCTCGCCCCGCTCCATCGTGAGCACGTCGGCGCCGGCCAGCACGTCGGCCACCTGCTCTTCGCCAATCCGCTGCAACAACTGGCCGGAGGGGCCGGTTTCCAGGGTCACCCGGACGCCGCGGCGGCTCGCTTCGAAGTCGCGCGCCACGGTGTTCATGGCTGCGCCGAGGCTGCTGTCGATGGCCACCGTGAGCTGTTGCGCCAGCGCGGGCAAGGCCGCCGCAGCCAGCGCCAGGACGGCGACAGCGCAACGCGCCCGCAGGTATCTAAAAGTACGCCACATGCGCCAAGGGTAACGGGAGCGGCACGGATCACGCCGGCGACGGCGGCATGGCCGGTCCGTCGGCCTTGGGCCCTGTGACGGGCTCAGGACGCGTTGTTCACGGAGCCGGTTGACGAGCCGGGCGGCTGGGCCGGCACCAGCGCAGCCCGGTCGGGGTCCGCGCCTTCGGGCGCAGGGGCCTGCGGGCCCGGCGTCTGTGCCGACGACGCCGGCGGCAGCGGCAGCTCGCACCAGATCTCGGTGCCCTGGCCCGGCTCGCTGCGTACGCCCACCGTGCCGCCGTGCAGCAGCACCAGGCGCTTGACGATGGACAGCCCCAGTCCGATGCCGCCGTCGCCCAGTGGGGCCGGGCTTGCGGCCATGGACAGCGGCTCGAACAGGCGCCGGCGCTGCTCGGCCGTCATGCCGCTGCCGGTGTCGGCCACGGCCACGCGCCAGCGCCCCGCGCCCAGCGGCGCCAGGCTCAGCGACACGCAGCCCGCGTCCGTGTGGCGCAGCGCGTTGGACAGCAGGTTGTTGATGATCTGCGCCAGCCGCCGCGCATCACCCAGCACCGGCTCGCCGTGCGCGGCCACGCCCATGTACAGCTCCATGCGCACGCCCTTGGCCTGCGCGGGCGACTCGAACAGGGCGATGCACTTCTGCGCCAGCGGCGCGAGCACGAAGGGCGCGTGCTCCAGCTCCAGGCGGCCGGTTTCCAGCCGCGAGAAGTCCAGCAGATCGTCCACCAGGCCCAGCAGCAGCGTGCCCGAGCGCATGAAGGCGCGCAGCTCGCGGCGCTGCTGCGCGGGCGGCAGCGCCGGGGTCGCGGCGTGCAGGCGCCGCGCCATCTCGACCAGGTCGTGCAGCGGCGCGCGGATCTCGCGGCTGATGCCCGCCAGGAACTCGGCCTTGACGCGGTTGGCCTCGGCCAGCTCGCCGATGGCCTGGCGCCGGCGGCGCAGCAGCCTGAAGCTCCACAGCGCCAGCACCGCGATGGCGGCATCCAGCGCGGCCGTGCCCAGGCCCATGAACCAGGCCGACTCGCGCCAGCCGCGCAGCATCAGCTCCTCGGTTGCGAGCGTGACCACCACCAGCGGGAAGGCCTCCACGGCGCGCGCGGCCACCATGCGCCGGTCCGCCTGGCGGGGGTCGGAGGGCCGCGGCGCGGCGGTCAGCACGTTGGCGCTGCGCCGGCCCTGCGCCAGCGCCTGCTCCAGCGCCTGCAGCGCCGGCGCGTCGCGGTACGAGGCGCTGATCGGGGCCACGCGTTGCGGGTGGCGGGCCAGCGGCGTGCCGTCGCGGCGCAGCAGCAGCACGGCGGTATGGGCGTCGTCGAGGTTGATCGAGCGGTAGAAGCGCTCGAAGTACGACACCTCGATGCCCGTGATCACCAGGCCGAGCATCTGCCCGCTGGACGAGCGGATCTTGCGCGTCAGGAAGAAGGTCCAGCGCCCGCTGTCGCGGCTGAGTACCGGTGCCGAAAGGTAGGACTGCAGCGCCGGTTGCGCCAGGTGGATCTTGAAGTAGTCGCGGTCGTACACGTTGACGTGCGGCGCCGGGAATCTGTGGCGGTTGACCAGCACCTGGCCTTGCATGTCGATGATGGCGATGTCGCTGGCCAGCCCGCCATCGGTGTGCTGCTCGGAGATGAAGTCGAACATGCGCCGCGAGCGGGCGATCTCGCGCAGCCGCGCCTCGCTGTCGCCAGCCTCCTCCTGCACCCGCTCCACGATGCGGCCCAGCACGCCGTCGGCCGTGTACACCACTTGCTGGGCATGCTCCGCCACGGTGGTGGAGAAGTTGTCCATGTACAGCCGCCAGGTGTCCAGCGTGTCCGCGCGCTGCTGGCGCAGCACCAGCGCCGTCGCCAGGCTCAGGGCCGTGATCACCAGCACCGCGGCCGCGAGCACCAGCCACTCGCGCAGGCCCTCGGGGTGGCGCGGGGCGCGCTCAGCATTGGAGGGCATGGATTCGGACATCGGTCGGACACGCTGCCCGGAGGGCGCGCGGCGCTTGGTGGAAAAAAGGGCGGCGCATCATAGCCACGGGGGTAAACCCGAAGGTGTGCAAATCAACCGTTTTATGCTGCGTCGCTCCAAGGAGAAACCCGAATGTTCAAGAAGCTTTCATTTGTGTTGGTCCTGTTGAGCGTGGCCTGGCCGGCGCGGGCCAGCAACTGTGAGGAGATCCAGGCCGGCATCGCGCAGCGCGTGCGTGCCGGCGGCATCGAGCGCTTCACGCTGTCCACGGTGGACGTGGGGGCCGACGCGCCCGGGCGCCCGGTGGGCCGCTGCGACCAGGGGCGCAAGAAGATCATGCTGGTGCAGGAGTCCGGGGCGGCTGGCGCGGCGCCCCGGCGCGCCCCGCCGCCGCGCCGCCAGGAAACCATCACCGAGTGCCGGGACGGCACGGTGGTGATGGGCGGCGGCGACTGTGGCCGCTAACCGGCCAGCCCGTGGTGCCGCGGGGGCCGGCTGAAAAAACCGGAACGTGACCGGGCGGCGCGCGCGTGGGAAGCTTGCCGCCATGAACCATCCACCCATGCCCGGACGCCGCCGCCTGTTGGCCGGCCTGGCCGCGGCCGGCTCCCTGGCGCTGCCGGCCACCGCCCAGAGCACCCCCGCGAGCCTGCCCCTGCGCGAGATCCCCTCCAGCCGTGAGCGGTTGCCGGTGATGGGGCTGGGCACCTGGATCACCTTCAACGTCGGGCGCGACGCCGAGCTGCGCGAGGAAAGCACGCGCGTGGTGCAGGCCTTCCTGGACGGCGGCGGGCGGCTGATCGACTCCTCGCCCATGTACGGCTCCTCGCAGGAGGTGGTGGGCGCGGCGCTGCGCACGCTGCGCTCGCGCGACCGGGTCTTCGCCGCCGACAAGGTCTGGACCGGCAACGCCCGCCAGGGGCCGGAGCAGGTGGAGTCCTCGCGCGCCTACTGGGGCCTGCCGCGCCTGGACCTGCTGCAGGTGCACAACCTGCTGGCCTGGGAGCAGCACCTGCCGATGCTGCAGCGCATGAAGGCCGCGGGGCGGCTGCGCTACGTGGGCATCACCACCTCCGAAGGCCGGCGCCATGCCGAGTTCGAGCGCGTGATGGCGACGGCGGCGCTGGACTTCGCGCAGTTCACCTACAACCCCGTGGACCGCGAGGCCGAGCAGCGGCTGCTGCCGCTGGCGCAGGAGCGCGGCATCGCCGTCATCGTCAACCGGCCCTTCCAGCAGGGCGAGCTGCTGCGGCGCCTGGCGCGCCATCCGGTGCCGGCCTGGGCCGCCTCGGAGCTGGGTGCCACGAGCTGGGCGCAGCTGGTGCTCAAGTTCATCGTCGCGCACCCGGCCGTGACCTGCGTGATACCGGCCACCACGCAGGTCGCGCACGTGCGCGAGAACCTCGCCGCCGCCACCGGGCGGCTGCCCGACGCGGCGCTGCGCCAGCGCATCGCGGCCCAGGTGCAGGCGCTGTGATGGCGGAGTGGTGGACCTACGTCCCAGCGGACGTGCAACTGTTCTCCGCGCGCACCTACGCTCGGCTGGTGGAAGCCCACAACCGCGCGCTGTGGCCGGCGCAGTGGTTGATGCTGGGCTGTGGCGCCGTCGCGCTGGTGGCGCTGCTGCGGCGCGTGGGCGACGCGGCGCGGCTGCTGGCCGCGCTGTGTGCCCTGTGGTGCCTCACGGTGGCGTGGGATTTCCTGGTGCTGCGCTACGCGCGCATCCACTGGGCCGCGCCGGAGATGGCGCTGGGCTTCGCGCTGCAGGCCTTCCTGCTGGCGCTCCTGGCGCGGCGCGACGCCTTCGAGCGCGCGCCCGAGGCTCGGCCGCGGGCCGTGGCGGTGCTGCTGCTGCTGCTGGCCCTGGCGGGCCTGCCGCTGCTGGCGCCGGCGCTGTCGGGCGCGCCGTGGTGGCGTGCGGAAGTGGTGGGCCTGATGCCCGCGCCCACCGTGCTGGCCATGCTGGCGCTCGTGCCGCTCACGTCCTCGGCCCTGGGCCGCTGGCTGCTGTTGCCGCTGCCCCTGGCCTGGTGCGTGGTGGAGGCGGTGACGTTGGCGGCGCTGGGCTCGCCCGCGTGGCCGCTGCTGCCGCTGGCGGCGCTGCTGAGCCTCGTGGCCGGCGCCCGCCGCGGTCGCCGCGTGGCGCGTGCGCCACAGCCTGTGCACCCCGGCTGAGAGCGCGGCGGCCAGTGCGCCGCGCCTGTTTTCACACTTCTGCCACACCTTGCGCTCCGGGCCGGGGCAAGGTCGGGCGAAATATCCGCCCGGTCACGGCTGGTTGCACTCGTGGCCTGCCGGAGCGTCGTGGCATTCCAACTTGAGCCATTGACAGGGCTGCGGCGCCGCAGGCGCGCGCGCCGGAGGGAAGCACCTTGAACGACGCTGCCGCACCGCCGGTGGATGCGGTCCATGGCGACCTTGCGCTGCATGCGCGCGCGCAGGAAATCCTGTCCTTGAAAGCCCGGCTGGAGGCGCTGACCGGCAGTGCCTGGCACGCCGGCGACGCGCAGCGCGACCTGCTGGCGCAAAAGGCGCTGCTGCGCACGGTGCTGGACGAGTCGCCGGACTTCATCGCGCTCAAGGATCACGAGGGCCGCTTCCTGCTGTGCAACCAGGCGGTGGCCGAGTTCTACGGCACCACGCCCGAGGCGATGGTGGGGCGGCACGACGGCCACTTCAGCGCCACCGCGGCGCAGGCCGAGCAGATGCGCCGCACCGCGCTGGAGATCATGGCGCACGGCCGCACCGAGGTCGTGGTTGAGGAGTCCACCGACCACCGCAGCGGCCAGGCGCGCTGGTTCAAGTCGATCAAGAAACCTTTCATCGGCGACAACGGGCTGCCGCACATCCTCGTCATCGCGCACGACATCACCGACATCCGCCACGCGCAGCAGCAGGTACAGGACAGCGAGCGGCGCCTGCGCTACGTGCTCAACGTGACGGGCGAGGGCATGTGGGACTGGGACTTGCGCACCAACGCGCTGCAGCACAACCAGCGCTGGCACGAGCTGCTGGGCCTGGAGCACGCGCGGCTCACCGGCACCCTGCAGGACTTCCAGGCCTGCCTGTTCCCCGAGGACCTACCCGAAGTCATGGCCGCCGTGCAGCGTTGCCTGGACGGCCATGGACCCTACCGCCACGAGCACCGCATGCGGCGCCCGGACGGCGGCGTCGTCTGGGTACTGGACCGTGGCGACGTGGTCGAGCGCGACGCGCAGGGCCGGCCGCTGCGCATGGTGGGCAGCATCACCGACGTGACCGACCGTCGGCAGGCCGAGGAGCTGACGCAGCGGCTGGCCTTCTACGACGCGCTCACCGGGCTGCCCAACCGGCGCCTGATGCTCGACCGGCTGCAGCACGCGTTGGAGCTGGGCCGGCGCAACGGGCAGCTGGGCGCGCTGATGTTCATCGACCTGGACAACTTCAAGGCGCTCAACGACAGCCACGGCCATGCCAGCGGCGACGCGCTGCTGCAGGAGGTGGCGCGGCGGTTGCGGAGTTGCCTGCGCTCCAACGACACGGCCGCGCGCATGGGCGGCGACGAGTTCGTGGTGATCGCCGAGGACCTGGGCGCGTTGCCGCTGGAAGCGGCCTCGCAGGCGCAGTTCATCGCCTCCAGGCTCGTGGAGTGCATGGCGCAGCCCTATGAGCTGGAGGGCAGGCGCCATTGCGGCAGCGGCAGCGTCGGCATCGCGCTGTTCGGCCTGCCGCACGACACCGCCGACGAGCTGCTCAAGCGGGCCGACTTCGCCATGTACCAGGCCAAGGACGCGGGGCGCAACACGCTGTGCTTCTTCGACCCGGCCATGCAGGAGGCGGTGCTGGCGCGCGCGGCCCTGGCCGTGGACCTGCGCCACGGGCTGGAGCGCGGCGAGCTGTTCATCCACCTGCAGCCGGTGGTGGACGGGCAGGGCCGACGCGTGGGCGCGGAGGCGCTGGTGCGCTGGCTGCATCCGGTGCGCGGCGTGGTGCAGCCGCTGGATTTTATCGCGCTGGCGGAGCAGCACGGGCTGATCCCGGCGCTGGGCCGCCAGGTGCTGGAGGCCGCGTGCCTGCAGCTCGCGGCGTGGGCGGGCGACGTCGCCACGCGGCACCTGACGCTGTCGGTCAACGTCAGCGCGCGCCAGTTCCACCAGCCCGGCTTCGTCGCGGAGGTGCTGCAGACGCTGCGCCGTACCGGGGCCGATGCGAACCTGCTCAAGCTGGAGCTCACCGAGAGCCTGCTGCTGCACGACCTGGAGGAGGTGGCGCAGAAGATGGCGGTGCTGCGCTCGCACGGCGTGCGCTTCTCGATCGACGACTTCGGTACCGGCTACTCGTCGCTCGCCTACCTCAAGCGGCTGCCGCTGGACGAGATCAAGATCGACCGTTCCTTCATCAACGACCTGCTCAGCGATCCCAACGACGCGAGCATCGTGCAGACCATCCTGCTGCTGGCGCGCAGCCTGTCGCTGAAGGTGGTGGCCGAGGGCGTGGAGACCGTGGGGCAGCAGCATTTCCTGGCGCACCACGGCTGCCCGTTCTTCCAGGGCTACCTGTTCGGCCGCCCGGCACCGGCGGCGGCGTGGGAGGTGGTGCGGGGCTGATGCGGCCTACTTGAAATTCCAAAAGCCTGATACCAGTTGGTCTTCGGGCGTGAAGTAAATCCCGTTCGCCCTGAGGTATCGAAGGGTGAACGGCCCCTGCTGCGCGGCAGGCCGCGGCGCCCGTTCGTACTTCGATGCGCCCTGTAGGGCGCGCCCTGCCCTGAGGTATCGAAGGCGCAGCACGAACGGGCTTTCAGCGCTCGAAATTTGATGGGGTCGAATCAGCCCCGCTGCCGCGCCGCCCAGCTCGCGACGATGCGCCGCAGCGCGTCCAGCCCGTCGGTCAGCGCGGCCGGGCCGGGCTGCAGGATCAGCGGCGACTTGATCTCGTGCAGCTCGCCGTCGCGCACGGCCGGCACGTCCTGCCAGCCCGGGCGCCGGGCCACGTGCTCGGCCCTGAACTTCTTGCCGCACCACGAGCCGATGATGATGTCCGGTTGCCGCGCGATGACCTCGGCGGGGTCGGCCACGATGCGGTCGCGGCCCAGGCCGGCCTGCGCGCGCTCGGGAAAGATGTCGTCGCCGCCGGCGATGCCGATGAGCTCGCTGACCCAGCGGATGGCGCTGATCATGGGCTCGTCCCATTCCTCGAAGTACACGCGCGGCCGGCGCGGCAGCTCCAGCGCGGCGCGGCGCGCGGCCTCGATGCGCGCCTGCAGCGTGCCGGCCAGCGCTTGCGCCTTGTCTGCCGCGCCCACCAGCGCGCCCAGGCGCCGCACGTAGCCCAGGATGCCGTCCACCGAGCGGTGGTTGGCGATCCACACCTCGACGCCGTGGCGCACCAGCGCCTGCGCGATGTCGGCCTGCATGTCCGAGAAGCCGATGGCGAAATCGGGCTGCAGCGCCAGGATCTTGTCGATGTTGGCGCTGGTGAAGGCGCTGACGCGCGGCTTGTCATGGCGCGCGCGGGCCGGGCGCACGGTGAAGCCGGAGATGCCGGCGATGCGGTGCTCTTCGCCGAGGGCGTAGAGCACCTCGGTGGGCTCTTCGGTCAAGCAGACGATGCGGCGGGGCAGGGAGTCGCTCATGGGCGGATCGGGCGGTGGGACGGCCCGGCAGTGTGCCGTCTCCGCCGGGCCGCCATGGTCCGTCACAGCAGCAGGAACGCCAGCGCCGTCACCGCCGTGGGCCCCAGCGCGCCCAGCAGCAGCCCGCCGGCGCCGATGGAGCCGTCCTCGAAGCCGCCCCGCAGCAGCGCCACGCCGGCCGGGTTGGGGGCGTTGGCGATCACGGTCAGCCCGCCGCCGGCCACCGCCCCGGCCACCAGCATGTATTGGGCCGCCTCGGACATGCCGGGAACCAGCGAGCCCAGGTACGTGAGCGCGGCGTTGTCGGTCACGGCCGTGAGTCCCAGCGCCCCGAAGAACAGCGCCAGCGGCTCCAGCCCCGAAACGATGGGCTGCAGCCACCAGCGCTGCAGCCCGCCCAGCACCACCAGCCCGGCCAGGAAGAAGGCCACCAGCAGCGCTTCCCGGATCAGCAGCGGGTCCTGGTGGCGCGTGTAGGCCTGCGCGAAGCCCAGGAACAGCAGGAACAGGCCCAGGAACGCCACCGGGTGGTGCGCCAGCAGCACCACGCCGGCCAGCAGCAGCAGGTGCACCAGCACCACCGCCAGCGGCACGCGCAACGTGTCCGGCGCCTGTATCGGCGACACCGCCAGCGCGCGCAGCGGCTCGCGCAGCAGGAAGGTCGCCACCGTGGCGTTGAGCACCACCGCCAGCGCCGCCTTCCAGCCGAACTGCGCCAGCATGAAGGCGCTGTCCCACTGCCAGGTGGAGGCCACCATCAGCACCGGCGGCGCGGCATAGGCGGTGAGCGTGCCGCCGATGGAGACGTTGACGAAGAGCACGCCCAGCGCCAGGTACTTGGCGCGCTCCGGCATGCCGGGGCGGAACACCAGCGGCGCGAGCATCAGCGCGGCAATCGTCATGGCCGCCGGCTCCGTGATGAGCGAGCCCAGCAGCGGCACCACGGCCAGGCCAAGCCAGGTGGCGGCCACCGGCCGCGGCAGCGGCATCAGCCGCGCCGTGGCGTCCAGCGCGGCCCGCACGGTCTGCAGCACCGGGCGCGAGCCCGCGATGACCATCACCACGAAGACGAACAGCGGCTCGGTGTAGTTGCGCGACTCAACGTAGTCCAGGGCGTGCCCGCCGCCCGCCACCAGGGCCAGCACCAGCGCCAGCACGATGGCCCAGAAGCCGAAGACCACCTCCACCTCGCCCAGCAGGTGCAGCAGCCCGGCGTGGCGCGGGAATCGGCGCGACAGCCGCTCGAACCGCGAGGCGGTGAAGGTGTGGAGCAGGGCCGCCGCGAAGAGGACGGCGGCGATCAGGTCGATGGTGGGGCTGGACATCGGGTGCGGGAACGCGCTCATGCCGCGAGGCGGCCCGACCTTCGCTGAACCTGCTGCATCGACCAGGGGATGCGGCACCCGCGGGCAGTGTAGCCGCAGCCCTCCCGGTCCCGCCGCGCCCCCGCTTCAGTTCCAGGGCTCGTCGGAGGCGGGCCAGCCGTCGGCGCCGGGCTCCGCCCCGGGCGGTGGCGGGGCGCGGTAGTCGCCGCGCCGGGCCGCCGCCGGTGCCGG
>NZ_CALAOH010000112.1 GCF_937926365.1 uncultured Azohydromonas sp. | reverse complement strand
CCCCCAGCAGATCAATCTGCCGGAAAGTCTACCCCTCTACTTGGCAGAGTAGTGCAAGATGCTGTCGCGGATCCCACGAAGGCGACGCACTCCACGAGGTTGAGGGCGGCCAGCAGCAAGGATTTCTCTTCGTCGGTGCGCACGGCCAGCAGATCGTGGTCGCCGAGGTAGCCGTAGACGAAGGCGAGCAGGTAGCGCTCGGGATGCTCGTCGCAGAACTGCTGGACGACCTTGGCCACCAACTCGCCCGGCAAGCCCTCGTTGAAGCGTGCACGCGCCGTCAAGCGCTGCATGCACGTCTCCTGCACGGCCTCGGTGATCACCGGCCACTGGTGGCCGCTGAGCTTCATCGCCTGGAACGTGACCAGCAGGATGTGCAGTGGCACCTCCAGCTGCACCATGCCGACCCCCATGCGAGGCAGCACCAGGATCGAGGCGAGCATGTTGGGCTGCTTGGCGAAGATCTCGTCGGCCAGGCTGACCTTCTGTGCCTGGCCCATGCGCCTGACGTCGATGTCGGCCTGTACCATCACCGACTGCGTGATCACGCCCATCGTTCTCAGCCTGAGCGCCAACGGTGCGGCAGCAGTTCATCGAGCCGGTGGCTCGGGTGCGAGTGGATGCGCGAGAGCACGTCGCGAAGGTAGGCCCACGGGTCCAGCCCATTGAGCCGTGCCGACTGCACCAGGCTCATCACCACCGCCGCGCGTTGTCCGGCCAGCGTACTGCTCGCGAACAGCCAGTTTTTCGCGCCGACCTTCCAGGGCTTGACCTGGCGCTCGATCAAGTTGTTGTCCACCGCTACCGCGCCATCGTCCAGGTGCAGCGTCAGTGCCTTCCAGGCGTTGAGGCTGTAGTCGATCGCCCCTGCGATCTTGCCCCCGTCGAGCACCTGCGTGCGCTGCAGCTTGAGCCAGACCTCGAACTCCTCCCACAGCGGCTTGCTCAGCGCCTGCCGTGCCTGCCGGCGCTCGTCCTGGCTCATCTCGGCGAAGGCCGCCTCGGCGTGGTAGATCCGAGCCCAGCGCCGCAGCGCCTCGGTGGCCACCGCACTGGCACTGCTGCCGCCGCGGCTGAGTTCCTCGAAGCGCCGCCGCGCATGCGCGGCACACGCCGCCGACTTGCGTTGCGGGTAGAGCTTGGCGTCCAGCACGGCGTTGTAGGCCGCGTACTGGTCGGTGATCAAGGTGCCGCTCCACGCCGGCTCAGCTGCTGGCGGCCCCTTGCCGCCGAGGAAGGCCACCGGGTACTGCGACCCTCTGCCCAGGCAGAACTCGTAGATCACGCCCGGATGCGCGTCATGGTGGCTGCGCGCCCAGGCCCAGACGTAGGCCTTCTTCGTCTTGCCGGCGCCCGGGTCCAGCAGCGGCACCGGCGTTTCGTCGGCATGCAGCACCCGGCAGCCCAGGATGAAGCGCCGCTGCAACTCGTACAAGGGCTCCAGCGCCGCCCCGCCGGCGCCGCCCCAGGCGGCCAGCGTGGAGCGCGGTGTGTGCACGCCCGAGCGCGCGTTGATGGGCTCCTGCCGGTAGTACGGCAGGTGGTCGACGAAGCGGCCAATCAGCGTGTGCGCCACCAGTCCGCTGGCCTTGCAGGCCCACTTGCCGTAGATGTGCCGGTGCACGAAGAACCTGGCCGGGATGATGTCCAGCTTCTCGCTCACGTCCTCGCCGATGCGTTGCATGGGCCGGCCGCATTCCGGGTTGGGGCAGTTGGTGCTCTCGGGCTCGTGGCGGTGCTCGACGCGCTCCAGATGCTCGGGCAGCTTCTCGCGGCGCGGCTTGCGCGGCGGCGCCTTCGCTGTCTTGGGTGCCTCGGGCAGTCCGCGCTGCAGTTCGGCCAGCTTCGCCTTCAGGCTGGCCTCGTCCTCGACCATGGTCTCGGCGAACAACAGCCGCTGCGATGCCGTCATCGCCTCGGTCCTGGCATCGAACTTCCAGCGGCGCAGCCGTGCGAGCTCGAAGTTGAGCTTGTCGATCCTCACATCCCGCCAGGCGATCTCGCGGTCGCGGTGGGCCAGTTCCTGGGCATGAGCCTGGGCCTGCTGCTGCAACCGTGCGATCAACGCGGCCACCTCGGCCGGCAGGCTCGTCAGATCGATGGCGGCAGCTTCATCGGGCATGCCCAGCATGGTGCCGCGTCGAGCAGCGCAGCGCCATCGGCACTTGCGCTGTTGTCAACGCCCGCGCCAACCGCTCAGCAGCGTCGGATGGTGCTGAGCTCGCCCAGGCGCTGCCAGGGCAGCCCCAGCGTCAGCGCCTCGAACTGCTGGGCGCTGAGCTGCAAGGCCGGCGCCGCCGAGCCTGGCTCGCGGGTGTGCCAGACGAAGCGACCAGTGTGCAGCCGACGCGTGGCACACCACACGCCGAAGCCGTCGTGAACGAGAAGTTTCAGGCGGCTGGCCCGCGCATTGGCGAAGACATAGCCGTGGTGCGCCTGGGCCTCGCCGAGCGTGTTGACGACCACCGCCAGCAGCCGGTCAGCGCCGGCGCGCATGTCATGTGGTTGGCTGCACAACCACAGTGCGTCGATGCGGATCATTCCTTGAGGGCCGCGGCGGCCAGTTCCTGCAGCCAGGCGGCGCACGATGCGGCATGCGTCACCGGCCAGCGCACGCACAGCAGCGTGCCGCCGCGGGTGAGCTCGACGTGGATGTCCGAGGTACTGCCGGTCGTGGCTTCGTCGGCGGCAGGGGCTGCAGACTCGAACTCGACAGGGATGAACTGCACCGGTGCAGCGGCCGGCTCACCGGCGGCGGGCAGTGCGCGGGTCGCGGTGGTCCTCGGCGCGGGCAGCCCGGTGCGCTTGATGCCACGACCAACCAGCCACTTGCGCAAGAGATTGACGTTCAGGCCGTGGGCCAGCGCGATGGCCGCCACGGATGCGCCGGGCTGCTCGCACTCGGCCAGAACCTGTGCCTTGAACTCGGCGCCATGTACACGCCTCTGGGATTTGGGTTGCATAGGTGCCCACCTGTTCGAATTGGTGGGCACCATCGTCACGAGCACTTTCGCGCCATTCAAGATGGAGCGGCTGGACGCTCACCCTCAAGCGGTGGAAGTTCGGTGCCAGCACCGAGGCGATGACGGCGCAGCAGCGTGCGCTCCCGAGTTCGACAGTTTGTGGCCTGAAAAGCTGATTTCCGAAGGACGAGACC
>NZ_CALAOH010000111.1 GCF_937926365.1 uncultured Azohydromonas sp. | reverse complement strand
ACGCCAATGCATGCCACCGCCGGCGCACGCTCTTCCAGCAACTACAACTGTAGGGGTAATCGCGGCGCTGCGCGATCTGTTCCTCCAACCCGCCAATACGCTGCTGCAGATCCTGATGAGCCCCGCTGGCCTGGAGCTGGGGATGCGCCGCGCTGAAGTCCAGCAGCGAGCGGACGCACCGCGACAGCGCTTCCTCTGACGCCAGCCGCTCGCCGTCAGGATGTCCGCATCCGGTTCGCTCACACAGCCCGCTGGTCTGCTCCAGCAGTGCGCCGTCGGCGCCGCCCTGCTCCCTGACCATCTCGATGAGCCTGGGCACCTCGTCGTGACGCTGCCTGAGCAGCACGTCGATGCCGGACCACGCCTGATCCACCTGGTGCTTCGCGTCCGCCAGCGCGTTGTAGAGCGCGATGGCATAAGCCGCGACGACGGTCGCGAGCAGAAACAGGGCGAACATGAACACGGCGATCTTCACCATCGGGGACTCCTTCGGATCACGGGTCAAAGGCATGCGAGGCTTCGCACCGAAGCCAGAGCCTGGGTCGCCGTGGAACGCGCGCCGGTTCAACGTCCAGCCCGGCGTGCACATGGCGTTACATCGCGGCCGGCCTCATCGCATGTGGCCTTGCTGTTCCTCAATCCCCCCGGCGAGGTGCGTCCTAAGGTCGATATATCCACAAGACCTTAGGAGAACCGCATGCAGCGCGAATCCCCGCCCCGGTTCGGCGAGGAGCAACTCCAGGCCGGCAACACCCTTTTCGTTCTGGAAGACACCGCGGCCAGCACCGAGGACGCTAGCCAGCGCATCGCGTTGTGGATGGAACAGACACTGGCGACCCAGGTGTTGGCTTTCAGGCGGCTCACCGAGGCGCTGCAAGCGGCCGTGGAGGCCCTGCTGAGCACCCAGGATCCACGGCGCCTGCGCGAAGCCCGCGACACGCTGCTCGCCAGCGTGCTGGGAGAGCTGGCGCACTGGCAGGGCGAGACCGACGACGCCTGGCGCTCGCTGCAGCGGGACTTGAGCCGCGACCCGGCCCAGTACGCCACCGAGGCCACCGGCGAATTGACCGGCCCAGCCTGGCGGCAGCAGCCGCCGCACGCAGTGAAGCCGCAGCACGCGCAGGACGCCAGTGGCCCGTCCCTGCCCGACGACGGATTCAAGACGTGGGAGCATCCATGGCTGCCCTGGCGGCCGGGTTCTGACACCTCGTTCCGTACATGAAACCCCTGGCGCTCCCCCTGGCTGCGGCCGTTTCGGCGCTGCTGGCCCTGGGCGTCGCGACGGCCGCCTCGTCCGGAGTCAGTGACGGCGGATGGCCCTACCTCGAAGGCGGCACGGCACCGCAGGACGAGTGGCTGCTGCTGGCCCACCAGCGCCAGTACAGCCTGCTGCTGATGACCGCCGGGCGCCGTGGCGGCACGGATCTGAACGGGGTGCGCGTGCGCATCGTCGGCCCGGGCGCGGACGAGGGCTTCGACCGCGTGCTCGCCGGCGCGTGGCTGCTGATCGACCTGCCGCCGGGCCGCTACGAGGTCACCGCCACCCACCAGCGTGACCCGCAGCACCAGCACCTGGAAATGGCCGCCGGTGAGCACCAGGCGATGGTTTTCTACTTCGGCGAAGTGGGCCCGGCGCCCGCGGATTGACGTGACGCGAGAGCGCACCATGGAAGAGCTTCGTTCCCTTCGCGTGCATCAGTGGGCCATCAGCACCGGCAGCGTCATCGCGCCCAGCACCGCGTGCGTGGCCCCACCCAGGACCAGTTCCCGGGCACGCGCGTGGCCGTAGCAGCCCATCACCAGCAGGTCGGCGCCGAAGTCGGCCGCACGCGAGAGCATCGACGCGCCCACGTGTCCAGTGTCGGGACCCTCGTGGCTGTAGGTGGCGTCGATGCCATGGCGCAACAGCAGCGGGCGCACCTCGGTGGGGTCGCAACCCCAGCCCACCACGCGCACCTGCGCGCCGGGGTGCAGCAGCGGCAAGGCCGCGGACAGCGCCTGCGCCACCTCGCGCGTGGGCTTCCAGGCGATGAGCACGCGCCGCCCGACGTCGCCGAAACGGCCCGCCCAGGGCAGCACCAGCACCGGCTTGCCGCTGTCCACCGCCACCGACTCCACGAAATCCGCCGGCACGCCGGCGCCGGCGGGCTCGGCCGGGTCGTACTGGCCCAGCACCACGAGGTCCTGGCACAGCGCCTCGCGCACGAAACCCCTCAGCACGCCCTGCAACGGGCTGAGCTCGGCCCAGCGCAGGCGCGGCCCGCCGGGCAGCTGGACCTCGTCCACCAGGGCGCGGGCCTGGTCGCGGTGCTGCTGATCCAGGCGCAGCGTTTCGGGAATGAAGCTGCCGCTTTCCGGGAAGGGCGCCGTCACCTGCAGCACGCTGGGCATCACGGCGTACAGCGCCGTCACCGTGGCGTCCAGCCGCCGGGCCAGCGCGCAGGCCAGCTCCAGCCGCATCCGACTGCGCGGCAAGGCATCGACATGCACCAGGATCGAAGCCAGCGAGTTCATGCTCACCTCCTTGAGGCCCCTGCCGCCGCGGCGCACGGGCCTGCCCGATGCCGCAGCCACGGCAGCTCCGGCTGCTGAACGGTCCTGTAGGGCCGCGGGGCAATGCGATGGTTGCGCCGGCCCTGGCGCCATCGCCATCCGGCAGCCCGACTCGGCGGTTACCTGTGCAACGGTCACGCCCGCTCCGGGGGGACCCGCCACGCCGATTGCGCTTGATCAAGTCCCGGTGCCACCATCGCCGAAGAATGCCCGTGTCCGCGGCCCGCGGGCCAGTGCGGGAGAGCTGCATGTACTCCAGGATCCTGGTTCCCATCGATGGCAGCGCCGCTTCCGGCCGCGCGCTGCAGGAAGCCCTCGAGCTCGCCCGCCGGCTCCAGTCCACGCTGCTGCTGCTGCATGTGGTGGACACCTACCAACTGATGCTGTCCAAGCCCAGCCAGGACAGCTTCGACGAGGCGCGAGAAGCGCTGCTGGAGCGTGCGCAGGCGCTGCTCGACGACGGCTGCCAGGCGGCCGGCCAGGCCGGCGTGAACTGCGAGGGGGTGCTGCGCGAAGTGATGTCCAGCCGCGTCGCCAGTGCCATCCTGGAAGAGGCCTACCGCCGCCAGTGCGACCTGATCGTGATGGGCATGCATGGCCGCAACGGCCGCACCAGCCTGCCGCTGGGCAGCGACGCGGAACAGGTGCTGCAGGCCGCCACGGTGCCGGTGCTGCTGGTGCGCGAAACCCCGGCCAGCTGACGGCCCGCGCTGCGGACCCTGCCCGTGCAACCCCAGGAGGCACGGGCGCCGACGGATTCCAAGCCGGACGGCCGGAGCCGGCCCGAGTGTTCCCGCAATTGACGCCGCGCAAACCGCGCCCCGCCTTGACCCCTAGGCTGTGTGACGGGTGCTTGAGTACCGGCACCCGCCCGCTGATGGATTTCCAAGCCGCCCTACTGCTCACGCCGGACGCCCTGCCCACCCCGGCCGGTGAGGCGCTGCTGCACATGGCCCGCTCGCTGCGGGCCATGGCGTGCAGCGGCCCCATGCCGCCGCTGCTCGACAGCAAGCACCTGGGGCTGCTGTCGCGGCACCAGCGCAGCGCCTCGCAAGGCGCGGTGGAGCACGCCGCACGCGGGCTCGGTGCCCGCGTGGCCTGGGTGCCGGCCGAGGTGGCGTGGGTGGCTGAAGGACCCGGCGCGCGCGACACCGCGCGCCTGCTGGGCCGGCTCTACGACGCCCTGGACTGCGAAGGCCTGCCGGCCGGGCTGCTGCGGTGCCTGCGCGAGGACAGCGGCGTGCCGGTGTACGAGGGCCTGGGCCGCGAGGAGCATCCACTGGCGCGGCTCCTGCCCTGCCTGGACGACGATGACGGCGACGGCCACCGCTTCCTGCTGCAGGCGATGCTGGTGCGCACACTGCTGTAGTGCCCATGAAGCCGCCGTCACGCGGCTGACACGATGTGTTCACCGAGCGTTACCCAGCGATGCATGCCATTGGCAGGCCGTTGTCGCCTGGGCGCGATCCTGCGCGCCCAGGCCAACACATCACAGGTGTCGCCCATGAGGTTCGAACCCGCTGCCACCCGTCTCACACCGCGGCTCCCGAACCCGGGACCGCTGCGCTGCGGCCCTGGCGTTGCCACCGGCATGCGGTGGCTGATCGAGGACACGCTGCAGCGCCTGCGCGATTCGGGCCTGCCACTGCACCGGCGGCTGGTGCATGCCGGCGACACGGTGTACCGCTGTGGCGAGGCCTTCAGGGAGTTGCATGTGCTGCACTCGGGCTTCTTCAAGGTCGTTACCGTCACGGCCGACGGCCGCGAGCAGGTGGTGGGGCTGCACTTCAAGGGCGACTGGCTGGGCTTCGACGGCATTGCCGCCGGCCACTACACCTGCGACGCCGTGGCGCTGGACGTGGGCGAGGTCTGGTCGCTGGACTACGAGGCGCTGCTGGCCCTGTCCGTGAGCGAGCCGGGCCTCACCGGCATGCTGCACGCCGCCATGAGCCGCCAGATGGCCCGCGAGCGCGAGTCGATCCTGTCGCTGTGCACGCTGTCGGCGGACGCACGCGTGGCCGATTTCCTGCGCCAGTGGGTCGAGGCACTGGACAAGCGCGGCCTGCGCACCGACCGCATCACGCTGTGCCTCTCCCGCGCCGAGATCGGCAACTTCCTGGGCATGACACTGGAGAGCGTGAGCCGCGCGCTGTCCAGGCTCGCGCGCGAGGGCGTGATCGACTTCGCCGAAAAGGGCCGGCGCCACGTGCGGATCCCGGACCCGGGCGCGATCAACGCGTACATCGAGCGCAGCCTGGCGCAGGCCTCGGCGGCGCTGCAGTAAGGGCCTGCGAGCCGCGGTCGCGAGCCGCTTCGACACGACTTCAGCGCCGCTCCAGCGCTTCGGCCATCGCCCGCGCCAGCTGCTCGCGGCTGCAGGGCTTCTGCAGCAGCCGCCAGGCGTGGCGCCCGGCGTCGCGCAGGGCCACGGGCTGGCTGGAGTAGCCCGACATCAGCAGTACCGCCAGCCCCGGCCAGCGCGCCGCGGCCTGCCGTGCCAGCTCGGGGCCGCGCATGCCCGCACCCAGCACCACGTCGCTCAGCAGCAGCTCGAAGCCCTGCGCCGGGTCCAGCCCCAGCGCCTGCTCGCCGCCGGCGCAGCTCGTGACCTCGCAGCCCAGGGAGCACAGGAAGCCGCGCATCACCTCGCGCACCTCGGCGTCATCCTCCACCAGCAGCACCCGCAGCCCCGCGGGCAGCGCGAGCGCCGGCGCCGCGGCCTCGGCCGACGCTTCGGCCGCCTCGGCCGGCACGCGGGGGATGTAGAGCGTCACCGTCGTGCCCGCGCCGGGCGCGGAGTCCAGCGTCACCGCGCCGTGCGACTGGGTCACGAAGCCGTACACCGTGCTCAGCCCCAGGCCCGTGCCGCGCCCCGGCGGCTTGGTGGTGAAGAAGGGCTCGAAGGCGCGTTCGCGCACCATCCCGGACATGCCCACGCCGCTGTCGCTGACCGCGATGGCGACGTAGCCCGCCGAGGCCTCGGCCAGGCCCGCCTCGCGCGCAGCCTCGGGCGGCAACGTGGGGACGGCGCGGCCGCTGAAGCGCAACCGTCCACCCTCGGCCATGGCGTCGCGGGCATTGATGGCGATGTTGAGCAGCGCCGCTTCCAGCTGCCCCGGATCGGCCAGCACGGGCGCGAGGGGCTCCAGCTCCACGCCGATCTCGATGCGCTGGTCCAGCGTGCGCCGCAGCATGTCCGCCAGCGAGGCCACGAGCTGCGCCGCGTCCACCTCGCGCGGCTGAAGCACCTGGCGGCGCGAGAACGCCAGCAGCTTGCCCGTGAGCGCCGCCCCGCGCCGGCAACCGCGCAGCGCCGCATCGACCAGCTGCAGGCCGTAGGCATCGCCGGCCAGCGCGGGCAGGTCCTGCAGCACCTGCAGGTTGCCGTGGATCACCGTGAGCAGGTTGTTGAAGTCATGCGCGATACCGCCGGTGAGCTGTCCCACGCTCTCCAGCCGCTGGGCATGGCGCAGCGCCTCCTCGCCCTGCGCGCGCTGCAGACTGCTGGCCAACAGGTTCGACAGCGACTGCAGGTAGCGCAGCTCGTCCTCGCCGAAGCGCTCAGGCCTGCACGCGTGCGCACTCAACAGCCCGGTGGCGCGGCCACGGTCCAGCAGTGGCACCACCAGCGCGCTGCGCAGCCCGGCCGTGGCGCGCTGCGGCGGCGGGTCGAAGCGCTGCTCCTGGACGTAGTCCGCCACGGCCAGCGGCTCGCCCCGGCGCAGCACGTGCAGCGCCTCGGCATCGGGCAGGACCGGCAGCCCCGCGTCCGCACCGGGCACGGCCAGCACACCGCAGGCGCCGACCACGCGCACGTGGCGCTGGTCGGGCTCCAGCAGCAGCACGGCGGCGGCCTCGCACTCCAGGGCCTGCGCCGCCGCCACGGGCACGCGTTCGAGCAGTTGGCGCTGGTCGCGCGTGTCCACCGCCAGGCGGCCGAGCTGCGCCACCGACTCGGCATAGCGCGCACGCTGCAGCGCTTGCTTCGCACGCGGGTATGCGCTCACGTCGCGGATCGCCGCCAGCACGTAGGGCAGCCCCTGGGACTGCAGCGGGCTCAGCGCGATCTCCACGCACACCTCGCTGCCGTCGCGCCGCCGCGCCACGAGCTCCATCTGCATGCCCATGGGCCGCGGCCTCGGCTGCCGCGCGTAGTCCGCGCGGTACGCGGCGTGGCGCGGACGCGCGGCATCGGGCACCAGCGCGTCCACGTTCAGGCCCGTCAGCGCCTCGACGCCGTAGCCCAGCAGCCGGGCCGCCGCCGGGTTGGCCAGCACGATGGTGCCGCCGGCGTCCACCAGCAGCAGCGCGTCCGGCGACGCGGCGAACAGCGAGCGGTACAGCGTGCCTTCGTCGAAACCGGCGGCAGGCACCGGCATCCGGGAGAGATCGGTGTCCATGGCGCCGTGCCGGCCTCCGGATGACGGGTTCAGAGCAGCTCGACCGGCGGCACGAGGATGTAGCCCGCGCCGCGCACCGACTTGATGAGGCGCGGCTCCTCGGCCTCGGCTTCGAGCTTGCGGCGCAGCCGCCCGACCTGCACGTCGATCGTGCGGTCGAAAGGCGCGGCCTCGCGCCGGTGCGTGGCCTGCAGCAGGAAGTCGCGCGCGAGCACGCGCCCGGGATGCTGCAGGAACACCAGCAACAACTCGTACTCGCCGGTGGTGAGCGCGACCTCGTGCCCATCCGGCGCGAGCAGGCGCCGCGCCGCCTTGTCCAGCTCCCAGCCGAGGAAGCGGTAGCGCGAGCGCGGCAGTGCCAGCACACCCGGGGCGGCCCCGGGAGGCACGGCGGGCGGCACGTCGGCCGCGGGTGCCATGCGCCGCAGCACGGCCTTGATGCGTGCCAGCAGCTCGCGCAGGTCGAAGGGTTTGGTCACGTAGTCGTCGGCGCCGATCTCCAGGCCCACCACCTTGTCCACCGCGTCGCCGCGGCCGGTGACGATGACCAGTCCGCAATGCCAGTGCTCGCGCAACCGCCGCGCGATCGCGAAGCCGTCCTCGTCGGGCAGGCCCAGGTCCAGCAGCACGAGCTGCGGCGCATCGGCGGCCATGAGCGCCATCAGCGCCGCGCCGTCATGCACTTGGCTCACGCGAAAGCCCTGGCCCTGCAGGTAGCCGGACAGCAGCAGCGTGATGTCGGCGTCGTCATCGAGCACGGCCAGGTGCGCGACGCTCATGAACCGGCCCCCGTGGAGCAGGCGGCTTGGCCAGGCTGCGGTTTCAGCGGCGAAAACATGGCGGCCCCCACCGGGACCGCCGTACACGAAGCCCGTCCGATCTGCATCCGCTCCCCCCTTGCTCCAGCGCGGCTGTTTGCACCAGACGCGTCAGCCCTGCATCGCGCTGGAAGTGTGCAAAACGCCGTCAACTTCAGCCTGCAAAAAGCTCAACAAAGCGCAGCCGGCGTAAGCGGGGGCTGAAGGCTGCAACCGGTGGTTGCGCATTCATCGCTTTCGCTTGACACGACCCTCCGGCTCAAGGCATGCGAAGCCATCTTCCCGCCGGGGAGGGAAACGGACCGCGCTCAAGCCTCGCGGCCCTTGAACGCCATCGCGGCAGCCGCGTCAGGGGGCCGGCGCGGCAGGGGCTGGGACGGCGCCTGGTCGAGCCGCTGCTCCACCGCCAGCACCTCGCGCATGACGGACAGCAGGGTGTCGGGCGTGACGCTGATCGAGTCGATGCCCAGCTCCACCAGGAAGCGCGCCATGTCCGGGTGGTCCGAAGGCGCCTGGCCGCACAGGCCGATGTGGCAGTCGTTGCGCCGCGCACCTTCCACCGCCATGCGGATCATGGTCTTGACCCCTTCGTCGCGCTCGTCGAAGTCGAAGGCCACCAGCTCGGAGTCGCGGTCCACGCCCAGCACCAGCTGCGTGAGGTCGTTGGAGCCGATGGAGAAGCTGTCGAACAGCCGCGCGAAGGCGTCGATCTGGAGCACGTTGTTGGGGATCTCGCACATCACCCAGACCTCCAGCCCGGCGCGCCCGCGCTCCAGGCCGTGCGCCGCCATGGTCTGCAGCACGCGCTCTGCCTCCTCGACGCGGCGGCAGAAGGGAATCATGAGCTTCACGTTGGTGAGACCCATCTCCTCGCGCACGCGCCGCATCGCCGCGCACTCCAGCGCGAAGCCGTCGGCATAGGCTTCATGCGCGTAGCGCGAGGCGCCGCGCAGGCCCAGCATGGGGTTCTCCTCGTGCGGCTCGAACCAGCGCCCGCCCAGCAGCTGCGCGTACTCGTTGGTCTTGAAGTCCGACAGCCGCACGACCACCGGGCGCGGGTAAAAGGCCGCGGCGATGGTGCCCACCCCCTCGGAGAGCTGGCGCACGAAGAAGTCGGCCGGGTGCTCGAAGCCCTGGGTCAACCGCCTGATCTGCGCTGCTTCCGCCTCGTCCTGCACCCGCTCGGGATGCGCCAGCGCCATCGGGTGGATGCGGATGTGCTCCGCCACGATGAACTCCATGCGCGCCAGCCCCACGCCGGCGGCGGGCAGCAGCGCGGTCTGGAAGGCGATGTCGGGGTTGCCGAGATTGACCATCAGCTGCGTGCGCGGCCGCGGCAGCGTGGAGACGTCGATGCAGTGGTGCGTGAAGGGCAGCACGCCCGCGTACACCTTGCCCAAGGCGCCTTCGGCGCAGCTCACCGTGACCTCGTCGCCGGTGCGCAGCCGCGTGGTAGCGTCGTCACAGCCCACCACGGCCGGGATGCCCAGCTCGCGCGCGACGATGGCCGCGTGGCAGGTGCGCCCGCCGCGGTTGGTCACCAGCGCGGCGGCGGTCTTCATCACCGTTCCCCAGTCGGGCATGGTGGTGTCGGCCACCAGCACCTCGCCGGGCTGGAAGGCGCCCAGCTCGTTGACGTCGAGCACCACGCGCGCCGGCCCGGTGGCGATGCGGCTGCCCACGGCGCGCCCGCTGGCCAGCACGGTGCCCTGCGCGCCCAGCCGCACCTCGTCCACCAGCCCCACGGGCCGCTGCGAGGCCACGGTCTCGGGCCGCGCCTGCACGATGTAGAGCTGGCCGTCCAGCCCGTCCTTGGCCCATTCGATGTCCATCGGCGTGAGCTGGCCGGCCTTGTGGCTGTAGTGCTCCTCCACCACCACGGCGGCGTCCGCCAGCGCCAGCACCTCGTCGTCGCTGAGGCAGTAGCGCAGCTGGTCCTCCCGGGGCGTGGGCACGTTGCGCGTGGTTTCGCGCCCGGCGCCATGGGAATAGACCATGCGTACCTCCTTGCCGCCGAGCTTGCGCCGCAGTACCGCCCGGTGGCCCTGGCGCAGCGTGGGCTTGAAGACGTGGAACTCGTCCGGGTCCACCGTGCCCTGCACCACGTTCTCGCCCAGGCCCCAGGCGCCGGTGATGAAGACGACGTCGCGGAAGCCCGACTCGGTGTCGAGCGTGAAGATCACGCCGCTGGCGGCGCGGTCGGAGCGCACCATCTTCTGCACGCCCACGGATTGGAAGACCTTGAAGTGGTCGAAGCCCTTGTCCACCCGGTAGCGGATGGCGCGGTCCTTGAACAGGCTGGCGAAGCAGCGGCGCACCGCCTCCAGCAGCGGGCCCTCGCCGCAGACGTTGAGATAGGTCTCGTGCTGGCCGGCGAAGCTGGCGCCGGGCAGGTCCTCGGCGGTGGCGGAACTGCGCACCGCCACCTCAAGGTGCTCGCCGTACTCGCGGCGCAGCCGGGTGTAGGCGGCGCTGATCTCGCCGGCCAGGTCCGCCGGCAGCGGCGCGGCCATCACGATCTCTCGCGCGCGGCGGGCACGGCGCGCGAGGTCCTCCACGTCGTAGGGGTCCAGGCCGGACAGGGCCTCGCGCAGGTGCGGCCAGGCGTCGGCCTGGTCGAGCAGGTGGCGGTAGGCCTCGGCGGTGACGGCGAAGCCATCGGGCACGTTCACACCTTGCGGCGTGAGCTCGCTGAACATCTCGCCCAGCGAGGCGTTCTTGCCGCCCACCAGCGGCACGTCATCGGCGCCGATCTCGGCGAACCAGCGGATGTACTTCATGGCGGTTCCCCCTGCGCCCGCGGCGTGCGGGCGCTACAGCACGGCGAAGCATGGGCCGGCGCTGCGGCGCTGTGTTGATACCCATCAAGCGCGCGGGCGCTCGGGGCGCGCCGCTCATGCAAATCACTTGTCCGACTGAAACCGCATCACCCGTTCGCCCTGAGCCTGAACGTGGTGGATGAGTCCCCATCACCCCTCGGCCAGGCTCCCCAGCACCGCCAGCAGGGCCTTGAGCGCGGGCGAGGGCCGCGCGCGCCAGAAGGCACAGACCTCGTAGCGCGGCAGGCCCTCGCGCAGCGGCAGCCGCGCCAGGC
>NZ_CALAOH010000110.1 GCF_937926365.1 uncultured Azohydromonas sp. | reverse complement strand
GGCGCCGCGCTGGCCGGCGAGTACGCGCTCGATCCCGCGCGCTCCGAGCTGGCCGTGCTGGTGCGCCGCGGCGGCTCGCTGGCGCGGCTGGGGCATGACCACGTGGTGAGCCACCCGGCGCCGCGGGGCTGGCTGCGCCTGCCGGCGACGGGCGTGGCCGAGGGCGAGATCACGCTGGCGCTGCACGAGCTGGTGGTGGACGACCCCGCGCTGCGCGCACGCTACGCGCTGGACACGCATCCCTCCCAGGCCGCCATCGAGGGCACGCGCCAGAACATGCTGCAGCGCGTGCTGGAGGCGGACGCCTTCCCGCTGGCGCGGGTGCGGCTGCAGGCCCCGGCACGGCCCGGCGCCGAGGTGCAGGCCGAGATCAGCCTGCACGGCGTCACGCGGCGCCTGCCCGTGGTGGTGGACTGGACGGTGCGGGACGGGGAACTGCGCGCCCGTGGCCGCTTGTCCCTGCTGCAGACCGATTTCCAGATGCAGCCGCTGACCGTCCTCGGCGGCGCGCTGCGCGTGGAGGACCGGCTCGACCTCGAGTTCGACCTGCGCGCGCGGCGGCCGCCGCCTGCCGCGCCCTGAGGTCCGGGCAAGCCCGCCGACTTGAGCGACCTCAAGGTCCGCACCGCGCCGAACTGCCACACTCCGAATGGTGTCTTTCCGTCCGGGGTGCTGACCGTGTCCTGGCGCTCGACTCTTCCTCCGGCCGTCGGATGGTCCCAGAGCACCGCGTGAAGCAGATCACGGCTGCAGGCTCAAGCCGAGACCGCGGCTGCCGATAGACCTATATCAAGCAGCTGGCGCCGGATGCGGCGATCGCTTCCTGGCATGAACTTTCCCGATCCCTGCAGTGCCGTTGCCGAAGCCGCCGAGCTGGGGGGCGTGATCGACCACCTGCGCGACGTGGTGTTCCGGATCGACGCCCTGGGCTGCTGGCGCTTCCTCAACCGCGCCTGGACCGAGCTCACCGGCCACGCGCTGGCCGACTCGCTGGGCGGCGCCTTCCTGCAGCACGTGCACCCGCTGGACCGCGACGGCGCCGAGGCCTGCTTCCAGCGCTTCATGGCCCAGGCGCAGAAGTCCTGCCGCCAGCGTCTGCGGCTGCTGCGGCGCGACGGCAGCATCGTCTGGGTGGAGGCCAGCCTGCGCCAGGTGCTGGACGCGCAAGGCAAGCCCCTGGGCATCGCCGGCACGCTGGCCGACGTGGGCGAGCGGCTGCGTACCGAGGAGCAGCTGCGCCTGGCCGCCGCGGTCTTCAACGGCGCGGGCGAAGGCATCGCAGTCACCGATCCGCACGGGCGCATCGTGGACGTCAATGCCGCCTTCGAGGCGATCACGGGCTACCGCCGCGAGCAGGTGCTGGGCCGCAATCCTTCCATCCTCTCCAGCGGCCGCCACGACAAGGCCTTCTACCAGGCCATGTGGGCCGAGCTGGTGGACAAGGGCGCCTGGAGCGGCGAGATCTGGAACCGCCGCGCCGACGGCTCGCTGCTGGCCGAGCTGCTGCGCATCACGGCCGTGCGCGACGCGCAGGGACGCCATACCCATTACGTCGCCATCTTCAGCGACATCACCGGCTTCAAGCGCCAGCAAGAGACGCTGGAGCGGCTGGCGCACTACGACGCGCTGACCGGGTTGCCCAATCGCGTGCTGCTGATGGACCGGCTGGAACAGCTCATCGCGCAGGCCGCGCGGCGGCACGAGCGGCTGGCCGTGTGCTACCTGGACCTGGACGGCTTCAAGGATGTCAACGACGCCTGGGGCCACGCCACCGGCGACGAGCTGCTGGTGCAGGCCGCCGAGCGCATGCGCCAGATGCTGCGCCCCACCGACACCGTGGCGCGGCTGGGCGGCGACGAGTTCGCGCTGCTGCTGGACCAGGCCGTCTCCGAAGCCGAGGTCTCGCGGGTGGCCGAGCGCGTGCTGGCGACGCTGGCCTCGCCCTATCGGCTGGAGCGCTGCAGCGCGCGCGTGACCACCAGTATGGGCATCGCGCTGTACCCGCAGCACGGCCACACCCCGGGCCACCTGCTGCGCAACGCCGTCCAGGCCATGCTGCGCGCCAAGCGCCTGGGCAAGAACCACGCGTGCTTCGTCACCGAGGAGGAGACGGGCGTCAGCGAGCGCGAGCGCCACGCGCTGGCACTGCGCCAGGCGCTGCACGCGGGCGAGTTGATGCTGGTCTACCAGCCCAAGGTGGACGCGCGCACCCGGCAGCCCGTGGGCGTGGAGGCGCTGCTGCGCTGGCAGCACCCCGAGCGCGGCCTGCTGTCGCCGGGCGATTTCCTGGTGCAGGTCCACGGCCTGGAGCTGGAGTGCGAGATCGACGCCTGGGTGCTGGAGCAGGGCGTGGCGCAGCTGGGACGCTGGGCCCGCGAGGGCGTCGCGCTGTCGCTGAGCCTCAACCTCTCGGCCGCGGTGTTGCTGCAGCCGCAGCTGGCCGAGCGCGTGGCCGAGCTCGTGGCCGAGCACGCCGTGCCGCCCGGGCGGCTGGAGCTGGAGGTGCTGGAGACGGCGGCGCTGACGGACCTGTCGGCGGTGATCCGCACCATGGAGGCCTGCGCGCGCGCGGGCGTGTCCTTCGCGCTGGACGACTTCGGCACCGGCTATTCGTCGCTGCACTACCTGCGCCAGCTGCCGGTGAAGACGGTCAAGATCGACCAGGGCTTCGTGCGGCGCATGCTCACCGACGCGGGCGACATGCACATCGTGCGCGCCGTGATCGGCTTGGCCGGCGCTTTCGGGGTGCGCACCGTGGCCGAGGGCGTGGAAACCGAGACCTGCGCGCAGGCGCTCACGGAGCTGGGCTGCGACGCGCTGCAGGGCTACGGCATCGCGCGCCCGATGCCGGCGTCGGCGCTGGCGCAGTGGCTTGCCGCGCAGGGAGGCGGCGCATGAGCGCGGGTGCCGTCCCGTATGCCGGCACCCACCGCTCCGGCATGGGGCTGGTGCGCCGGCTGTACCTGCCGCGCGTGCTGGGGATGGCGTTGGGAGGCCTGGGCGTGGGCGCGGCCCTGCACCAGCACGGGATGCTGGTGCAGCTGTGGCCGCTGCTGGTCTTCAACGCGCTGCTGTGGCCGCACCTGGCCTACCGCCGCGCGCGGCGCGCGCCGCATCCCCGCAGCGCCGAGCACCATAACCTGCTGCTGGACGCCTTCAGCGGCGGCTTCTGGCTGCCGGCCATGGGCTTCAACCTGCTGCCCAGCGTGCTGATCGCCACCATGCTGTGCATGGACAACATCGCCGTCGGCGGGCCGCGCCTGTTCGCGCGCGGGCTGCTGGCGATGGCGCTGGGCGTGGGCGTCGGCGTGGCGATGCTGGGCTGGCATATGGAGCTGACGTCCTCGCTGAGCACGCTGGTGAGCTGCATTCCCTTCCTGGTGACCTATCCGCTGGTCATCGGCATCACCTCGTACCGGCTGTCACGCCGGCTGGCCGCGCAGAAGGCGCAGTTGCAGGAGATGGCGCGCTTCGACCCGCTCACGGGGCTGCTCAACAAGGCGCACTGGCATGCGCAGCTCGACGTGGAGTTCCTGCGCTGGCGCCGCAGCGGCCGGCCGGTGACGCTGATGCTGCTGGACCTGGACCACTTCAAGCGCATCAACGACGAGCACGGCCATCCGGCGGGCGACGAGGTGCTGCGGCAGTTCGCGCGCATCCTGCGCCATCACGTGCGCGACGTGGACGTGGCCGGGCGCATCGGCGGCGAGGAGTTCGCCGTGATCGTGCTCGACAGCAGCGCCGGGCAGGCGCTCTACATCGCGCGCCGGGTGCGCGCGGCGCTGGCGGCGCAACCCCTGCCCGTGGCCGGCGGGGTGCGGGTGTCGGTGAGCGTCGGCATCTCCGAGCCCGGCGCTTGGCAGGGCAGCGCGGCGCACTGGTTCGCCGAGGCCGACGCGGCGCTCTACACCGCCAAGCGCGAGGGGCGCGACACGGTGCGCATGGCACCGCGAAGCCCGCTGGAATTCGCCACCGAGCCCGAGCCGGAAACCGAGGAAGCCTGAACGCGGTGCCTCCTGGCAGGCGCTTATGTTCAAAAATCCTGCATTCAACATTGCGTCCCATCCGCTGGAGGGTTTGCGGGCAAACCCTATTCTTTGGGGCATGCGGCAAGCCTTGCTGCTTCAACGGATTTCAACGGAGTACGCCATGAACGTTCTGCATCTGGATTCGAGCCCTCTGGGCGGTGCCTCGGTGACGCGCGAAGTGACGGCGGCGCTGGCCGCGGCCTACCGCGCCACGGGCGCGACGGTGGTTTACCGTGACCTGGCGGCGCAGCCCGTGGCGCACCTGGGCGGCGAGCTGCTGCAGGCGTTGCGCCCGGCGCCGGGCGCGGCCAAGCCCGAAGGCGAGGCCGTGGCGCGCGAGCTGGCGCTGACGGAGACGCTGCTGGCCGAGTTCCTGGCCGCCGATGTGGTGGTGGTGGGGGCGCCCATGTACAACTTCTCGGTGCCCACGCAGCTCAAGGCGTGGATCGACCGCATCGCGCAGGCCGGGCGGACCTTCCGCTACACGCCCGAAGGGCCGCAGGGGCTGGCCGGCGGGCGCAAGGTGGTGATCGTGTCCTCGCGCGGAGGCCGCTACGCCGGCACTGCCTTCGAGCAGGCGATGGACCATCAGGAGGCCTACCTGCGCGCGGTGTTCGGCTTCCTGGGCATCACCGATGTCGAGGTGGTGCGTACCGAGGGCGTGAACCTGGGCGCCGAGGCGCGCGCGGCGGCGCTGGCCCAGGCGCGGCAGGAGGTCGAAACGCTGACGGTGGGCGAGGAAGCGGCGGCCTGACAAGCGCTGGACCGGCGTGCCAAGTCCTGCCGCAAGGCTGCGGGGCTCAAGTCGGCACACCGATTGCCGCTCTTCCTCTCCGGAGGACGGAGCGCGCCGCTGGAGCGGCCAGGGTTCGGCGAGGCGCCGGGCCCACGGGTGCGCCGTCCCGGAAAGGCCGCCATGACCGAGACTCCCGCCGGCAGCCTGCGCGGCGACATGCAGGCGCTGCTGGCCGCCATCGTGGCGTCCTCCGATGACGCCATCCTGAGCACCACGCTGGAGGGGGTCATCACCTCCTGGAACGCCGGCGCCGAACGCATGTACGGCTACAGCGTGGCGCAGGCCCTTGGGCAACCCTTGGCATTGATCGTGCCCGACGACCGCACCGAGGAGGCGCTGGACATCCTGCGGCGCGTGGCGCGCGGCGAGCGCGTGGCGCATCACGAGACGGTGCGGCTGACCTGCGATGGCCGGCGCATCGACGTGCTGCTGGGCGTGTCGCCGGTGCGCGACGCCGAGGGGCGCGTGGTGGGCCTGTCCAAGGTGGCGCGCGACATCAGCGCGGAGAAGGCCGCGCAGGCGCAGCGGCGCCAGGCCGAGGAGCGGCTGCAGCTCATCAGCGACAACGTCCCGGCGCTCATCGCCTACGTGGACCGCGACCTGCGCTACCGCTTCGTCAACCGGGCCTACGCGCAGTGGTTCGGCCGCCCGCACGAGGAGCTCATCGGCCGCCGGGTGGACGAGGTGCTGGGCGAGGCAGCCTGGCGCCTGGTGCAGCCGCGCATGGCGCGCGCGCTCGCGGGCGAGATCGTCCAGTACGAAGCCGAGCTGAACATCCGCAACGCGGGGCACCGCTGCATCGAGGCCAGCTACGCGCCGCACCACGGCGATGACGGCCGCATCGAGGGCATCGCGGTGATGGTGCACGACGTCTCCGCGCGCTCGCGCGCCGCGCAGGCCTTGGCGCGCAGCGAGGAGCGGCTGGCGCTGGCGGTGCGCGCCGCGGGCATTGGCATCTTCGATCTCGACCACGCCGCCGGCACGCTGCACGCCTCGGCCGAGCTGCGCGAGCTGCTGGGCTGGACGCCGCGGCAGACGGTGGACGCGCAGGCGCTGCTGGAGCGGGTGCATCCGCTGGACCGCGAGCTCTGGGAGCGTGGCCGCGGTGCCGCCGAGGACCCGCACGGCGATGGCCTGTTCACGCTGGAGCATCGCGTGCTGCGCCCCGACGGCACGCTGCGCTGGGTCAGCACCCGGGCGCAGACGCTGTTCGAAGGCCGGGGCAGGGCACGCCGCGCGGCGCGCACCACCGGCGTGCTGGTGGACGTGAGCGAGCGGCGCGAGGCCGAGCAGGCGCTGCGCCGCAGCGAGGCGCTGCACCGGCTGCTGGTGTCGCTGCACGATGCCACCGCCGGGCAGCACGATCCGCGTGCGGTGCAGCGCGAGGTGGCGCAGCGCCTGGGCCGCCAGCTCGGCGCCAGCCGCTGCCTGTATGCCGAGTTCGAGTCCGACGGGCGGCACGCGCGCGTGCGCCACGACTACACCGACGGCGTCGCCAGCATCGTGGGCCTGCACCGGGTGCCGGACTTCGGCTCGGCGCTGGGCGAGACGCTGGCGGCGGGCCGCACCTTCGTGGTGGAGGACGCGCCGCACGACCCGCGCCTGGCTCCGGGCGGCGCGCGCGCGGCCTACGCCGCGCTGGACATCGCCGCGCAGGTGTGCGTGCCGCTGGTCAAGGAGGGCAAGCTCGTGGCGTCGCTGTCGGTGCACCAGCGCTACCCGCGGCGCTGGCAGCGCGACGAGATCGAGCTGGTGGAGCAGCTGGCGCAGCGCACCTGGTTCGCGCTGGAGACGGCGCGCGCGCAGGCCGCGCTGCGCGAGAGCCGCGACGTGCTGGGCTTGGCCATGCGCGCCGGGCGCATGGGCGCCTGGTCGCGAGAGCTGGGCTCGGGCGAGGTGTGGTGGAGCCGCGAGCTGGAGGAACTGTTCGGCCTGGAGCCGGGGCGTTTCGGCGGCTACGAGGAGGCTTTCCTGGACCTGGTGCATCCCGAGGACCGCGACACCTTGCAGCGCGCGGTGCGGGAGAGCATCGAGAGCGTCGGGGACTACACGGTGGAATTCCGCTTCCGCCATGCCTCGGGACGCTGGGGCTGGATGGAGGGCCGCGGCCGGGCCCTGGCCGACGGCGAAGGGCGGCCCGCCATGCTTTACGGCCTGGGCATCGACATCACCGAGCGTAAGCAGGCCGAGCAGGAGCTGCAGCGCCTCAACGCCGAGCTGCAGCACGCGGCGCGGCGCAAGGACGAGTTCCTGGCCACGCTGGCGCACGAGCTGCGCAACCCGCTGGCGCCGATGCGCAACGCGCTGGAGATCCAGCGCCTGCGCCTGCCCGGCGAGGACGCGCAACTGCGCTGGTCGCACGAGCTGCTGCAGCGGCAGCTGCGCCAGCTCACGCGGCTGGTGGACGACCTGCTGGAGATCTCCCGCATCACGCAGGGCCGGCTGGAGCTGCGGCGCGAGCCGCTGGAGTTGGCGGAGGTGGTGCAGGCGGCGGTGGACGCCGCGCAGCCGCTGATGCAGGCGCGCCGCCATGCCTTCACGGTCTCACTGCCCGAAGGCGCGTTGCGGCTGGTGGGCGACGCCGCGCGGCTGACGCAGGTGCTGCTGAACCTGCTCAACAACGCCGCGCAGTACACGCCCGAAGGCGGGCACATCGCGCTGACGGCGCGGCGCGAGGGCGAGGAAGCCGTGGTGCGCGTGCGCGACGACGGTATCGGCCTGGCGCCGGAGCACCTGCCGTACATCTTCGAGATGTTTTCCCAGGTGCAGCCGGCGCTGGCGCGCAGCCATGGCGGGCTGGGCATCGGGCTGGCGCTGGTGCGCGCGCTGGCGGCGCTGCATGGCGGCAGCGTGAGCGCGCGCAGCGAGGGCCTGGGCCGCGGCAGCGAGTTCGAGCTGCGGTTGCCGCTGCCGCCGCAGCCGCCGGCGGAACCCGGGCCCGATGAGCCCGCGGCCGTGCCGGCCCCGGACGCCCGGCGCGTGATGGTGGTGGACGACAACCCCGACGCCGCCGAGAGCCTGGCGCTGCTGCTGGAACTGCAGGGCCACGAGGTGCGCACCGCGCACGACGGCCCGGGCGCCGTCACGCTGGCGCAGGGCTTCGGACCCGAAGTGGCGATCGTGGACATCGGGCTGCCGGGCATCAGTGGCTACGAGGTGGCGCGGCGCATCCGCGCCCAGGACGGCGGCCGGCGCATGCTGCTGGTGGCGCTCACCGGCTGGGGCCAGGCGCAGGACAAGCAGGCGGCGCTGGAAGCGGGCTTCGACCGCCACCTGACCAAGCCGGTGGCACCGGAGCAGCTCGACGAGCTTTTCAGCCTGAAGCGACCCGGCTGAGCGCGGGAGCGGCCCCTGGTCCGGTCATGCCCCGGGCCGGTGCGCCCGTGAAGCCCTGGGCTACCATGGCCGGCAGCCGCCGCGGCAGGTAAGCAGGCGGCACACGAGGGACACATGGGGACCGACGACGCTTACGCCGAGCTGGGGCTGGCCGCCGGCGCGACCGACCACGAGATCAAGGCCGCGTGGCGGCGCCTGGTATCGCAATGGCATCCGGACCGCAACGCCAGCCCGCAGGCCGTGGCGCGCATGCAGCGCATCAACCTGGCGTTCGAGCTGCTGCGCCAGGGCGTCGAGGCCGAGGCCCGGCCGCAAGCGCAGCCGCAGGCGGAGCCCGCGCCGGCCTCCAAATCGGCACGCACGCCGCCGCCGGAGCCGCCGCGCCCGGCCTGGCACATCGAGCGCAAGCTGAAGCTCACGCTGGAGCAGGCGGCCGTCGGCGGACGCATGGTGCTGCGCGGGCGCCACGTCGAGCGCTGCGAAGCCTGCGAGGGGCTGGGCTACCGCCACAGCCCGCGTCCGTGCGAGCACTGCCATGGCGTGGGCCGCATCGGGCAGCGCAACTGGTTCGGCTGGGTCACCGGCTTCGAGACTTGCAGTCACTGCGAGGGCGATGGCCTGGCGCGGCTGGAGTGCGAAGCCTGCAATGGCCATGGCGAGCTGGGCCGCTGCCGCTACGAGATCGCGGTGGACCTGCCGGCGGGGCTGCGCCACGGCGAGGAGCTGAACCTCTCCGCCGGCGGTACGCACGGCGACCGGCTCAAGCTGCACGTGATGCTGCGCGAGCACGCCTTGTTCCGGCTGGACCCAGACGGAACGCTGCACTGCGAGATGCCGGTGGACGGCTTCCTGTGGATGGCCAACCGCTGGATCGAGGTGCCCACGCTCGGCGGCATGCAGCAGTTGCGGCTGGACCGGCGCCACCTGCGCTACCGGCTGCGCGGGCAAGGTTTCCCCAAGACGCGCGGCGGCCCGCGGGCGCACTACATCGTGGACGTCAAGCCGCTGTTCCCGGCGCAGTTCACGCGCGAGCAGGAGAAGCTGATCGAGCGCCTGGCCGCCTCGCAGCAGCACCCGCCGGGCTCGCCTATGCACGAGTGGCGCACGCGCTTCGAGGGGTGGAAGGGGCGGCAGGGCTAGGCGCTTTCCCTGCCGCCCGGAACCTCGACGCGGCTCAGCACCCGCGCCCGCGTCCCAGCACGCCGCCGGCCACGGCGCCGCCGACGGTGCCCAGGGTGCTCTGGTCGGTCAGCACCGAGCCGGCCACGCCGCCGACGGCGGCGCCCACGGCGGTGTTGCGGTCGCAGCGGTCCATGCTGGCGCAGCCGCCGGCCAGCAGCGCGGCGGCCAGGGCGGCCAGCAGGCCGGCGCGGCGGGGAAGGGTCTTGCGCATGGTCGTCTCCATTTGTAGGGGCCGATACCGGCCATGCGCACAGACTGCGCGCCGGCACGAGCGCCCGCCATCGGACGGGGACGTGTCCGCTTGTCGGATAGCGCCCACAAGCGGTGCGCCGGCCCATTCAGCGCCGTGATTCAGCGCCGGCGCAGCTTGGCCACCAGCCCGTCCCGGCCGCTGAGGCCGCGCGCCATGAACAGCAGCCCGCCCACGGTGGCCGCGGTGCGCAGCAGCGCGCTGGAGGAGCGGCGCCCGCGCTACAGCAGCGCCGCGCCGGTGCCGAAAGCGAACCAGTGCTCGCCCGGCACGCTGGGGCGCTGGTCGTCGAAGCGTTTCAACTCCCGCAGCCACCCGGTGGCGCGTTGCAGGCCCGAGCCCGGGCGCTGGTCGGTGGCAGGCTGGTCGATGGCGGGAACGGGGGGCATGGCGGCGTCCTCCTGCGGCTGAAGAAAAGCCAAAGAGGCGCCGATGCGGCAACCACGATGCCCATGCCATGGCACGGACCGCGCGGCGGCCCCCGTAGCATCGCTGCCATGAACCAGCCCATCCGCCACAGCCCCGCCGCCGAGCGCAACCGTGAACCCATCCTGCACGTGCTGCGGCGCGTGTTGCCAGCCGATGGCGGCCTCGCGCTGGAGATCGCCGCCGGCAGCGGCCAGCACGCGGCGTACTTCGGCGCGGCGCTGCCGCAGTGGCGGTGGCTGCCCAGCGAGGGCGACGCGGCGTCGCTGGACTCCATCCGCGCCTGGTGCGCAGGCGTGCCCAACGTGCTGCCGCCGCTGTTGCTGGACGTGCGCGCGCCGCACTGGAGCGGCGTGCCGTCCGAGCTGGACGCCGCCTACTGCGCCAACCTGTTGCACATCGCGCCCTGGGACTGCTGCGCCGGGCTGATGCGCGGTGCCGCGCGCCACCTGCGTCCTGGTGCGCCGCTGCTGGTCTACGGCCCCTTCATCCAGGACGAGGTGCCCACCGCGCCCAGCAACCTGGCCTTCGACGCCGACCTGCGCGCGCGCGACCCGGCCTGGGGACTGCGCCGCGTGGCCGACGTGGCGGACACCGCGCGCGAGGCCGGGCTGATGCTTCAGGAGACGGTGGCGATGCCGGCCAACAACTTGGTGCTGGTGTTCGTGCGTGGGGGTGGGGCGGCGTAGCGGGCGCTCATACGGGTCTTGGATAGTTCACGGACCACGACCCGTTCGGGCTTGTTCAGCCCTCCGCCGCGGTCCGCCCCTGCCGCAGCTCCAGCAGCACCAGCACCGCGTCCACCGCCGCGCGGCTGAGCTCGTCGCGCGCTTGCGGGTCCTCCAGTCGCTGGCGCTCGGCATCGCTCAGGCCGGCCTCGTCACCGCCCAGCAGCACGATGGGCGCCAGCACGTCGCCCAGCGCCGGGTCGTCGAACAGCGGGCCCCAGCCGTCGGGGTCCTGCGCCGCGCCCTGCAGGAAGCCGATGCACCAGTCCTCGGCATCGACCAGTTCCTGGCCCTTCACCTCCGCCACGCTCACCACCGGCTCCCAGTCGTCGGGCGCCTCGCGCAGCCGCGTGGCGATGTTGTTCAGGTGGCGCAGCACCAGCACGGCGGTGTCCTTGCGCTTGCGGTTGCTGGGGAAGGGCTTGCCGTCAGGGCCGTCGCCGCCCCACACCACGGGCAGCCATTGCGCGGCGGGCAGCGAGGCCACCGGCGTGGGCGCCAGCAGCAGCGCGGTCAGGTAGCCGTCCAGCGCCTCCACGTTCATCGCGGCCTCGGACGGCAGCGACAGCAGGGTTTCATCGAGCTTGCCCAGCTCGTCGTCGCTGAGCGGACGGTCGGGGAGCGAGGGGTCGTACTGCGGATAGTCCACGTCAGGCTTTCTGTGATTGCTTCAAGGGGCCGGATTGTCCTGGAGCCCGCGCGTAAAGTGCCCCGCATTCCATCCACAGGAGTTTTCGCATGAGCGATTCGCGTTGGCGTGCCGGCCTGGCCGCGGCCGGCCTGCTGGCAGGACTGCTGGGCGCCGTGCCCGCGCAGGCGGCGCTGCCCGTGGGCGCGGATGCCCCCGACTTCACGGCCGAGGCGGCGCTGGGCGGCAAGACCTTCACCTTCAAGCTGGCCGAGGCCCTGCGCAAGGGGCCGGTGGTGCTGTACTTCTACCCGCGCGCCTTCACCAGCGGCTGCACCGTCGAGGCCCATGCCTTCGCCGAGGCCACGCCGGTGTTCGAGTCGCTGGGGGCCAGCGTGATCGGCATGTCCAACGACGACATCGCCACGCTTCAGAAATTCTCGGTCGAGGCCTGCCGCAACCGCTTCGCCGTGGCCGCCGATGCCGGCGCGCATGTCATGAAGGCGTACGACGCGACGATGTGGCTCAAGCGCGACATGGCCGACCGCATCTCCTACGCCATCAGCCCGCAGGGCAAGGTGCTGTCGGTCTATTCCAGTCTCAACCCGGACGGCCACGTTGGCGCCATGCTCAAGGCGGTGGAAGACTGGAAGCGTACTCAGCAACCCAAGCCCTGAAACCTCGAGGCCGGTGCGCCCTCAACTTGGGACGAGACCTGCCGAATACCGGCTGTCGGGACTCGTACCCACGGTGAGCCCGTAAGATCGTGTCCCCCATGCGACCCCGTTTCCGCCTCAACCTGCCGCCGCGCTTCCTGGCGTGGCTGCTCGTGCTGCTGCTGCCACTGGCGCAGGCGGTGGCGGCGGGGCACGCGGTGTCGCACCTGGCCGGTGGCCAGGACGCGTCCGACGAGCAGCAGGCGCTGCATGCCGCGCACTGCGAGCTGTGCATCACCGCCGCCACCGTGGCCGGCGGCGCGCTGCCGGCGGCGCTGCCCAGCTTGCCGCCGCTGGACGCGGCGCAGGCCATGCCTGCGGCGGTCCTCACTCAGCCCTGGCTGCCCACCCCGGCGCCGGTCTACGACAGCCGCGCCCCGCCCGCCTTCACGCATTGACCGTCTAAACGCCGTACCCGGTGCGCCTTCGCGCGCATGCCGGGTGCGCTCGTGCACGTTCTTGCGTGAAGGAATCCCTCTTGAACAAGTCCCTCTTGCCCGCGGCCCTGGCAGTGGCCCTGGCCGGGCCCGCCGTTGCCCAAACCTCCTCTTCCAACCCCGAGCTGCAAGCTCTGCGCGACGAGATCCAGGCCCTGCGCAGCGCCTACGAGGCGCGGCTGCAGGCGCTGGAGCAGCGACTCAAGGCGGCCGAAGGCGCCGCCCCGGCCGCTCCCGCGCCGGCCGTTGCGGGAGCACCCGCCGCCGGCGCATCCCCCGCCCCGTCGGGCGCGACCGCCGTGGCAGCCCCGGCCGGCCGGGCCGCGGCGCCCGGCAACAACGCCTTCAACCCGGCCATCTCGCTGATCCTCTCGGGGCAGTACACGCGCACCTCGCGCGATCCCGAGAGCTACCGCATCAGCGGCTTCGGGCTGGCGCCGGATGCCGAGGTCGGTCCCGGCCAGCGCGGCCTGGGCCTGGGCGAGAGCGAGCTGCGCTTCAGCGCCAGCATTGACCCGTGGCTGCGCGGCGCGGCCAGCTTCGCGCTGCACCCGGACGACGAGTTCTCGGTGGAGGAAGCTTTCATTGAGACCACCTCGCTGGGCCGCGGCTTCACGCTGCGCGCCGGGCGTTTCCTCTCCAGCATCGGCTACCTCAACCCGCGGCACGCCCACACCTGGGACTTCGTGGACAACCCGCTGGCCTACCAGGCGCTGCTGGGCACGCAGTACGGCGATGAGGGGCTGCAGCTGCGCTGGATCGCGCCCACCGACCAGCTCATCGAGCTCAGCGCCGAGGTGGGCCGCGGGCGCGGGTTCCCCGGTGGGGAGGGCGGCGGCAACGGCGCGGGCATGCGCTCCTTCAGCCTGCACACGGGCGGTGACGTCGGCGGCAGCCACAGCTGGCGTGCCGGCGTGTCGGTGCTGCAGGCGCGCGCCAACGGCCAGGAGCTGATCGGTCTGGCTGCGGACGACGCTCCCACCTTCTTCACCGGGCGCACCCGCGTGTGGATCGCCGACGCGGTGTGGAAATGGGCGCCCGACGGCAACGCCACGCACACCCACTTCACGCTGCAGGGCGAATACCTGCAGGCGCGGCGCAGCGGCGCGCTGGTGCTGGAAGACGGCATGGGTGGCGAGTTCCGCTCCACGCAGTCCGGCTGGTACGTGCAGGGGCTCTACCAGTTCATGCAGCGCTGGCGCGTGGGCCTGCGCACCGAGCGGCTGGACGCGGGCTCGCCCGACGATGCCTCCGGCCTGGTGGCTGGCAGCGGCTTCAAGCCGAAGAAGCACACGCTGATGCTTGACTACAGCCCGAGCGAGTTCTCGCGCGTGCGGCTGCAGTTCGCGCAGGACCGCGCGCGCGAAGGCGGCAGCGACCGGCAGCTCTTCCTGCAATACCAGATGAGCCTGGGCGCGCACGGCGCCCACGGCTTCTGAGCCGAAGCGCGAGGTTCAGCATGAGCAAACGCAATCTGTTCCTGTCCCTGGCCGCGCTGTCCCTGGCCCTGCTGGGCACGCCGGCCCAGGCCAAGGTGAAGGTGCTGGCCTGCGAACCCGAGTGGGGCGCGCTGGCGATGGAGATCGGCGGCGCGCAGGTGGACGTGGCCGTAGCCACCAGCGCGCGCCAGGACCCGCACCAGATCCAAGCCCGGCCCAGCCTCGTGGCCCGTGCGCGCAACGCCAACCTGGTGTTCTGCACCGGCGCGGAGCTGGAGGCGGGCTGGCTGCCGCTGCTGCTGCAGCAATCGGGCAACGCCGAGGTGCAGCCGGGCGGGGCCGGCTACTTCGAGGCCGCCTCGGTGGTGCGCAAGCTGGAGGTGCCCGCGCAACCGGACCGCTCCCAGGGCGATGTGCATGCCGCGGGCAATCCGCACATCCAGACCGATCCGCGCAACATCGCGCTGGTGGCCGCGGCGCTGTCGGCGCGGCTGCAGCAGATCGACGCCGCGCATGCCGCCGAGTATCAGCAGCGCGAGCGCGACTTCAACCAGCGCTGGCAGCAGGCGCTGGCGCGCTGGAACGCGCAGGCCGCTCCCCTCAAGGGCCTGCCGGTGGCGTCGCAGCACAAGGGCTTTCCATACCTCTACGACTGGCTGGGCCTGAAAGAGGTGGCGGTGCTGGAGCCCAAACCGGGCGTGGAGCCCTCGGTGGCGCAGCTGCAGGCCGTGCTGGCGGCGCTGAAGAGCATGCCGGCGAAGATGGTGATCCACGCCGCCTACCAGGACCCAAAGCCCTCGGACTGGCTGAGCGGCAACGCCGGCATCCCGTCCGTGAAGCTGCCCTTCACCGTGGGCGGCAGCGACGCGGCCCGGGACCTGTTCAGCCTCTACGACGACACGCTGGCGCGCCTGCTGGCCGCGGCGGGGCGGAAGCCATGAACTGGGAGGCGCTGGACCCCGGCATCCTGGGCCCGGCGCTGCTGGCCGGGCTGTTGGTGCTGGCCACGCACGTGCCGCTGGGTACACGGGTGCTGGAGCGCGGCATCGTCTTCATCGACCTGGCCATCGCGCAGATCGCCGGCCTGGGCGTGATCGCGGCCGACACGCTGGGCCTGCCCGAAGGCGGCCTGGCGGTGCAGGGCGCGGCGGTGGGCGCGGCGCTGCTGGGCGCGCTGCTGCTGACCTGGACCGAGCGGCGCGCGCCGCGCCAGCAGGAGGCGCTCATCGGCGTGCTGTTCGTGCTGGCGGCCTGCGCCGGCTTGCTGCTGCTGGCCAACCACCCGCATGGCGGCGAGCACCTGAAGGACCTGCTCGTCGGACAGATCCTATGGGTGCAGCCGCCGCAGCTCGTGGGGCTGGCGCTGTTGACGCTGCTGTTGTTGGCGGCCATGGCTTCGGGCCTGCCGCGGCGGCTGGGCCGGCTGGGCTTCTATGCCGCCTTCGCGCTGGCTGTCACGGCCTCGGTGCAACTCGTGGGCGTGTACCTGGTGTTCACCAGCCTCATCGTCCCGGCGCTGGCCACCACGGCGCTGCGCGGCCGTGCCCGGCTGCTGGCGGGCTACGCCGTGGGCGCGACAGGTTACGTGCTGGGGCTGGCGCTGTCGGCGCTGCTGGACTGGCCCACCGGCGCGGTGATCGTGTGGACGCTGGCGCTGTGCGCGCTGGCCGCCGCGGCATTGCTGCGGGGGCTGGGCTTGCGGGGGGCGGACGAAGGCGCCGCGAACGGCGCGCACTGAGGCGCGCCGGCGCAGCGCGTCGCTGGACTACATCGGCGCCGGCGGCGGAGGAGCCGGCGGGGTGGGGTCCGTGGGGCCCGGGACCGGGTCGCCGATGGGCGGCGGCCCCGGGGGCAGCGGCGCCGGCGCGGGCGAGGGCGGCATCACCGGCTCGGGAGGCTCGATGTGGGCCCACAGCGCGGGCGGGGGGCGCCGATGCGGCAGCCCCAGGGTCGTGTGCGGCGTCATGCGGCTCAAAGCTTGTCGATGCCCTTCTTGACCTCTTCCTTGGCGTCGCCAACGTTCTTGCGCACGGTGCCGCCAACCTGGTCGGCGCGGCCTTCCTGCTGCATCTGGCGATTGCCGGTGAGGTCGCCCGCAGCCTCCTTGATGCGGCCCTTGGCGTCGTCGATGCGTCCCTTCACTTGGTCCTTGTTCATCTCGTGCTCCTTGTCGGGTTCGTACCGGCATTGGCCGGCCGCTCCACTCTGGGACAGCGACCGGGCCGGCGCCGTAGGCGGGCATGCCGTGTTCCCGTAGGCGCTGGCCGCAGTTTTTTCACGCTGGGGCGGGTTTTTCCGCTTGGCTTCGGGGAAACACGCGGGGACCGCGGCGCCGGTCTCATGGACATTGGCGCCCAACTCGCCGATGCGGCCCCCGTGCGCGGCCCGCGGCCCGGCCATACCGGACTCACAGCCCCGGAATTTCCCCGAATCACGGGACTTTTCTTGTGCAGCGCACCATTTTTGGAACGGCGATTGCAACTCCACGCCCATGGACGCTCCTTCCGCCCCGCCTGTTACTCCATGGCACAGGCGCGTGCTCGACTGGCTCGGCGTGGACGTTGCGGCCGACAAGTTTGAGCCGCCGCCGCCGCTGCTGCCCCTGGCTCTGCCGCAGGAACGCTTTTCCTGGGAACCCGTCCCGCCGGCGCCGCGCCCGCCACAGTGGGGCGCGGCGAACCTGCCGGAGCTGCTGCTGGGGCTGGAGCCCGGGACCGCCGATGGCGCGGCATGCGGTCCGGCCCTGTCACCGGCCGCCACGCCATCACCTTGAAGGCCTGTCAGACCTGGGCGTGGCTCTTGCCCGAAAGCCTGCCTGCGCCAAGACGACATCGACGGCACTGACGACATGGATCTCATCTCCGGCAACGCTCACGACGCCGACACCCAGGGCACGGGCTGGTTCATCGGCTTCAGCGACTGGTCGCGCCACGGTCCCGGCGAGCTGCTTCACGTGCCACGGAATCGGCCCGTGCACGGCCTGTGCATCAAGTGGTTCGACCATCCTGCGGGCCACGAGAGCGGTCTGGGCAAGCCGCTGAGCGAAGGGCGCCCGGTGTCGATCCTGGCGAGCGCCGGGTCCCGCTTTCGGATCGACTGCAGCACCGACCCCAGTTTTCCCGCCGCGCTCACGCGCAGCGTGTTGCTGCAGCGTCCCGGCGACTACGCCGCGTGGGGCGCGGGGTTGCACCACCGCTGGGCCGCCCTGGAGCGCTCCACTGTCATCACCCTGCGCTGGAATCCCGCCTGAAATTCTCCCTGCCAAGCACGATTCTGGTTTTCCCGGTATGGATCCTGCTTGCTCCACGTCAAGAAGAAATTCGCGCCCCGTCGTGGTGCGCGATACGGTGGAAACCAAAGGAGGGTGGATTCATGCGGATCAGTACTGTGGCGCCTGCCATTCAACGTGCCGGCCAGCATGCCGTTGCCGTACCTCAATCGGGCCTGACCGGCGAGGTATTTGGAAAGCTTATCAACCTTTCCGGGCGCCGACGTTTTACCTCGCAGCGCGTGGTGCTCTACGCCGTGCTGGCGCTCAAGGGAAAAACCGGTGCGCTGGAAGTTTCGAGGGAAGCACTTTCTATTTTTGAAAAAGCCCATGCCGACCTGATGCGTGGAAATTCCGAGATGCCGGGAGTTTTCTGCCCGGAATTGCAGCAGGCTTATGTGACGGATGGTGGCGACCGGGCGATCGGAGAATTCATTGAGCTGGCGCGGAAGACGCAGGATGCCATTGGAAACAAGGTGCGCGGCTCCGCCGAATTGCTCAACCGGTTGGTGGAGAGCGCCACGCCGCTGCTGAGTATCCTCAACGGCATCACGCAGCTGTACGAGGACTTGGCACGCCGGCAGGCGCAGCAGGCCAAGCAGCAACTCGTGGGCGTGATCAGCGAGATCGAGTCCATCGCCAGGGAGGCGCGCATCGTCCTGTTCAATGCCCAGATCGCCGCGGCCCGCGCGCAGTCCTCCGGCCGCGAGTTCTCGGTGGTGACCAAGGAACTCTCCAACATCACCGCCCGCATCGACGAACTCGCGCGCGAGGCGCTGCGCAGCTCGGCGCACTGAGCCCGGCGGGCTGCGCCGCTCGCGGTTGGCAAGCGCCGGCTCTTAAGATGGCGGGTTTTGCCACTCCGGGATTCAATGCATGGATTCAGACCGCTTCCAGCGTGGGCAGGCCACGCTTTGCAGCATTCACGGCCATATCGGCGAAGGCGTGATGAAGGCGCTGGGCGATATTGCGCCGGAGTTTGCGCGCTTCATCATCGAGTTTCCCTACGGCGACATCTACGCCCGCGGCATTCTCTCGCCGCGTGAGCGCCAGATCGCCACCATCGCCTCGCTGGTCACGCTCGGCCATTCGCCCAAGGAACTGCGCGCGCATATCCAGGGCGGGCTCAACGTGGGCTGCTCGAAGCAGGACATCGTCGAGGTCATCATGCAGATGGCGGTGTATGCCGGGTTCCCGGCCGCCGTGAACGCGCTGCTGGTCGCCAAGGAGGTGTTCCAGGAAATCGATGAGCGCTTAGTGGCTGGCGAATGATTTTCCAACCCCCTTTTTTGGGGTTGTCCCGCCCGGGAGCTTTGTCATGGTCTTGGGGGGCTTTCCCCGGGAGTTTGCTCCTGGGAGCATAAATAACCGCGGCATGCGCGGGACATTGAAAATGCGCACGCTAGTATTTGTCCACGGCCGCTCCCGGCCCTGGATCGATATTCTCAGCAGGGGGTCTCGCTATGAACGTTGCACTGCTCTGGTTGTGGATGGCCATGGAAAGCCTGCACCTGAAACCCACCGCGGTCGATTTCGCGCTGGCGTGGGCGATGAAGCACCATTTGAGTTACTGGTGAACACCGCGGCGCACGGCGGTATGGCGCTTGCTGACCGGGGCAGCCGACGCCGCCCCGGAACTGGAGCCCCCTCATGCGCCTGCTGCTCGCGATATTCCTGCCCTTCGTGGTCTTCTTCACCATCGGCCGGCCGATCGCCGGCGTCATCTGCCTGATCCTGCAGATCACCATCCTGGGCTGGCTGCCGGCCGCCATCTGGGCGGTGTATGCGCTGAGCCAGTACAAGACCGACAAGAAGATCCAGCAGGCGATGCGGCAGCCGCGCGGCTGAGGCGGCGCGTGGCCGCCGCCTTCACGCTCCCTTCACGCCGCCCGCTGCGCCAGCACCCGCTGCACCAGCGAATGCACCGCGCTCGGGTCCGCCGGCTTCACCACGTGCCCTGAAAAGCCCGCGCGCGTCGAGCGCTCCACGTCCGAGGGCGTGCCGTAGCCGCTGAGCGCGATCACGGGGCAGGAGCCGCACAGCTCGCGCCCCACGTCGATGCCGCTGCCGTCGGGCAGGCCCAGGTCGGTCAGCACCACGTCGAAGTGCCCGCGGCGCGCCACCGACAGCGCGTCCGCGCGCGTGCCCACGTGCGTGACGCGGTAGCCGAGCCCCTCCAACGACAGCCGCATCGCCTCGGCCGCGTCCTCGTTGTCCTCGACCAGCAGCAGCCGCGTGCCGTCGTCCCCGTCCTGCGCGGGCAGCGCCGTGCCGTCCACGGGATGCGGCGCCTGCTGCGACAGCGGCACGCGGATCGTCACCGTGGTGCCCAAGCCGAGGCCGTCGCTGGCGGCCTCGATGCGTCCGCCATGCTCGCCCACCAGCCCGCGCGCGATGGCCAGCCCCAGCCCCAGGCCGCCGAAGCGCCGCTGCACGTCGCCGTCGGCCTGGCGGAAGGGCGTGAACAGCTGCGGCAGCGCTTCCGCGGCGATGCCGATGCCGTCGTCGGTGCAGGTGAAGCGGAACTCGCCGTCCGCGCTCGACGTGCGCAGCACGATGCCCCCGCCTTCGGGCGTGAACTTGATGGCGTTGCGCACCACGTTCCACAGCACCTGCTGCATGCGCGCCTCGTCGGCCATCACGGTGCTGTCCGCGGCCTCCAGCGCCAGCGTCACCCGCAGCCGCTTGGCGCTGACGTCGTCGGCCAGCATCTCCGCCACCGCGTGCACCAGCCGGTGCAGGTCCACCGGCTGCAGGTGCAGCGTGAGCTTGCCGGCGGTGATGGAGGTGAGATCGAGCAGGTCCTCGATCAGCCGTGCCTCCAGCGCCACGTTGCGCCGGATCATGGGCAGCAGCTTGCGGTACTGCGCCGGGATCTGCGCCACCTGCTCCAGCAGGTACACCGCCGAGGCGATGGGCGTCAGCGGCGTGCGCAGCTCGTGCGAGAGCATGGCCAGGAAGCGGTCCTTGGCCTGGTTGGCCTGCTCCGCCTCCTCCTTGGCCGCGCGCAGCCGCGCCTCGTGCGCATGCGCCTGCGTCACGTCGTGCACCAGCTTGCAGAAGCCGCTGTGCCGCCCCGCGTCGTCGTGCAGCGGCATGGTCAGCCCTTCAGCGCGCAGCCGGGTGCCGTCGATGCGCAGCATCCAGCGCAGGTCCGCGGCCTTGCCCTCGCACAGCGCCTGCTCCAGCCCCGACTCGAACACCCGCGCCTGCCGGTCCTCGGCCGTGTAGAGCAGGTCGGCGCGGTGGCCCAGTACCTGTTCGCGCGCGAAGCCGAACACGTCCTGCGCGCCGCGGTTCCAGCTGCGGATGCGGCCCTCGGTGTCCAGCACCACCACGGCGTAGTCGTGCAGCGCGTCCACCACGCGCGCGAACAGCGCGTCGGCCTCGCGCAGCTGGCGCTCGGCGCGACCGCGCCCCTCGCGCTCGGCCGCCTCGCGCAGCGCGCGCTCCAGCACCACTGGCAGCCGCTCCAGGCGGCTCTTGCTGACGTAGTCGGTGGCGCCGCGCTTGAGCAGCTCCACCGCGTTGTCCTCGCCGATGACGCCGGAGACGAAGATGAAGGGCAGGCCCGGCGCCAGCGTCTGCGCCAGCTCCAGCGCCTGCGCGCCGCTGAAGCCCGGCAGCTCGTAGTCGGAGAGGATCAGGTCCAGCCCGCCCCCGCGCAACTGCTCGGTGAAGCGTCCTTCGTCGCACACCACGCGCACCGCCGCGCGCGGGTAGTGCCTGCGCAGCGCCTCGCGGATGAGCTCGGCGTCGAAGCGCGAGTCCTCCAGCAGCAGCACCCGCAGCGGCTGGTCGCGGAAGTCGCTCATGCCCGTGCTCCCCGGCTCATTCCAGCGGCCGCGAGGCCTTGACCGAGCCCGGCGGCGGCTCGTTGAGCACCGCCCAGAACATGCCCAGCTCGGCAATGGCGTTGATGAACTGCTTGAACTCCACCGGCTTGACCACGTAGGCGTTCACGCCCAGCGCGTAGCTGCGCACCACGTCCGACTCCTCCTGCGAGGAGGTCAGCATCACCACCGGGATGCTGCGCAGCGTCTCGGAGGCGCGCACGGCCTGCAGCACCTCCAGCCCGTTGACCTTGGGCAGCTTGAGGTCCAGCAGGATCACCGCCGGGTTGCCCGCGGGACGCTCGGCCCACTCGCCCTCGCGCTGCAGGTACTCCAGCGCCTGGGCGCCGTCGCGCACGATGACCACCTCGTTGGCGAGCTGGCTGCGTTCCAGCGCCACCAGCGTGAGCTCCAGGTCGCGTGGGTCGTCTTCGACGAGAAGAATGGGCTTGAGCATCAAGGCTCCTGGGCTCGGGAGGGAAGGAAGAAACCGAAAGTCGCGCCGTGCCCGGGCTCGCCCCGCGCCCACACGCTGCCGCCGTGGCGCTCCACGATGCGGCGCACGTTGGCCAGGCCGATGCCCGTGCCCTCGAACTCCTCGGCCGGGTGCAGGCGCTGGAACACGCCGAAGAGCTTGTCCACGTACTTCATCTGGAAGCCCACGCCGTTGTCGCGCACCTCCAGCCCGGCGCCGTCGGGGCGGCGCAGGGGCAGCACCTCGATCACCGCGGGGTCGCGCCCGCGGCTGTACTTGAGCGCGTTGCCCAGGAGGTTGCGCACCACCACCTGCATCAGCAGCGGGTCGCCCCAGAGGTTGGGCAGCGCCGGCGCCACCTGCCAGCGCACCGGCCGCTCGCCCTGCTGCTGCGACAGCTCGCGCACCAGTTCGGCCACCATCAGGTTGGTGTTGATCTCGCCGCGCTTGAGCGCCGCGCGTCCCATGCGCGAGAAGTCCAGCAGCGCGTCCACCAGCCGCCCGGCGTAGGTGGCGGCCTCCTTGACGTGGTTGAGGTAGCGCTGCGAGCGCTCGCCCAGCCGCTCGCTGTCGCCGTCGAGCACCAGGTCCACGTAGCCGGCGATGTGGCGCATGGGCGCGCGCAGGTCGTGCGAGACGGTGTAGGAGAAGGCTTCGAGCTCCTTGTTGACGCGGCCCAGCTCGGTGGCGAACTCGGCCATCTCCTCGGCGCGGCGCAGCACGATGCCGATGAGCGCCTGGCGCAGCTCCAGCGCCGCGGCGAGCTCGCCGCTGGCCCAGGGCAGCGAGCGCCCGCGCAGCTGCTCCTGCCAGCTCTCGAAGCTGCGCCGCGGATGCAGCCGCCCGTCGGCCGCCGCGATCGGCTTGCGCGGGTTGCCCGCCCACCGCACCGTCTGCACCACCTCGGGCCGGAACCACAGGATCCAGTGCCGGTGCACCTGCGAAATGGAGATCGCCAGCACCCCGGCGGCGGCATGCCCGCCCTCGTCGGAGGCGGTGTCGCCGCAGGCCATCTCCGGCAGCAGCTCCGACAGCCGGTCGCTGTGGAACAGCTCGCGGCCGAGCAGCGCGATGCGCCGGGTCAGCTCCTGGATGCGCGGCACCGGCGGGCACTCGCCCAGGGTCCAGCAATCGCCGTCCAGCACCACCGCCGCGCCGGCGGCGCGCGCCAGGCGCAGCAGCACCGGCTCCTCGGCGAGCTGGCGCAGCGTGGCGTCGCTCTCGGCCAGGTGCGACACGATCTCCAGCGTGATCTGGCGCAGCTCCAGCCGCGTGGCCACCTCGGCGTTGTCCTCGCGCGCCTCGATCTGCAGCGACAGCAGCCGCGCCAGATGTTCGCAGGCCACGCGCGTCTCGAAGGGCACGGGCCGCGGCGCGTGGTCGTGGCAGGAGATCAGCCCCCACAGCCGCCCGCGCACGACGATGGACACCGACATCGACGCCAGCGTGCCCATGTTGCGCATGTACTCCAGGTGCAGCGGCGAGACGCTGCGCAGCGCGGCCCAGGACAGGTCGATGTCCGTGGGCCGCCAGCGCGCGTCCACGCAGCGCAGCGGCACGGGCTGGTAGTTGGCGTCCGGGATCAGGCGGATCTGGTTGAGCAGGTACAGCTGCCGCGCCTGCGGCGGGATGTCCGAGGCCGGGAAGCGGTGCGCGAGGTAGGCGTCGTAGCCCGGGTCCAGCGACTCGGCCAGCACCTCGCCGTGGCCTTCGTCGTCGAAGCGGTAGGCCAGGCAGCGGCCGAAGCCGGTGAGCCGTTTCAGCTCCTCGGTGGCCAGCGCCAGCAGCGCGGTGACCGCGTGGGCCTCCTGCAGCCGCGGCAGGAAGCGCCGCGCCAGGTCGTACACCGGCGCCTGCAGCCCCAGCGGCTCGGCCGCGGGCTCGAATTCCAGCAGCGCCAGCGAATCCACGCGGTGGCCGGTGAGGTCCCAGCGCCGGCCTTCCAGCGCCACGGTGCCCAGCGCCGCGGGCGCCTCGCCGGCGCGCAGCGCGGCCAGGCGCGCCGGCAGCCAGCCCGGCCATCCGTCCAGCGATGGCGCCGCGGGCCAGTTCTCGCTGAATGCCACCAGGTGGCCGTCGTCGGCGGCGAGCGCGACCAGGCGCCCGTGCGGCTGAATGCCGCCGGGTACGCGGATGGGCTCGTTGGCGCAGTCGGCCAGCTCAGGCGGCAGTGGGTCCATGCGTCAGCCCCCGAGCGGCGCGCCGGGTCGGCGCTCCTGGCCCATCCATCCCTCGGCGTGATCGGTTCGTGTCATTCATTCATGCGCGGCACGGCAATGCCGGCGTACAGGACAAGGTTTCGCCGGCGCATCGGCGTGCTTCAGCAAGCGGCGTACCGGTACGGCGGCCGTGGCCCGAAGGCCGGGAAGCGGGCTCAGCTTCCCTGGCGTTGCGGGCGCACCGAGCCGGGCGGCGGCTCGTTGAGTACCGCCCAGAACAGGCCCAGCTCGGCGATGGCCTTGATGAACTGCTTGAACTCCATCAGGCGTTCTCGGCCGGCAGCTCGCCCAGCACTTGGCGGAAGCAGCACAGCAGCGCGTCGAAGGTGGCGATGGCCGCGGCGCAGGCGCTGCGGATCTCCTGCTCCGAGGTGCCGACCTCGTGCGCCAGGCGCTCGCGGAAGTCGGCCCACAGCGCGCCGGTGTGCGGCCCCCAGCCGTGGAAGTAGGCCGCGCCGTTGTCCGGGCCCATGCCCCATTGGGCGTGCACGCGGCGGGCGATGAGCTTGCCGCCCAGCGCCGAGCCTTCGAGCACGTACATCGAGCCGAACAGCGCGGCCCGGTCGGGCAGGTCCAGGTCGGCCACGGGGTCGGCCACCGGGGCCGGCGCCAGGCCCAGCGCCGCCAGGTCGCGCTGCAGCAGCAGCAGCCGCGAGCGGTCGTCGAACCAGCCTTGCAGCCGCCACGGCAGCCGCGGGCGCAGCCGGGCCTCCCAGTACGGCACGAAGGCGCCGAAGCCGGTGAGCACGCGCGCGTAGTGCTCGCGGTCCAGTGCCTGGTCGAGCTTCAGCAACGCCTCGATGGCCTGGTGCCGTTCGGCACAGGCTTGTCGCAGCGCGCCGAGCACGGTGGTGCTCTCGTCGCTCATCCCTGTTTTCAAGTGGTGAAGTAAGAAAGCATTTTCGCCCTGCCCGGGGCTGGACCGGGTTGACGCAACCATGGTTCGCCGCGCGTGCGCGCCGCGCGCGGCCCACGGGCCGGGACGGTGCCTGGGGGGCGGGCACCGTGGCTCGCGGGAACCGATTACCGTACCGCCGCGCCGGCCCGCTGCCCCTGCACCGTGCGCAGCACTTCGCCCAGCGCCGCCAGGTTCACCGGCTTGCTCAGGTGCCCGTCCATGCCCGCGGCCTGCACCTGCGCCACGTCCTGCTCGTAGACGCGGCCCGTGACGGCCCACAGCGGCACGCAGCCCGCCGCGCCGGGCAGGGCGCGAATGGCCCGCGCCGCCTCCAGGCCGTCCATGCCCGGCATCTCCACGTCCATCAGCACCAGGTCGATGTCCTGCGCGGCCACGCGCGCGATGGCGCATTCGCCATCGCCGCATTCCTCCACGCCGTGGCCCAGATGGCGCAGCAGCGCGCCGAGCACCTCGCGGTTGATGGCGACGTCGTCCACCACCAGCACCCGCAGCCCGGCGGCGGGGCTGGGCTCGGCCGGCGCCGCCGCGCCGATGGCCTGCGCCACCGCCGCGTCCGGCGCGCGCTCGAAAGGCAGGCGCAGCCGCACCGTCGTGCCCTGCCCGGGCGCGGAGTCCAGCGCCACGTCGCCGCCCATGGCCTGCGCCAAGCGGCGGCTGATCCACAGCCCCAGCCCCGTCCCGCCGTAGCGCCGCGCCGTGGCGCTGTCGGCCTGCTGGAAAGGCTCGAACAGGCGCCGGCGCTGTTCCTCGTTCAGGCCGATGCCGCTGTCGCGCACCTCCAGCCGCACCCACAGCGGCCCCGCGCCCGGCGCACCGTGCTCCACCGCCAGCGCCAACGTCACGCTGCCCTCGTGCGTGAACTTCAGCGCGTTGGACAGCAGGTTGGACAGCACCTGCTGCAGCCGCGCCGCGTCGCCCAGCACCCAGGGCAGCGGCCGCGGCGGCAGCGCCAGCGCCAGCTGCAGCCCCCGGCCGGCGGCGTTGGGGGCGAAGAGCTCGTGGCAGTTCCGCAGCACGGCCTCCAGGCGCAGCGGCAGCCGCTCCAGCTCCAGCCGCCCGGCCTCGACCTTGGTCAGGTCCAGCACCTCGTTGAGGATGCGCAGCAGCTGCTCGCCGGCCTGGCCGATGCGCTCGGCGTTTTGCCGATCCTGCGCATCGGCGAGCCGCGTGCGCAACAGCTGCGCGTAGCCCAGCAGGGCGTTGAGCGGCGTACGCAGCTCGTGGCTCATGGTGGCGAGAAAGCGGTCCTTGGCCTCGCTGGCGCGCTGCGCCTGCGCGCGCGCCTCCTGCAGCGCCGTGACGTCGAGCACGATGCCGTCCACCACGCGCCGCGCCTGCGCCGGGCCGTCCTCGCGCGGCACCAGCATGGCGTGCAGGCAACGCCAGCGGCCGTCGTCACCCTGCACGCGGAAGTCGAAGTCCAGCGCCTCGCCGGCATCCACGCGCGGCAGCAGCGCGGCGATGCGCCGCGCGTCCTCGGCCTCGACGCGGCGCAGCCAGGCGCGGTCGCCGCGGTCGGCCAGGATCTCCTCGCGCGGCACGCCCAGGTAAAACGAGGCTGAGGCGCTGAGGTGGCCGTAGTGCACGCCGTCGGGGCCGTGCACGCGCGTGAGCAGGATGCCCGGCAGCGCCCGGCCCACGCTGTCGAAGCCGCCGCGCACGTCCTCCAGCGAGGCCCGCAGCGCCGCCTCCTTCTCGTGCAGCCGCTGCACCGGCTCCAGCACCACCTCGTGCATGCGGGCGAACTCCGCCGGCAGCAGCCGTGGCGGCGGCACGCTCGCGCCGTCGGCGATGCCGCGCACGCGGGCCACGAACTGCCCCAGCGGCAGCAGCACCAGCGTGGACAGCAGCCACGCCAGCGCGGTGGTGCCCGCCACGCCCAGCGCCGCCGCGCCCCAGGTCCAGCGCGCCGCCGTGGCGTTGGCGGCCTGCACCGCCTCCACCGGCGTGCGCACCAGTGCCACCCAGCCCAGGCCGGGGTAGGGCGCGCTGCCGCGGCTGGCGCTCCAGGAGGTGACGTAGCGCCGGCCGTCCGGCCACTTCAGCAGCGCCGAGCCTTCCGGCGTCGCGACCACGGCCGGCGGCAGCGGCGCGCCGGCCTCGCCGCCGGGGCCCAGGCGCTGGCGGCTGTCGCGCCCGGCGATGAAGAGCTGCGCCCCCTGCGCGGGTGACGTCCGGGCATACAGCCCGATGCGCTCGCGCAGCCAGGGCCAGGACAGGTGCACCGCCAGCACCCCGGCAAAGCCGCCGGCGGCGTCGCGCAGCGGCACGGCGATGTCCACGAAACGCCAAGGCTCGCCCGAGTGCCGCTGCGGCAGCAGCTTGGCCAGCAGGCTGGCCTCGTGCACGTCGCCGAAATGCAACCCCCGCCGTGCGGCGCCCCACCAGTCGCGCTGCGACACGTCCACGTTCACCAGCAGCCCGTCCAGCGCCGCGCGCACCTTGCCGTGCGCGTCCGTGACGCCGGCCCAGACAAAGCTGGGCCCGGCATAGAGCCGGGCCACCAGGGCCTGCAGTCGCTGCGGCTGGTCCAGCAGCCGCAACTCTTCGATCAGCCGCGCCTGCGCCTGCAGCTCCAGCCCGAAACGGCCCAGGTCCGAATCCACCGCCGCCATCACGCCCGCGGCCTGCTGCAGGCCCAGCGCACCGGTGGCCGCCTGCACTTGGTCATCGAGCTGCGTCGTGCGCAGCGTCGCCATCACGCCCGCCACCAGCGTGCTGAGCAGCAGCGCCATCAGGGTCAACAGGGTGCGCAGGCGTGGCTGGCGCTGGCGAAACAAGGGCGAAATGAGCACGCGACGTTCGGAACGATCGAGCCGGGACGACGAGCGCGGGCTTCGGCCGGGAAGGGTGACGGCAGCCGCGTCTGCCCGCGCGAGCTGAATGGCGGGATTTTAGTTGCTGCAGTGCAGCATGAGGCTTGCGGCTGGAGGATTTATTTTATTTCTCGGCCGGTTTCATTCCAGTTCGCCTTCGAGATTGAAGCCCATCCCGTTCGCCCTGAGCCCTTCTACAGGCTCAGCACAGGCGTGTCGAAGGGCAGGCGCTCGGATGCAGCCGCAGGGCTTCGACAGGGCTCTCCTGAGCTTATCGAAGGGCTCAACCCGAAAGGATCACTTCACTCCCAAGTGCGAGTTGGAAGCAGATATTGGCCTGCTTTCCAAGATCTGCAGAGTGCGCGCTTATCAGCCGGCCGCGTGGGAGTTTCTTGGCATGGGGAATTTTCAAAGCGCTTTCAAAACGCATGAAAAGATTTCACGGGACAGCCGGTCATTTGAAAATGCCGCCCCAATTAACCTGTATCAATTACATGAAGGGCAAATGCGGGTTTTCCCTGGGTTCGGACGCCTCGTGTCCGGTGTCCGTTTCCTTGCTTGCCGGGTTCAACTCGCGGGCAGTTCCAGGTTCACCACCGTGCCCAGGCCGGGGCTGCTGTGCAACTCCAGCGAGCCGTCCATGGCCTGCGCGAGGGTGCGCGCGGTGACCAGGCCCAGGCCCGTGCCCTGTATGGGGGAATGCTCGCGCCCCGCGCGCGCGAAGGGCTGGAACAGCTGCGCCTGCCGTTCCGGCGCGATGCCCTCGCCGTCGTCGGCCAGCGTGATGCGCACGCGCCCGTCCAGCGCCTGCGCCTGCACCCACAGGTGGCCGCCTTCGCGGCCGTAGCGGATGGCGTTGGACGCGAGCGCCGTCAGCACCTTCTGCAGCCGCGCCGCATCGGCGCACACCCGCAGCTCCGGCGCGATGCCGTGGCTGTGCATGCTCACGCGCCGCGTCTGCGCCAGGGCCCCCAGCGGTTCCAGCGCGGCCTGCACGCAGCCCGCCAGCACCAGCGACTGGGGCCGCAGCGCCTGGCGCAGGCCGTCCGCGCCCTGCTGCAGGTCCAGCAGGTCCTCCACCAGCGCCAGCAGCTGGCGCCCGGCCTCGTCGATGTGGCCGATGTAGCGCTGCGCCAGCGGGCCCTCGTTGCCGGGCAGGTTGCGCAGCAGTTGCGCGAAGCCCAGCACCGCGTTGAGCGGGGTGCGCATCTCGTGGCTGGCGCGCGAGAGCAGCTGCACCTGCGCGTCGCGCTGCGCCTGCGCCGTTTCGGCCGCGCGCTGCGCGCGCTCCAGCGCCGTGCGCGCCAGCCCCACCTCGATGGCCGCGCGCAGCTCGCGCGGCTGGAAGGGCTTGGTGAGGAAGCCCAGCGGCGCGGTGCGCGCCGCGCGCGCCACGGTCTCGTCGTCGCTGTGTGAGGTCAGGAAGATCACCGGCGGCCCGCCGCCGGTGCCCAGCCGCGCCGCGGTGTCCACGCCGTCGAGCGGGCCCTGGATGCGGATGTCCATCAGCACCAGGTCCGGCGGCTCCTGCGCCGCGAGCCGCAGCGCCTTCTCGCCCGATGCCACCGGTCCCAGCACGCGGTAGCCCATGTCCTGCAGTTCCAGCTTCAGGTCCAGGGCAATCACGGCCTCGTCCTCGACGATCAGGATGGCGGGCGGCTGTTTCATGGCAATGGGCTGCGGGGGCGTGGATGACAGCGGGAATCCCTGCTGGCGACCGGTGCGCCGGGCGGCCTGCCGCGGGCATCCCACGGCCCGGAACCGGGGCGCGGCCCAGCTTAGCGGGCCAGGTTGACAGGGCTCGCAAGCGGACCCGGGGCGTGCCCGGGGCGTTCGCCTCGAAGCGGCGGAGCCCGAGACTTATGCACGGGTTTGAGGCGGCCTGGGCGGCCGAGCCTTCGTCCCGGCCCGGGCTCAGGCGTCGTCCTCCGGCAGCGCCAGCACCAGCGTCACGCTGAAGCGGCTGCCCTGGCCGGGCGTGCTCCGCAGCTCCAGCGTGCCGCCCATGAGCGACACCAGCCGCCGCACGATGGACAGCCCCAGCCCCGTGCCGCCGAAGCGCCGCGTGGTGGAACTGTCGGCCTGGGTGAAGGCCTCGAAGATGCGCGCCTGCGCCTCGGCCGGAATGCCGATGCCGGTGTCCTCGATCTCGAAGAGCAGCCTCGCGTGCCCGGGCGGAGGCTCCGGCGGCGGAGCCAGCGGCTGCACCCGCAGCGTCACGCTGCCGGCCTGGGTGAACTTCACGGCGTTGCCCAGCAGGTTGTGCAGCACCTGCCGCAGCCGTACCGGGTCGCCGCACACGCGCGGCGGCAGCGCTGGCGCGGCCTGCAGCCGCAGCGCCAGCTTCTTCTGGTCGGCCTGCACGCGCGCCTGCGCCGCGAGCTGCTCCAGCAGCGTGCCCAGCGCGAAGGGCACGCGCTCCAGCCGCATCTCGCCGGCCTCGATCTTGGAGAGGTCCAGCACGTCGTTGACCAGCGCCAGCAACTGCTCGCCCGCGCCGGCGATGTGGCCCACGAACTCGCGCTGGCGCCCCTCCAGCGGCATCTGCTGCAGCAGGTGGCTCAGCCCGATGACGGCGTTGAGCGGGGTGCGGATCTCGTGGCTCATGTTGGCCAGGAAGGCGCTCTTGGCGCGGTTGGCGGCCTCGGCCTGCTCGGTGCGCTGCTGCAGCTCGGTTTCCAGCCGCTTGCGCTCGGACAGGTCCACCGCCACGTAGATCAGGCCCACGGTGCGCGTGCGCTCGTCGCGCAGCGTGCGCACGTCCAGCAGCACCGGCACGCGCGTGCCGTCGGCGCGCCGCAGCCGCCACTCGCCGCCCTCGGCGCCGCGCGTGCGCGTCATGAACAGCTCGCCCGGGGCCACCGCGCGGCCCAGGGCTTCCTGCAGCCGGCGCTGGCGCTGGCGCAGCTCCTCGGCGTCGAAGAGCAGCGCGACGGCGCGCTGGCCCAGGGCCTCGGCGCGGGCATGGCCGGTCAGCTGCTCGGCGGCCTCGTTGAACAGCGTGATGCGGTCCGACGCGTCGGTGACGACGATCGCGCTGCCCGCGCCGGCGAGGATGGCGCGCTCGCGCGCGGCCAGCGCCTCCACCTCCTCGGTGCGCCGGCGCAGCGCTTCCTCCATCGCCTTGCGCTCGCTCAGGTCCACGATCACGGCCAGGAAGCCCACGGCGCGGCCGCTGCCGTTGCGCAGCAGGCTCACGTTGAGCAGCCCCGGAAAGCGCGAGCCGTCGCCGCGCACGTAGGTCCACTCGCCGCGCACGTCGGCCTCGGCCTCGCCGTCGCCGCCGGCGGTCCCGGGTGCCGGGTGCCGCTGCAGCGCGGCCTGGAACCACAGCGGCAACTGCCCGGCGTGCTCGTGCACCACCTGCGGAAAGCGCCAGGCGTTCGCGCGCAGTTCCGCGGCGTCGTGCAGATCCAGGACCGAACGCCCCAGCGCCACCGCCGCCGGCAGGTGCAGCATCAGCTCTGCGGCCGGGTTGAAGAGCGTGATGCGGCCACCGAGGTCGGTACAGATGATGGCGCTGCCGGCGCTGGCCAGGATGGCGCGCAGCTCGTCGGTGCGCTGTTGCACCTGCTGCTCCAGTGTGACGTTGAGCTCCGCGATGCGCGCCTGCGCCTCGCGCTGCGCGCGCAGGTCGCGCAGCGTGGTGGCCGCGCCCGTGACGCGCCCGTGCGCGTCGCGGGTGGGCGACACCGACAGCGATACCTCCAGCAGCCGGCCCTCGCGGTCCGTGCGCACCGTGTCGAAGGGCGGCACGTCCTCGCCGCGCTGCACGCGCTCCATCACCTGCTGCGCCTGGCCGCGCAGCCATGGCGGCACGGTGAGCTCCGTCAGCGTGCGCCCCAGCACTTCCTGCGCGCTCCAGCCCAGCAGCCGCTGCGCGGCCGCGTTCCAGCTGGTGACGTGGTCCGAGGGCAGGTGGGCAATGATGGCGTCGTGCGAGCTTTCCACCACCGCGGCCAGGCGCTCGCGCCCGGCCTGGATCACGCGCTCGCGCTCCCGCGCGCGCTGCCGCCCGGCCAGCAGCAGCGCCAGCAGGCCCGATACGGCCCCGGTGACGACGCTCACCTCCAGTGGTTCGCGCAGCCGCAGCCGGGCGATGAAGGGTGGCAGCGGCTGCACCTGCAGCTGCCATTGGCGCCCGTACAGCGACAGGGTCAGCGTGTGCAGCCATGCGCCCGGGGCGGGCTCGACCCAGGTGTCGGAGGCATGGAAGCGGCGCGGGGCCTGCGGCGTCGTCACGTCCGCCAGCGCCAGCGCGATGCCGCCGGCTTCGGCATGGAAGTCGCGCAGCACCTCGTTGGCCTCCAGCCAGGCCGTGACCCAGCCGAAGCCCTGGTCCTCGCGCTGCGCCGGCTCGGGCGGCGCGAGGCTGCGGTAGAGGGGCAGCATCAGCACGAAGCCTCGCGGTGCTGGCCGTGGCCCCCGGGCCGGCCACAGCACCAGCGGCGGTGTCAGCCGCGCTTCGCCCTCACGCAGCGCCGCCAGCGCGGTATCGCGCCGCTGTGGTTCGGAAGCCAGGTCCAGTCCCACGGCCGGATTGCTGGAGCGCTTCGGCTCGGTGTACTGCAGCACGAAGCGCTCGCCCTCATGGGGTTCCAGCTGGTAGATCCGGAAGTCCGGCCGCCCTTCGCGACGCATGGCCTCCACGAAAGCCGCCTCGCCGGCCGGCGGTACCCGCCGCACGAAGCCGAAGCGCAGCACGCCGGGAAAGCGGCGCTCGATGTCCAGCGATGCGCCGTAGCGGCGGAACTGCTCGTGCGTGAGCATCTCCGCGCTGTCGCCGGCGGTCAGCACGGCGCCGCGCGTGCCCATCAGTCCGTATTCGTAGGCCTGCAGCCGGCGGCGCAAGGCCTCGGCGGCCCGCTCTGCCGCGGCCTGCAGACGCTCCCGCACGAAGTTGTCGTTGGCGCGCTGCTGCCACAGCCCGGCGAGCGCCGCCGCCACCAGTCCGGCTGCGAACAGCGTCAGCGGCGCGCGCGGCAGCGTGCGGTGCTTGTCCATGCCAGTGCCTGCGGTGCGGGGGCCATCGTTTAGCAAGCCGCGCACCCAGGCCGTCCGTGCGCTGCGTCCCGCCTGCGCTTGCGCCGCGGGGCCGAGGCTCAGCCGCCGTAGCGCACCCGGTAGATGGCGCCGTTGCCATCGTCGGACACCAGCATCGAGCCGTCGGGCAGCCAGGCGATGCCCACCGGGCGGCCCCACTGCACGGTGCCCTCGGCGTTGAGGAAGCCGGTGAGGAAGTCCTCGAAACCCTTCGGCTGCCCGCCTGGGCCGAAGCGCAGCCGCACCACCTTGTAGCCCACGGGATCGCGCCGGTTCCACGAGCCGCGCAGCGCGATGAAGGCGTCGCCGCGCATCTCGGCCGGGAACTGCGTGCCCGTGTAGAAGCGCATGGCCAGCGGCGCGGAATGCGCCGCCAGCGTCAGCACCGGCGGCACGGTCCAGGCGCAGAACTGCTCGCGCGTGATGTGGGGTGAGCCCAGCGGCTTGGCATCGCCCGGGCGCAGCGCGATATCGGCCGGGCGCGCCTCGGCCAGCGGGTCCACCTGCCGGTCGCCCCAGCAGATCGGCCAGCCGTAATGCTTGCCGGCCGTGATGCGGTTGAGCTCCTCGGGCGGCGTGCGGTCGCCGCGGAAGTCGCTGCCGTGGTCCATGCCCCACAGCGCGCCCGTGCGCGGATGCCAGTCGTAGCCGATGGTGTTGCGCAAGCCCTTGGCGATGACCTCGATGCGCTGGCCCTCGGCCGTGTAGCGGATGAGCGTGGCGCGCTCGACCTGGTTGCCTTCGGCGCAGTTGTTGCAGCTGCTGCCCACCGACACCACCAGCGTGCCGTCGGGCGCCACGCGCACCATGCGGTTGGGATGCTGGCCGGCATCGGGCAGGCCCTTGATGAGCACCCGCGGCGCGGCGCTGCCGCCCAGCGGCGTGCGCCAGATGGTGGTGGAGCCCGCCAGCAGCAGCTGCCCGTCCTGCAGCGCGATGCCGTTGACCTCCTCCAGCCCCGAGGCGAAGGTGCGGCGCTCATCGGCGCGGCCGTCGCCGTCGTTGTCGCGCAGGGCCAGCACGTCGCCGCGGTTGCGCCGCGTGACGTACACCGTGCCGTCGGGGCCGACTTCCATCATGCGCGGCTGCCCCAGACCGGAGGCGAAGAGGTTGACACGGAAACCCGGCGGCACCGACAGCCGGTTGACGATGGCGGCCGAGAACTCGCCTTGCGCGGGCGCAAGGCGGTGCACCGTGGCGCTGCCGCGCTCCAGCGGCTGCTGGGCCAGGACGGCGCCGCTGCACGCGGCCAGCGCCGCGGCCAGCGGCCAGGAAACCAGGGAAGGGGAAGGCATGCACGTCTCCTCGTGGTGAGCCGCCGCCCGGTGCGGCGCCGCTGCCCGGCGGCAACCGCCGTTCCCCTACGCCGGCGGGGATGCCGCGGAACGTGTCGCGGCGTCCTTCACCGTCTCAGCCATCCGAACCAGAGCCCCGCAGCCGCGGGTGCCGCCAGGCAAGCGCCCGCCAGCGCATCGCCGAAGCCGCCGTCGCTGAACAGGCCGGACGCCAGCCCGATGCCGGTCAGCAGCGCCAGGACGACGGGCCAGCGCCAGGTCGCCCAGGCCCACGGTGAGCGCGGCCGGCTCATGGCGACACCCCCGCCGGCTGCGCGGCCGCGGCGTCCGTTGCGGCATTCGCGGCGCTTCCCTTGCGCAGCCACAGGTACAGCCCGCTGCCCAGCACGACGATGGACAGGATGTCCAGCAGCGCCCACAGGATTTGCATCGCCCGTCCACCGTAGTCGCCGAAGTGCAGCGGCTGGGACACCAGCAGCGCGGTCAGGTACCAGGGCAGGCGCGGCGCCGCGGTGACCTCGGCGCTGCGGGCATCGACCAGCACCGGCTGCAGCAGGCGCGCAGTCAACGGCTCGTTGCCGCGCAGGAAGAACGTGGTGTGGTGGGGGCTGGAGAAGGCCGTGCCGGGAAACGCGATGAAGGACAGCTCCATGCCGGGGGCGTGTTGCGAGGCCGACTCCAGCGAGCGCTGCACCGACGCGCGCTCGGCCGGCGGCACCACCGGCTGGCCCCGGTAGGGCGCCAGCACCGCGCTGAGCTGGTCGTGCTGCCAGTACTTGATCAGCAGGTCGGCCCAGGTGTTGATCATGCCGGTGGCGCCGACGACGAACAGCCACATCAGCGTCACGATGCCCAGCACGTTGTGAAGGTCCAGCCACTTCAGCCACGGCCGCCGTCCCCGGCGCACGGCGCCGAACTCCAGCTTGCGCATGAAGGGGCCGTAGAGCACCGCGCCGCTGACGATGGCCGCCAGCAGCAGCAGGCCCATCAGCCCCAGGAACAGCTTGCCCGGCAGTCCGGCGAAGAGGTCCACGTGCAGCTTGAGCATCACCCACATGAAGCCTTCGTCGAAGCGTGGTTGCGCCAGCACCTCGCCGGTGCGCGCATCGACCACCACCGAGCGGAAGTCGTCGGTGGGATCGGGCGTGGGCGTCATCGTGACGAACCACAGGTCGTTGCTGTCCTCGGGCTGGGAGACGAACTGCACCACGCGGTCCGGATGCTGCGCGCGCGCGACCGCGAGCACCCGGTCCAGGCTCGCCCTGGGCGTGTCGGCGGGCATGGGCGGGGCTTCCACCTCCGTGCCGAGCAGGTGCCCGATCTCGTGATGGAAGATCAGCGGCAGCCCGGTCACGCACAGCAGCAGCATGAACGCGGTGCAGACGAGGCTGCTCCACTTGTGCACCCAGGTCCAGCGCTTGAGGGTGACGCTTCGCATGATGGCGCTCAGAACTTGTAGCGCAGGCTCAGCGACACGTTGCGCGGCTCGCCGTAGCTGATCTGGTCGAACGCGTCGAACAGCCCGTAGTGCTTCTTGTCGAGCAGGTTGCTGACGTTGAGTTGCGCCGTCCATTGCGCGTTGATGTCGTAGCGCGCCATCAGGTTGACCAGCGCATAGGCATCCTGCTCGATGCGGGCGGGGGCACCCAGCGGGTTGGTCGCGCCGGTCCAGGTGCGGGACTGCCAGTTGACGCCGCCGCCGAGCGTCAGCGCGCTCCACGCGCCGGGCAGCCGGTAGGCGGTGAACAGGCGCAGCAGCTTGCGCGGGTAGATCGTGTTGACGTCCGCGCCGGCTGCGTCCTTGACGCGGAACTGCGTGTAGCCGGCGCTCACGCTCCAGCCCGGCTGCAGCTCGCCGGTCACCTCGATCTCGAAGCCCTTGCTGGTGGCGCCCTGCGACTCCACGTAGGCCTTCTCGCCCGGCGAGCCGCCGGGAACGTCCAGCGCGGTCGCCTGGCCGAGCTTGTCCTGCTCGATGCGGAACACCGCCAGCGCGGCGTTCAGGCGGCCGTCGAGGAGCTCGCCCTTGATCCCGGCCTCGGTGTTCTTGCCGACGACGGGGTCCAGGTAGCGCCCGTTGATGTCGCGCAGCCGCTGCGGCTGGAAGATGCCAGTGTGGCTGGCATAGAAGGAGTAGGTGTCGTTCAGGTCGTAGATCGCGCCGACGTACGGCGTGAGCTCGCGCGCGAACTTCATCCGGTAGAGCGTGCTGCCGTCGGCGTCCACGCCGGTCTTCTCGTAATTCGTTACGCGCGCACCGAGGATGACGCGCAGCGGATCGGCCACGTTCAGGCGCACGACGCCGTAGGCCGCGTGCTGCTCGGTGCGGTCCTTCTGGTAGAAGGCCCACGGGCTCCAGTCGGGCTCGGGATAGGAGCCGTCCCAGGCGTTGAAGTCGCCGGCCACGCCGAACGGCGCGGTGCGGCTGTCGGCGTTGAAGCGGTTCTTGGAATAGGCGTAGCCGAAGCCCGCCTCGTGCACGCGCCCGGCCAGCCGCCACGGCCCGCTCACGTTCAGGCCCACGTCGTCCTGCCGGGTGCGGTTGCGATACCAACCTGGCCAGGTGTTCAGGCCGAGGCCCGTCACGCGGTCGGGGGCCCCATACATGTACAGCAGCGGCGTGTCGCCCTGGCGGTCGCCGCGGTTGAGGCTGGCACGCGCCTTCCAGCCGTTGCCGAAGCGGTGCTCCAGGTCGGCGAACAGGGTTTCGTGCTCGGAATCCCAGCGCGCCCAGCGGGCTGCGGTGGTCTTGGAGCGAGGCCAGTCGGCGAGCGAGCCGTCGGCATGCCAGTACGGCAGGCCGCCCCACATCGGGCTGTCCGTGTCGCTGTCCTGCCGGCTCAGGCCCACCGACAACCGGGTCCGAGGCGTCAGATCGGCGCTGAGCGTCGCGTACAGCGTCTTGCTCTCGTCGCGCTTGAGGTCGATCCAGCTGTCCGAGCGCTGGTACTCGCCGACCACGCGCGCGCGTACCGAGCCGCTGTCGTTGAGGGGAGCCGACAGGTCCACCATGCCGCGGCGCTGGTCCCAGCGTCCCACGCCCAGCTCGGCGGAGCCGCTGAAGGTGCGGCTGTCGGCGCGCTTGCGCACCAGGTTGATCGCGGCAGACGGGTCGCCGGTGCCGCTGGTCAGGCCCGTGGCCCCGCGCACGATCTCCACGCGGTCGTAAGGCGCCAGGCTGCCAAAGGCCTCGCCCGCGCTCCAGGTCGTGTCCCAGGTCGTGGGCACGCCGTCGATCATCAGGTTGCGGACCTGGAACCCGCGCGAGCTGAAGTCCACGCGGTTGGTCTCGAAGCGGCGCGCCGACACGCCGGTGGCGTTGTCCACCACGTCCAGCACCGTGCGCAGCGCCTGGTCCTCGATGCGCTGCTGCGTCACCACGGACGCCGACTGGGGCGTGTCGCGCAGCGGCAGGCCCAGCGGCGTGGCCGTGCCCGCCTGCCGAGTGGTGTAGGAGCGCGTTCCTTCCGTGGTGGCCCGGGGCGCCTGCTCCTTCGCGACCACGGCCGGCAGGCTGGCTTCAGGAGCCTCGTCGGCCTGGGCCCAGGCGGCCCCCTGAAGCGCCAGCAATACCCCGACGCCGATGGGTTTGAGCCGATGGGGACGGCGCTGGAAACGCCCGCCGGACACACGGTCATGCATTGCTCTGGACTCCTGTCAGACCCGATCCGGTCTCCGGGACGTGAAGGCTCGCGTCCGGGCCGGAATCGTTGGTGTTCTTTGATTGAAAAGCGAATGATAACGATTCTTATTAACAATTTTGAAGAGTGCTGCCGGACGCGCTGGCTTTGCGGACCGCCGTTGCCGCGCCGGAGCTGCTGCCACCGGAACCGCGGGTACTGGCGGCCGCGCCTGCGCTGGCGGCCGCGGCGCAGGTGCTGGAGTGCGGCCGTGCCGCCCTGTTCAGACCGTCTTAAGCCGTCCCCGCTCCAATTCGCCGCGACGGAAGTGATCGCAGGTCAATGCGCCCGCACCGAACCGAGCGCAGCATGAAGATGCAGAAGAGGGAGAAGTGCCATGCGCATCCTGTTGGCCGAAGACGACCCGCTGCTGGGTGACGGACTGCAGGCGGGGCTGTCGCAACTGGGTTTCCAGGTGGACTGGGTACGCGACGGCGTGGCTGCGGAGTACGAGCTGCTGGCCGAGGTGCACGCCGCGGCGGTGCTGGACCTGGGCCTGCCGCGCCGCGACGGGATGGACGTCTTGTCCACCGTGCGCCAGGCCGGCATCCGCGTGCCGGTGCTGGTGCTCACCGCGCGCGACGGCGTGCCCGAGCGCGTGCGCGGGCTGGACATCGGCGCCGATGACTACGTGGTCAAGCCGGTGGACCTGCACGAGCTCGCGGCACGGCTGCGCGCGCTGGTGCGCCGCGCGCACGGCCAGCCGCAGGAGCGGCTGCGCGCACAGGGTGTGGAGCTGGACGCCGCCACGCGCGCCGTCACGCTCGATGGCGCGCCGGTGCAGCTCTCCACGCGCGAGTTCGACCTGCTGCACGCGCTCATGCTCGGCGCCGGGCGGGTGTTGTCGCGCGATCAACTGGAACAGCAGCTCTACCGCTGGGGCCAGGAGGTGGAGAGCAACGCGGTGGAGGTGCACGTGCATCACCTGCGCCGCAAGCTCGGCGCGGGCCTGATCCAGACCGTGCGCGGCGTGGGTTACCGGCTCGCGCTCCAGCCCGCGGTGGCCTGAGATGGCGGTGGAGGCGCCCCTGCCCGGGGCGGCCGAGCGGCCCGCGGGACCGGGGCCGCTGCGCTCGTTGCAGGCCCGGCTGCTGGCGCTGCTGCTGGGCCTGGTGGGGGCGGTCTGGTTGATGACCGCGGCGCTGACCTGGGGCGACGTGCACGACGCGCTCGACGAACTGCTGGACGCGCACCTGGCGCAGGCCGCGGGCATGCTCGTAGCGCAGGTGCACGACGCCGACGCGGACGACATGGTGAACGTGCCCACGCTGCACCGCTACGCGCCGCGCGTGGCCTTCCAGGTCTGGTATGGCGACTTGCTCTGGGTGCGCTCGGCGCAGGCGCCGCGGGAGCCCATGGGCGAGCCCAGCCTGGTGCCGGGATTCAGCCATCGCGAGTTCAGCGGCCAGCGCTGGCGCGTGTTCACCACGCCGGGCCTGGCGCAGGGGGTGCGCGTCCACGTGGCCGAGCAGGAGGTGACGCGCCACCAGATCCTGTGGGTGCTGCTGCGCAGCATGCTGTGGCCGGTGGTGCTGGCCCTGCCACTGCTGGTAGGCGGCGCCTGGTGGGCCGTGCGCCGGGGCCTGCTGCCGCTGCGCGACATGGGCGCGGCCATCGCCGCGCGCGACCCGCGTGCGCTGCAGCCGCTGCGGCTGCCCGGCTCGACGCCGCCCACCGAAATGGTGCCGATGCTGGACGCGCTGAACCGGCTGTTCGCGCGCATCGCGCCGCTCATGGATGCCGAGCGCCGCTTCACCGCCGATGCCGCGCACGAGCTGCGCACGCCCATCGCCGCGATCCGCGCGCAGGCGCAGGTGGCCCTGGCGGCCGGCGAGGAGGCGCCGCGCCGCCACGCGCTGGAGTCGGTGCTGCTGGGTTGCGAGCGCGCCACGCGGCTGGTGGAGCAGCTGCTCACGCTCTCGCGGCTGGAGGCCGCCGCCGCGCCGGCGCTGCAGCCGCTGGCGCTGGACGAGCTGGCGCGCCAGGTGCTGGCCGACGCGGCCCCCGCGGCGCTGGACCGCGGGCAGGAGCTGTCGCTGGAGGCGCAGCCCGGCCGCCGCGTGCGCGCCGAGCCGACGCTGGCCGCGGTGCTGCTGCGCAACCTGGTGGACAACGCCATCCGCTACAGCCCGCCCGGCGCGCGGGTGCGGGTGCGGCTGGCGCATGCGGGCACGGAAGCGGACGAGGCGATGGGTCCGGAAGCCGGCACGCTGGCACCCAGCCCCGTGGACGCTCCTGCGGCGGGCGTGCGGCTGTGGGTGGAGGACAGCGGCCCGGGCCTGGACGAGGCGCAGCGCGCGCGGCTGGGCGAGCGCTTCTTCCGCGTGCTGGGCAGCGGCGCCAGCGGCAGCGGCCTGGGCTGGTCCATCGTGCGCCGCATCGCGGCGGCGCACGGGGCGCGGGTGGACGTGGAGCGCTCGCGGGAGCTGGGCGGGCTGGCGGTGCGGGTGGACTGGCCGGGGTGAAGGACCGGCCCGTCCGGGACTCAGCCCGTGCGCCGCCGCACCCCGGCACCCACGCCCAGCAGCCCGGCCACCATCAGCGCCAGGGCGCCGGGTTCGGGCACCGGCGTGGCGATGAACGCCCCCAGGTTGCCGAAGCCGATGACCTGTCCCCGGTCGTTGAGCGCATGGCTGGAGCTCAGCGTCCACACGGCGGCGTCGGCCGGCCGCAGCAGGCGGTCGAGATCGAAAAACTGGCCGTCGCGGTAAATCGCGGCCCGCAGCGTGGGCGGATCGCCGAAGTCGATGACATGGCCGCCCACCGCCCAGCCTTTTTCATTCAGGTCCGTGAAAAAGGAGGTATTGGTCGGGCCGATTTGCGTGTAGCCGCCCGCGCCGTGGATGACGGGAAAATCCTCGTCCTCCACATGCCCGTCCACCGTGCCGCTGACGTTGGCGAGAATCTGACCGGCATTGTTGATGCGCGTGGAAAACACGCGCGTGAAATCCCTGAATACCGGCGGCTCGTCGGGCGGCAGCGGCAGCACCGTGAGACGGCCATTGCTGAAGGTGAAAGGTTGAATATCGCTGCGGTCCGGAAAAGAGATGTCGCCCACGATCTCGTCCCGGTCGTTGAATCCCACCAAATTGAGACGTTCCACGCTGGGCAGCTCGATGAAGCGGCTGACCTGGCCGTCGTAAATGAAGGGCAGGGCACTGCCGCCGCCCGCCGTGATCCCCAACACGTGGCCGGCGTTGTTGATGTCCACGGCCACGACAGGGCCCGTGGCGCCCGTGGGCAGCGGAATGGCCGAGGCACGGCCGCGGCTGACCACGAAAGCCTGCAGCGGATGCAGGAAGGCATCGTGCGTGTTGACGAGCAACTGCCCGCGGCGGTTGACATCGATGCCCGCGCTCGCGAACCCACCGAGCGAGCCCGGAGTTTCGTAACGCCCACGGTGGTAGAGAAAAGCCTCTTCGCGGCCGGTCACCGGGTTGACCAGCGTGCCTGAAACACTGCCGGCATTATTGATTTCGGTGACGCTGAAACGTAGAGCGCCGGGCGGTCCGGCAAAGGCTTCGACGCGGTACTGAGGAGGCGCCGCCTGCGCCGTCACGGCCAGCGCCGCCTGGGTAAGCAATGTTGCGATGCAATATCCCGGCAGCCTCATGCTCAACTCCTTTTGCTTCGGCAAGACAGCGTAGGCGGCGGGTATGCGGCATTCAATGCCCGTTTGGTTTCTTACGGTCGGGAAATGCGGGGTGATCAGAGGTAAGACCAATTCCCGCCCAATTCCGGGTAATGGGATTGTGAGCCGGGCTTATCCCGGGGCATGACGGGCACACCGGCTGCTGTATTGCGATGCAGTCATCCGAGTGCCTTGATGCCGTTGCACCCGCTGGAAATTCCCCTGCCGCCGCATGAACAGTCGCGCGCGGACCTGTACGCGCTGCTGGCGCGGCTGCTGCTGGCGCCGCCGGACGATGCGCTGCTGTTGGCCGTGGCGCAGGCGCCGCCGCTGGGCGGCGCGGCCCCGGTCGAGGCCGCTGCCGGGGCCGATCCCGATCCCTATGCCGAGGACGGCACGCCGCTGGGCCGCGCCTGGGACGCGCTGCGCTCGGCCGCGCGCGGCGACGGCGAGGCGATCCGCGAGCGCTTCGACGCGCTGTTCGTGAGCGCCGGGCAGCCGCTGCTCAATCCCTATGCCAGCCTGTACCTGGCGGGCTTCCTGATGGACACGCCGCTGGCGCTGCTGCGCCAAACGTTGGCGCGGCTGGGCCTGCGCCGGCGTGCCGGCGTGGGCGAGCCCGAGGACCACCTGGGCGCGCTGTGCGAGGTGATGCGGCTGCTGATCACCGGCGCGCCGGGGCTGCCGCGGCGCACGCCGGCGCAGCAGGCGCTCTTCTTCGAGGCGCACCTGGCCTCCTGGGCCGGGCGCTGCCTGGACGACATCGAGGCCGCCGACGCCGGCGGCTTCTACGCCGCGCTGGCGGGCTTCATGCGCGCCTTCCTGGAGCTGGAGACGCGCGCCTTCGAGCTGGAGGACACGGCCCGGCCCGCCGAAACGGCCGCGGCCTGAAGGACCGGCCGGCCGCCGTTGACCGATCAACATTTTTTGCCTGGGAGCCACTGATGAACCTGCGCCTGCCCCGCCGCAACCTGCTGGCTGCCGCGGCCTGCACGCCGCTGGCGGCCACCGCCGCGCGCTTGCCCGCCGCGCCC
>NZ_CALAOH010000109.1 GCF_937926365.1 uncultured Azohydromonas sp. | reverse complement strand
CCGGAGATGATCGGCGGCGCCACGCCCCGCGCCCCGGCCTGGCGCGCGCCAGCGCTGCTGGCGCTGGGCGGACTGGCGGCGCTGGGGCCGCCGGTGATGGGCTTGCCGCTGCCGGCCTACGTGTCGGTGGCGCTGCTGCTGCTGGGCGGCATCGCCTGCGTGCCGGCAGCGGTGGCGCTGCTGCTGGCGCGGCTGAAGCCGCGCTCGGCCCTGCCGCTGCTGGCGGTGCAGCGCGCGCGCCATGAACAGCACGCGGCCAGCGTCGCCATGGCCGGCGTGGTTTCCAGCCTGAGCCTGGCCGTGGCGCTGACCGTGATGGTCGCGAGCTTCCGCAACGGCGTGGCCGAGTGGCTGGACGCGGTGCTGCCCGCCGACCTCTACGTGCGCAGCGGCACGCAGGGCCAGGGCGACACCGCCTACCTGCCGCCGGCCTTCGTGCGCGAGGCCGCGCGCGTGGAGGGCGTGGCCCGCGCCGAGGGGCTGCGCGTGCGCCCGCTGCAGCTCGATCCGGCCAAGCCGGCGGTGAGCCTGGTGGCGCGCCCGCTGCGGGACCCGGCGCGCGATCTCCCCCTGCTCGGCCGCGCCCTGCCCCCGGCCGGCGAGCTGCCCGGCGTGTACGTCAGCGAGGCGATGGTGGACCTCTATGGCGCCCGCCCCGGCACCACGCTGCGGCTGCCGCTGGCCGGCGAGCAGCCCGTCGCGGTGCGGGTGCTGGGCGTGTGGCGCGACTACGCGCGGCAGTTCGGCGCCGTGGCGCTCGATCTGCAGACCTACCGCCGCCTCTCGGGCGACGACCGCATCAACGACCTCGCGCTGTGGCTGGCGCCGGACGCGGCGCTGGACACGGTGCAGCAGCGGCTGCGCGCGCTCGCGCCCGAGGCCGGGCTGCTGGAGTTCGCGTCGCCCGGCGAGATCCGCCGCGTCTCGCTGGGCATCTTCGACCGCAGCTTCGCCGTCACCTACTACCTGCAGGCCGTGGCCATCGGCATCGGGCTGTTCGGCATCGCCGCCAGCTTCTCGGCGCAGGTGATGGCGCGCCGGCGCGAGTTCGGGCTGCTGGCGCACCTGGGTTTCACGCGGCGCCAGATCGTCGGCGTGGTCGGCGGCGAAGGCGCGGCCTGGACGGCGGCCGGTGCCCTCGTCGGCCTGGGCCTGGGGCTGCTGGTGAGCGTGGTGCTGGTGAAGGTCGTCAACCCGCAGAGCTTCCACTGGACCATGGAGCTGCTGCTGCCCTGGGGCCGCCTGGCGGCGCTGTGCGCCGCGGTGGTGCTGGCCGGCACCCTCACCGCCGCCTTCAGCGCCCGGGCCGCGGCCGGGCGGGATGCCGTGCTGGCCGTCAAGGAAGACTGGTGAAAACCGGTCACAAAATCAGACCAAACGAAAAATTCAGGACTCCAATGGATATTCCTCCATTGGATTGCAGGCCTTCAAATGCGGGCATCGGTGCGCGCCATGCTCCCCTGCATATTCGCAGCCCAGGGTAAGCCCTGATGCAACGCTTACGAATTGTCCGTGCCAGCACTGCAATTCAACAACTAAAAAGCGACCCTTAACTCCAGTAGCCGCTTTGGTGGCGCGCACGCCTGCAGGAGACTTCGGGTCATCGTGCGGAAAATCAATCGGCCAATTTGCCTTGAAGTCGAAAGGAGCACGACCTGATGAAGCGATATTCCCTGTCCCTGCGGCTGCTGGCCTCGCTGGCGGTACTGCTGTGTGGCGTCGCCGGGCCCGCGGCCGCGCAGCGCCCGAACATTCTCTACATACTGGTCGATGACATGGAGCATGAGCTCTACCAGTACCTGCCCAAGACCAGGGCGCTCATCGAGCAGAAGGGGGCGCTGTTCGATCAGAATTTCACCAGCCTTTCGCTGTGCTGCCCCTCGCGCACCAGCACGTTGCGCGGGCAGTATTCGCACAACACCGGCATATTCACCAACGTCTGGCCCAATGGAGGCTTCGCCAAGTTCCATGCCGACGGGCTTGAAAATTCCACCATCGCCACCTGGCTGCAGCGCTCGGGTTACCGCACCGGGCTGATCGGCAAATACCTCAACGGCTACCCCAATGCCGAGGTCGGGCAGCACTACATTCCTCCGGGCTGGGATTACTGGTTCGTTCCGAACGGCGGCACGCCTTACGCCCAATACAAATACAGCATCAACTTCAACGGCCGCACCGTGAGCTACGGCAACACGCAGGCCGACCATTTCAACGACGTCGTGACGGCGCAGGCCCAGGCCTTCCTGCGGGAGTCGGCAACCGATCCGGCCAAGAAGCCCTTCTTCCTGTTCTTCAACCCCACGCTGCCGCACGCGCCGGCCACGCCGCCCAAGCGCTACGCCAAGCAGTTGCTGGACGTCAAGATGCCGCGCAAGCCCTCCTTCAACGAGGCCGACATCAGCGACAAGCCGCGCTGGCTGCGCAAGCTACCGCTGCTGACCGCCGACGAGATCACCAAGATGGAAGGGCTCTACGTCAAGCGCCGGCAGTCGCTGCTGGCGATCGACGACACGGTGGAGATGCTGATCCAGACGCTGCAGGCCAACGGGCAACTGGCCAACACCTACGTCGTCTTCTCCTCCGACAACGGCTGGCACCAGGGCGAGCACCGGCTGCCGGCGGGCAAGTCGCGGCTGTACGAGGAGGACATCCGCGTGCCGCTGGCCATCCGCGGCCCCGGCATCCCGGCCGGCCGCGTGGTGAAGAAGCTCACCGCCAACGTGGACCTGGCGCCCACCTTCGCCGCCGTTGCCGGCGTCGCGCCGCCGGCCTTCGTGGATGGGCGCTCGCTGGTGCCGCTGTTCCGCGCCCCGGGGCCGGCGCGCTGGCGCCAGGCGCTGCTGCTGGAGAGCCACACCGGCCTGGCCGGCGAGGCGCCCGAATCCCAGCTCAGCGGCAACCTCGCCACCGAGGCCGGGCTGCTGGAGCCGGACGACCTGGACGCGGCCAAGGCCGAGCTGGCGCCCGCGCCGGCGCACGTCTACCGCGGCCTGCGCACCGCCTTCAATTCCACCTTCGCGCTCTACGACGTGGGCGACGGCGAGTACTACGACATGTACTCGGACCCGTACCAGCTCAGGAACCGCTACGGCAGCATGAACGCCGCGCTCAAGGCACGCCTGGCGGCCCAGCTCCAGTCCATGCGCAACGCCTCGGGCCAGGCCCTGCGCGACGCGGAGGAGGTGCCCGCGGGCAAGCGCTAAGGAGAACCGGGGCTCCGTGGCGGACACGCCGCCACGCAGCCCCTCCTCCCCTGCATGCCGGCGCGCCTCCTTAGGATGCCCGGCATGCTTTCCCGCCGCTTCTTCCTCGCCGCCGCGCTGCCGGCCTCATGGCCCGCGCAGCCGCAGGCCGCCACCCCGGCCGAGGCCCCGCGCGGTGCCGGCGTCAACCTCACCGCCGCCCGGGATTCAGCCGAAGACCACCGCATCGCCCCGCGCCCGCTGAAATTCCCGCGCGACTTCGGCGCGCACCTGGGCACGCGCACCGAGTGGTGGTACGCCACCGGCGCGCTGCGCACCGGGGACGGCGAGACGCTGGGCTTCCAGCTCACCTTCTTCCGCAGCCGCACCGGCATCGGCAACGAAGACGGCGGCCGCTTCGCCCCGCGCCAGCTGCTGTCGGCCCACGCGGCGCTGAGCGAGATCCGCGCCGGCAAGCAACGCCACGCGCAGCGCCTGGCACGCTGGAACGAGGCCCCGGACGCGCCCCTGGCGGCAGCCTCGGTGCGGGACACGAACGTGTTCATCGGCGACTGGTTCTTCCGCCGCGAGGGCCCGGTGGAGGCCAGCCGCTACCACGCCCGGCTCGCTGACCGCGACGCGGGCTTCGCCTACGAGCTCACGCTGGCCGCCACCCAGCCGCCGCTGCTGCAGGGCGAGGCCGGCTTCAGCCGCAAGGGACCGGAGATCGAGCAGGCCAGCCACTACTACTCCGACCCCCAGCTCGCCGTCAGCGGCCTGCTTTGGCGCGGCCAGCGGCGCGAGGAGGTCCAGGGCCGGGCCTGGCTGGACCACGAGTGGAGCGAGGCCTACCTGCACCCGCAGGGCGCGGGCTGGGACTGGATCGGCATGAACCTCGACGACGGCAGCGCGCTGATGGCCTTCCGCATCCGCCACCGCGACGGCAGCGCGCTGTGGGCCGGCGGGGCGTTCCGCCCGGCGGGCGGCGCGGCGCGGGACTTCGGGCCGCGTGAGGTGGTGTTCAGGCCCGGGCGCGTCTGGCAGAGCCCGGGCTCGCGGGCGCGCTATCCGGTGGAGTGGACGGTGGACACGCCCGCGGGCCGCTTCCAGGTGGTGGCCCTGCTGGACGCGCAGGAGCTCGATGCCCGCAGCTCCACGGCCGCGATCTACTGGGAAGGCCTGTGCGAGCTGCGCGACGCGGCCGGCCGGCGCGTGGGCGGTGGTTACTTGGAAATGACGGGGTACGCCTCGCCGCTGCGCCTGGGCTGAATCGGCGCGGCGCGCACGCAGTTGCGGCCGGCTTCCTTGGCCGCGTGCAGCGCGCCGTCGGCGTCGCCCAGCAGCGAGTCCAGCCCGGCGTGGCCCACGCCCAGCGAGGCCACGCCCACGCTGACGGTGGTGCCCACCGTGGCGCCCTTCCAGGCCATCTGCAGCTCCGCCACCGTCTCGCGGATGCGCTCGGCCACGTCCAGCGCGCCCAGCGGGTCGGTCTGCGGCAGCAGCACCGACAGCGCCTCGCCGCTGAAGCGCGCCAGCACGTCGGGGCTGCGCAGCTGGCGGGCGCTGGCGTGCACGATCGCGCGCAGCAGCGCGTCGCCGCAGTGGCGGCCGTAGCGGTCGTTGATGTTGCGGAAGCGGTCCGCGTCCACCAGCAGCACGGCGCAATCGGCATCGTAGCGGCGCGAGCGGGCGAATTCGCGCTCGGCCAGCTGCAGGAAGCATTCGCGGTTGAGGGCGCCGGTGAGGTCGTCGCGCGTGGCGCGCACTTCCAGCGCCAGGTTCTGCCTTTCCAGCCGTTGCAGATGCTGCAGCAGCGGCAGCGCCAGCAGCGGCGGCAACAGCCCGCACAGGCCGGCGGCCACCAGCAGCGCCTGCGTATCGGCCACGCCCATCACCGCCTGGACCGCCATGCCCAGCGCCTCGCTCAGGATCACGCTGGGCAGCAGCAGCAGCAACGACAGGCGCCAGGGCCCCAGGGTCAGCAGCAAGCGGCCCAGACGCTGCGGACGGGCTCGCTCGGGAAGGGAAGGTGCGTGCAAGGGGAGAGTGTCCATGGGGCCAAGAAGCGCAAATCCCAAGGTCTGCATGCAGCAGGACGGCATGAAGGCTGCGCGGCAAACGGCGCGCCGGCCCGATCAATTTACAGGCAGCAGCCCCGCGTTCCAGCCCGCGCAGACCCGGAGGAGAGCCGGGCTTTCCCCGATGCCGCCACCCGGCGCCTGGCTTAGTGGGCGCCGCCCGCGTCGGCCGCCGCGCCGCCGCGCGCCGGGCGCTTGGTGAACCAGATCAGCACGATCATCAGCAGGAACAGCACCGCCGAGGCCAGGAAGATGTCGTCGGCCGCGCGCGTGTAGGCCTGCTGGTCCACCAGGCGGTTGATCTGGGCCCAGGCCTGCTCGGCCGTGAAGCCGCCACCCTGCAGACCCGCCACCGCCTCGGCCGCCGCCGGGCTGCCCTGCGCCAGCGTCTCGGCGTATTGCGCATGGTGCAGCGCGGCGCGGGTGTTCCACAGCGTGGTGGCGATGGAGGTGCCCATGGCGCCGGCGGTGATGCGCACGAAGTTGCTCAGGCCCGCCGCGGCCGGGATGCGCTCCGGCGGCTGGCCGCTCAGCGCCAGCGTGGTCAGCGGGATGAAGAAGAAGGCCATCGCCGCGCCCTGCATCAGCGTGGGAATGAGGATGTGCGTGAAGTCCGTCTGCGTCGTGAACTGCGAGCGCATCCACAGCACCAGCGCGAAGCCGATGAAGGCGCCGGTGGCCATGCGCCGCGGGTCCCACTGGCTCACCTTCTTGCCCACCAGCGGCGTGAGCAGGATCGCCAGGAAGCCCACCGGCGCCAGCGCCCAGCCCGCGGCGGTGGCGGTGTAGCCCATGTACTGCTGCAGCCACAGCGGCATCAGCACCACGTTGCCGAAGAACAGGCCGTAGGCCACCGACAGCGCCAGCACGCCGAAGGTGAAGTTGCGCCCGGCGAACAGGCGCAGGTCCACCACCGGGTGCTCGGCGGTGAGCTCCCACACGATGAACACCGCCAGCCCCACCACGGCCATCACGGCCAACGCCACGATCAGCCCGGAATGGAACCAGTCCTCCTCGTGCCCCTTGTCGAGCATGAGCTGCAGCGAGCCCACCCACACCACCAGCAGCGCCAGCCCGGTCTTGTCGATGGGCAGCTTGCGCACGGGCGTCTCGCGGTCCTTGTAGATGCCCCAGGTGACGGCGGCGGCGGCCAGGCCCACGGGGATGTTGATGTAGAAGATCCAGGGCCAGGAGATGTGGTCCGTGATCCAGCCGCCCAGCAGCGGCCCGGCCACGGGCGCCACCAGCGTGGTCATGCCCCACAGCGCCAGCGCGGTGCCGGCCTTCTCGCGCGGGTAGCTCGCCAGCAGCAGCGTCTGCGACAGCGGGATCATCGGCCCGGCCACCGCGCCCTGCAGCACGCGGAAGGCGATCAGCAGCTCCAGCGAGGGCGCGAAGCCGCACAGCCACGAGGCCAGCACGAACAGCAGCACGCTGGCGGTGAACAACCGCACCGCGCCGAAGCGCTGCGTGAGCCAGCCCGTGAGCGGCACCGAGATGGCGTTGGCCACGCCGAAGCTGGTGATGACCCAGGTGCCCTGCGTCGGGCTCACGCCCAGGTCGCCCGCGATGGCCGGCAGCGACACGTTGGCGATGGAGCTGTCCAGCACGTTCATGAAGGTCGCCAGCGACAGCGACAGCGTGCCCAGCACCAGCGCGGTGCCGTGCAGCGGCGGCGGGGGGACGTAGCGCGGGGCGGCCGGGGCCGGCGCGGCGCCGGGCTTCGCGGCGTCGGCAGTGGTGGAAGCAGCAGTCACGGGCCGGTCCTCGTCCTTGTCCGGTTCACTGTGCCGCCATTCCCCGCGCCGCCGCCGTGCGCGCCGATGCGGACGCGGCGGGCGCCGAGGCCACGCGCTCGGCCGACGGCACCCGTGGCGCCACCGCGGAATGCGGCGTGGCCGCC
>NZ_CALAOH010000108.1 GCF_937926365.1 uncultured Azohydromonas sp. | reverse complement strand
CGCCGCCGTGGCCGCCCCCGTGCCCACGGTCGCCGGCAGCGAAGCCGCCGTCCCCGCCGCGGCCACCGCGGTACCCGCGGTCGAGGGCGCTCCAAAGGCCGCCAGCCGCGCCTGCGCCAGGGACGCGAAACGCCCTTGCGGGTACTGCCGCAGGTAGGCCCGGTACTCCTCGGCGCGCGTGGAGGCCTGGATGCTGTTCCAGAACGCGATCTCGCCCGCCGCCTCCACGTCCGGCGCCGCCGCGGCCGTGGCGGACACGCCCGGCACGAAGGCGAACTCGCTCTGCAGCGAGGAGCTTTCCCAGGGCACCTGCTGCTGCTGCGTCTCGCGCACCACGCCCTCGCGCACGCGCTTGAACACCTGTTCCACCGACAGTCCCGGCGTGAGCAGGTGCCTGGCCAGGTGCGCGGCATAGACGCTGTTGGCGCCGGCGCCGCCGCCCGAGTCCGCCGCCAGCTTGCCGGGCGCGGTGGCGTAGGCCAGCAGGGTGCCCACCGGCGCATCCATCTGCGCCAGGCCCTGCGCAGCCACCGTCTTGCCCAGGAAGGGGTTGTTGCGGCAGGCATCCAGGATCACCAGGTTGATGCGGCTCCTGGCATGGGCCATGCGGCCGAGCACAAAGCCCACGTCGATGCCGGCGATGGGGATCTCGTCCTCGCTGCGGATCTCGGCGTCCACGGGGATCAGGTAGTTGCGGTCGCGCAGCTGCAGCCCGTGGCCGGCGTAGTACAGCAGCGCCACCGTGTTCTCGTTGAGGCGGCTGCCGAAGCCGCGCAGCGCCTCCAGCAGGCCGGCGCGGTCCAGGTCCTGGCGCAGCGTCACCTCGAAGCCCGCCTTCTGCAGCACACCGGCGATCAGCCGCGCGTCGTTGACCGGGTTGTCCAGCGGGTCGGTGCGGTAGGCGGCGTTGCCGATCACCAGCGCGATGCGCGCCTCCGTCACCTCGCGCCCCGCTGGCGCACCCACGGCCCAGCCCGCCATCGCCAGCAGCACGGCCATCGACAACAGCAGGCGCAGCAGGGATTTCACGCGCACGCCCCCAACAGTTCGGTCATGGCCACGACCGGCGGCAGCGCGTCGAAGCGGCAGCGCAGCTCGCCGCCGGCGCGTGCGAACCACCAGTGGCTGCCCGGCGCTGCCGCCTGCGCCAGCGCCGCGGCGCCATCCCAGGGACCCCAAGGCCCCCAGGGGCCGCCTCCCTCCCCGCCCGGCGCGGGCGCCGGCAGCGGCGCGTCGCGTACCGCTTGCGCCAGCGCCTGCTCCAGGTCCTCCACCGTGAAGCTCACGTCCAGCGCGCGGCGCATGGCCGCGTCCAGCGCCTCGAACCAGCCCGGCGCGGCCTGCACCTGGGCCAGCGTCACGTCGGGCTGCGCCACCGTCAGCGGGAAGTGGCGGCCCACGCGGTCGATGCTGGGCATCAGCAACCCGGTCCAGGAGCTCTCGCCCAGCAGCCCCGGCGGCAGCCAGAAGCGCACGATGGGCGCCACCAGGTAGCCCTGCAGCCAGCGCGGGCCCAGCGCCTCGCGTGAGCTCGCCAGCGCATGGCGCAGCCACGCGTCCCAGCCGCTGACGAAGGCTTCGGGCAGCCGGCGCGAGGCGAAATCGCCCAGGTGCGGCAGCTTCCCGTACCAGCCGGGCAGCAGCGCCGCGGCCGCCGGGCGTGTCGCGGGGGTCGGGTTCACTAGAGGCGTCTCGGACATGCGAAGGACTCCAGCTCGCTGCGCAGCACCGGGTTGAGCGCGCTGGTGCTGCGCGCCTCGAAACGGGCCTTTCGGCCCTCCACGTCGAAAACCAGCTCCACGCGACCGCCGCCCATGGGCTCGACGCGCACGCGGTCGAACAGCCTCAGCAGCGCCCAGGGCCCGTCGAAGCTGTAGCCCGCACCCTGCCCGGCGCGCAGCGTCACGCGTCCGGGCGCGCCCTCGGCGGCCGGCCAGCGCAGGCGCTGCGGCGCCTTGAGCTCGCGGCGAAAGCGCAGTGTCTGCCCGTCCACGTCGATGGTGAACTCCGACAGCGCCGGGTCCAGCTCCAGCAGCCGCAGCTCCAGCTGCACGCCGAAGCGCCGTCCCCCGTCGGTGAAGAAGGCGTCGCGCACCTGCCGCGCGCGCTGGAAGGCGGCCGGCGTGGCGCTTTCGCCGTAGGGCAGCAGTTGGCGCTGCACGAAGCCGTCGATCACGCCGCCGGCGCCGAAGAAGCGGATGAAGTCCTCACGCGACACCTCCTGTCTCGCGCCGCGCGTGAAGGGGTAGCGGTTGTCCAGGCTGCGGCTGCACGCCGTCCCGACCTCGGCCGAGAGCTGGCGCGACAGCGGCTCGCGCAGCGCCGCCAGCGCCTGCGCGTTGGCCGCCGCGGCAAAGGGCGACAGCAGCGCCTTCACCGGCTCGGGCGCCTGTGCCGCGGTGGCGCTCAGCGAGCGCAGCGCCGGGCCGGGCGGCGGCAGGCGGCGCTGGCGCAGGGCGTCGTCGATCACGGTGAGCTGCTGGCCCGCGCCGCCCAGCAGCGACAGCGCGTCGTCCAGCGGCGAGGGCGGCCCGGCCACGAAGCCCGCCAGCGCGCCGTAGCGCTCGGACAGCGGCGGCGACACCGCCACCTCGCGCGCCACGGCTCGCAGCAGCTGCGCCAGCGGCGAGTCCGTGCGCGACAGGGCCTGCGCCAGCTCCACGCTGGCTGCCAGCGTGGGCGTAGGCGCCAGCCGCAGGTCGTCGATGAACGCCCCCCACTGGCGCGCGTGGTCGGCCAGGTACAGCCGCTCCACCGCCTCGGCCAGCGGGGGCGCCACGGCGCCTGCGCTGGCCCCGTCGGCAGCCGGGGCGCCGTTGCCCGTACCCGCCTCCGGGGCCGGCGCCGCCGGCGTGGCCAGCACGATCGGCATGGCGCGCGCGCCGGCCGAGCCCAGCACCCAGGCGCGCTCACGTTCGAGCTGGCGCAGCACCTCCTGGGTGCGCTCGCGCAGGCGCTGCGGGTACACCGCGCGCGTGTAGAAGCCGGGCACGCCCTCGTCCAGCGGGCGGCCGCTGGCGCGGGCGAAAAATTTGACGTTGCCCGCGCCGGCCACCGACGCGACGCTGAAGGCCGGCGTCCCGGCATCGCCCTGGCGCAGCCGGTTGTAGACGCGGTCGGCTACCGGCACGCTGGCCACCAGCGCGCGGGCCTGGGTGATGAGCTGCGGATCGGCCCGCTGCGGCGCCCCCACCTCGCCGCCGGCCAGCAGCCGCTGCAGGTGGTGGCGCAAGGCGGCGCGCTGGGCCTCGGTGGCGGGCAGCGTCGCGTCCCAGTCCGAGCCCAGATCGGCGCGCAGCGCGGCGGCATCGAAGTTGCGGCCGGCGAACAGCATCAGGTAAGCGCGCAGCGCCTCGTACACCACCTCCACGTGCTCGCGCCCGCCGCTGCGCAGCCGCGCCTCCAGCCGCGCGGCGATGCGGTGCAGGTACACGTCCTTGAGCAGCCGCGCGTAGCTGTCCTCGGCGGCGGCGGCCAGCAGGTCGCGCCGGTCCAGGCCCAGCGAGGGCATCGCGGCCGGCGCGGACACCTGGGCGAAACGCTCCACGCCACCCAGCAGCGGCAGTAGCGCCACCAGGTCGGTGGGCGCGGTGGCGCGCGCCGCCTGGGCCTGCTGCCGTAGCGCGGGCAGCCGCGACGCGGCCTCGGCCAGCAGCTCCCGGTTGTGCGCATAGGCGCGCCAGCCCAGGGCGATGGTTCCCAACGCCACGGCGCCGCACAGTCCCGCCAGGCCGAGCCGCAGCGCCGTGCGCTGGCGCTCGCGGCGCAGGTTGAGCCCGGCCAGCCCCGCTTCGGCGAAGACCACGTCGCGCAGCAACCGCGTGACGAAGAAGCTGCGCCCGCTGGGGCGCGTCGGCGCCAACAGCCGGCCCGACAGGCCCAGCGTGCGCGCGATGCCGCCCAGCGCACGGTCGATGGGCGTGCCCTCCTGCGTCGCGCTGGTGAAGTACACGCCGCGCAGCAGCACGGGCGCCGCGACGCCGTCCGGGGCGGCGGTTGCGGCGGCGCCCTCCTCGCCGGGCGTGGTCGGCGCGAAGGTCGTCTGCAGCAGCTCCAGCAGCAGCTCGTGCAGCAGCCGCCACTGCTGCGGGAAGGCGAACAGCGCGGCGCGGCGCTCGCGGTCGGCCTCGGCGTGCAGCCGCTCCAGCAGGTACTCGCCCAGGCGCTTCTCCAGCGCCGCGAGCTCGCTGCTCATCAGCGGCAGCGGGTCGGCCGGTCCGCCCTCGGCCGGCAAGGTGAAACCCCAGACCTGGGCGCGCTCGTCCTTGTCCAGGTCGGCGAAGAACTCCATGAAGCCGGCCAGCAGGTCCGTCTTGGTCACCAGCACGTACACCGGGAAGCGCAGTCCCAGGTGCTGGCGCAGCTCGGCGATGCGCGCGCGCAGCGCCAGCGCGTGGGCGCGGCGCGCGTCGGGGCCGGTGCCCAGCAGGTCCGCGACGCTGACGGTGAGCAGCACGCCGTTGACGGGGCGGCGCGGACGGTGGCGCTTGAGCAGTGCCAGGAAACCCAGCCAGGCGGCGCGGTCCTGGGCCTGGTGGCTGTCCTGCGTGGTGTAGCGGCCGGCGGTGTCGATGAGCACGGCCTGATCGGTAAACCACCAGTCGCAGTTGCGCGTGCCGCCCACGCCGCGCAGCGCCTGGCCGTGCCCCAACTGCTCCGACAGCGGGAATTCCAGCCCCGAGTTCACCAGCGCGGTGGTCTTGCCCGCACCGGGGGCGCCGATGATCACGTACCAGGGCAGCTCATAGAGGTAGGGCCGCGGCGACAGCAGGTGGCGCCAGGAACGCCGAGCACCCAGGCGCGAGCGCCGCAGCTGCGCCACCGCCTCCTTGAAGCGCCGACCCAGCAACTCGACCTCGGCCGTGGCCGGCGCGTCCTCCTCGGCCACCAGCCCGTCGAGCAGCCGGGCGTTGTTGCGCCGCGCCTTGAGCGCCTGCCCGGCCACCAGGGCCAGACTCAGCACCAGCAGCGCCGCCAAGGTCCAGCCGCGCGCGGCCTCGCTGGCCAGCGGCACCACCCCGGCCACGGCCACCAGCGGGCCGACCCACCAGATCAGCGCCGCCGCGGCCAGCACGCCGGCGGCCTGCAGCAGGGGGCGCAGCCAGGGGAAATCGGGCCGGGGCTTGGTCATGGCTGCCTCACCCCTCCGGCCGTGCCAGCCGCAGCTCGATCTCGATGCGCCGGTTGCGCGCCCGGTCCTCGGCTGAGCGCCCGCTCGCCACCGGCTCAGCATCCGCGCGCCCCTCGGCGTGCAGCCGCGTCAGCGGCAGCCCCTGGCGCGCCAGCTCGTCCAGCACGGCTTGCGCGCGGGCACGCGACAGGTGCCAGGCGCTGGGGTACTGCAGCGAGGCGGCGGTGGCGTCGTCGCTGTGGCCAATGACGTTGACCTGCCCCGGGCTGGCGCGCAGCGCCTGCGCCACGCGGCCCAGCAGCGCCGGTGCACGCGGCGAGTCCAGGGTCGCGCCGCTGCCCTTGAACAGCGCGTCGGCCGGCAGCGTCAGCACCGAGCGCAGCCGCTCGTCGCGCACCGCCAGCGCACCGGCGTCCGCCTCGGCCCGCAGCAGCGGCGCCA
>NZ_CALAOH010000107.1 GCF_937926365.1 uncultured Azohydromonas sp. | reverse complement strand
GGCTGCTGAAGCCGATCTTGACGACTTCCTGCGCCTGCGCGGCCAGCGAGGCGGCGGCCAGGGCCACGGGCACGAGCGCGGCGGCGATGCGGCGCGCGAGGGGAGTGGGCTTCCTCATGAGATGCAAAGTGGTTGAGCTTCTGTTTGAAGCGGGGGCGTCATTGTGGCCCCGCGTCACGCCGGCACCAGCGGGGCAAGGGTCTCCACTTGGTTGACGCTTAAAGTATTGAAACCTAAATTTCCCCGGATCGGCCCCCCGGGGTCACCGTCGTTGAACGGAGGCGTGGCGCATGAAGATCGTGTGCATCGGCGGCGGTCCCGCGGGCCTGTACTTCGGGCTGCTGATGAAGCGGCTCAACGCCGCGCACGAGGTCAGCGTCGTCGAGCGCAACCGTCCTTACGACACCTTCGGCTGGGGCGTGGTGTTCTCCGACGCCACCATGGAGAACATGCGCCGCTGGGACGCCGTCAGCGCCGCGGCCATCGAGGAAGCTTTCAACCACTGGGACGACATCGAGCTGCGCTTCAGGGGCCGGCGCATTCGTTGCGGAGGCCACGGCTTCGTGGGCATCGGACGTAAGCGCTTGCTCAACATCCTGCAGGCGCGCTGCGAAGAAGAGGGTGTGCGGCTGGTGTTCGAGCGCGAGGTGGAGTCCGACGCCGAGTTCGCCGATGCCGACCTCATCGTCGCCAGCGACGGCATCAACTCGCGCATCCGCGCGCGGCACGCGCAGGTGTTCCAGCCCGACATCGTCACCCGCCCCAACCGCTACATCTGGCTGGGCACGAAGAAGCTCTACGACGCCTTCACCTTCGACTTCGTGCGCACCGAGCACGGCTGGTTCCAGGCCCACATCTACAAGTTCGACCGCGACACCTCGACCTTCATCGTCGAGTGCCCCGAAGCCGTGTGGCGCGCGCACGGGCTGGACCGGGCGGACACGGCGCAGTCCATCGCGTTTTGCGAGCAACTTTTTGCCCAGAACCTGCAGGGCGAGCCGCTGATGAGCAACGCGCGCCACCTGCGCGGCTCGGCGTGGCTGAACTTCCAGCGCGTGAGCTGCGCCCATTGGTGGCTGCGCAACCCGCAGGGCAGCCACGTGGTGCTCATGGGCGACGCGGTGCACACGGCGCATTTCGCCATCGGCTCCGGCACCAAGCTGGCGCTGGAGGACGCGATCGAGCTCACGCGCCAGTTCCAGCTGCTGGGCGACACGCCGGCGCACATCCCCGAGGCGCTGGAGCGCTGGCAGGAGGCGCGGCGCGTCGAGGTGCTGCGGCTGCAGAACGCGGCCTGGAACGCGATGGAGTGGTTCGAGGTCTGCGGCGAGCGCTACTGCGACCAGCTCGAACCCGAGCAGCTCATGTACTCGCTGCTCACGCGCAGCCAGCGCATCAGCCACGAGAACCTGCGCCTGCGCGACAAGGCCTGGCTCGAAGGCTACGAGCGCTGGTTCGCCGCGCGGGCCGGCGCAGAGCGCGCGCCCGAGCTTCCCGCCGTGCCGCCCATGTTCACGCCCTTCAGCGTGCGCTCGGTGCAGCTGAAGAACCGCGTCATCGTCTCGCCCATGGCGCAGTACTCCTGCGTGGACGGCGTGCCGGGCGACTACCACCTGGTGCACCTGGGCGCGCGGGCCATGGGCGGCGCCGCGCTGGTGTGCGCGGAGATGACCTGCACCAGCCCCGACGCGCGCATCACGCCCGGCTGCCCGGGGCTGTGGAACGACACGCAGGGCGAGGCCTGGCGGCGCATCGTGGAGTGGGTGCACGCCCACACCGACGCCAAGATCGCCATGCAGCTGGGCCACGCCGGCGCCAAGGGCTCCACGCGCCGCGCCTGGGACGGCATCGACCTGCCGCTGCCCGAAGGCGGTCCGGAGCCCAACTGGCCCCTGGTCAGCGCCTCGCCGCAGCAGTACCTCGCCGGCGTGAGCGCCTGGTCGCGCGCCATGACGCGCGCGGACATGGACCGCGTGCGCGAGGACTTCACGGCCGCCGCGCGCCGCGCCGCGCGGGCCGGCTTCGACTGGCTGGAGCTGCACTGCGCGCACGGCTATTTGCTGTCCTCCTTCCTCTCGCCGCTGACCAACCGGCGCGAGGACGACTACGGCGGCACGCTGCAGAACCGGCTGCGCTATCCGCTGGAGGTGTTCCGCGCCGTGCGCGCCGCCTGGCCCGGGCATCTGCCGATGTCGGTGCGCATCTCGGCGCACGACTGGGTGCCGGGCGGCAACACGCCGGCGGAAGCGGTGGCGATCGCCAAGGCCTTCAAGGCCGCGGGCGCGGACCTGATCGACGTGTCCTCGGGGCAGGTGAGCAAGGACGAGCACGTCATCTTCGGCCGCATGTTCCAGACGCCCTTTGCCGACCGGGTGCGGCAGGAGGCGGGCATCGCCACCATCGCGGTGGGCGCCATCAGCGAAGCGGACCACGTGAATTCCATCATCGCCGCCGGCCGCGCCGACCTGTGCGCCGTGGCGCGGCCGCACCTGGCCAACCCGGCCTGGACGCTGCTGGAGGCGGCCAAGATCGGCTTCACCGAGGTGGCGTGGCCCAGGCAGTACCTGGCGGCCAAGCGGCAGCTCGAATCCAACCTTGCGCGTGAGAAGGCGGCGGCGGCCCAGGCCGCGCCGGGGCGTTCATGAGCGCGGCGCTGCCGCTGGCCGGGCGCCATGCGCTGGTCACGGGCGCGGGCCGGGGCATCGGCGCGGCCATCGCGCACCGGCTGGCGGTGGACGGCGCGACGCTGACGCTGCTGGGCCGCGGCAGGGACTCGCTGCAGGTGCTGGCCGAGGCGCTGCCGGCCACGGCGCATGCGCGCGTGCTGGTGTGCGACGTGGCCGATGCCGCGGCGGTGGCGCAAGCCTGGCGCACGCTGCAGGAGGAGCGTGCGGCGGCGGTGGACATCCTGGTCAACAACGCCGGACAGGCCGCCAGCGCGCCCTTCACGCGCACCGGCGACGACCTGTGGCAGCGCATGCTGGCGGTGAACCTCAGCGGCACCTTCCACTGCGCCCGCGCCGCGCTGCCGGCGATGCTGGCGGCGGGCTGGGGCCGCATCGTCAACGTCGCAAGCACCGCGGGGCAGCGCGGCTATGCCTACGTCGCCGCCTACGCCGCGGCCAAGCACGGCGTGATCGGCCTCACACGCGCGCTGGCGCTGGAGGTGGCGGCCAAGGGCATCACCGTCAACGCCGTGTGTCCGGGCTTTACGGAAACCGAGCTGCTGCGCGAGGGCATCGCCAACGTGGTCGCCACCACCGGGCGCGACGCGGCGGCCGCGCGCGCCGAGTTCACGCGCCACAACCCGCAGGGCCGGCTGGTGCAGGCCGAGGAAGTGGCGGACGCCGTGGCCTGGCTGTGCACCCCGGCGGCGCGCAGCATCAACGGGCAGGCCATTTCGGTCAGCGGCGGGGAGGTGATGTGAGCAAGGCACGCCACTTCAAGCTGGTGCAGTCCCTGGGCGAGGAGGGCATCGGCCGCGAGGCGCGCGCCGCGCCGGACGACCACGCCGCGCTGCGGCTGTGGCTGCGGCTGCTGTCGTGCAGCACGCAGATCGAGCAGGAGATCCGGCTGCGGCTGCGCCAGCGCTTCGGCACCACCTTGCCGCGCTTCGACTACCTGGCGCAGCTGGAGCGCCACCCCGAGGGGCTGCGCATGAGCGCGCTGTCGCGCTACCTGATGGTCACCGGCGGCAACGTCACCGGCGTGACCGACCAACTCGTGGCCGACGGTTACGTCGAGCGCGTGCCCGACCCGCAGGACCGGCGCTCGCTGATCGTGCGGCTCACGCCGCAGGGGCGCGAGCAGTTCCTGGCCATGGCGGCGGAGCACGAGGGCTGGCTGGTCGAGATGTTCCGCGGCTTCGAGTCCGCGCACCGCGACACCCTCTACGAGCTGCTGGGCCGGTTGCGGCTGCACCTGGCCGGCCAGGAAGTGCCCGCGGCCGACACCGCATCCACCCGCGCCACCACGCGCAAGGAGCGCCGATGAGCAAGCAGATCCATCCCGCCCTGGCCGCCGGCAACCGCCTGGCGCTGGCCGGCTACCGGGCCACGCACGTGCTGTGGGAGGTGCGGGACGGTGTGGCCACCCTCACGCTCAACCGCCCCGAGCGCAAGAACCCGCTGACCTTCGAGTCCTATGCCGAGCTGCGCGAGCTCTTCGGGCAGCTGAAATACGCCGCCGACGTGCACGCGGTGGTGATCACCGGTGCGGGCGGCAACTTCTGCTCCGGCGGCGACGTGCACGACATCATCGGCCCGCTGGTGGACCTGCCCGCGCCGGAGCTGCTGCTGTTCACGCGCATGACCGGCGACGTGGTGAAGGCCATGCGCGGCTGCCCGCAGCCGCTCATCGCCGCGGTGGACGGCGTGTGCGCCGGCGCCGGGGCCATCGTCGCCATGGCCAGCGACCTGCGGCTGGGCACGGCGCGCTCGAAGACGGCCTTCCTGTTCAACCGCGTCGGCCTGGCGGGCTGCGACATGGGCGCCTGCGCGCTGCTGCCGCGGATCATCGGCCAGGGCCGCGCCAGCGAGCTGCTCTACACCGGCCGCAGCCTGGGCGGCGAGGAGGCCGAGCGCTGGGGCTTCTTCAACCGCCTGGTGGCCCCCGAGGCGCTGCTGGAGCAGGCGCTGGCGCTGGCGCGCGAGCTGGCCGCCGGCCCCACCTTCGCCAACGGCATCACCAAGACCATGCTGCACCAGGAGTGGTCCATGGGCATCGAGCAGGCGATCGAGGTCGAGGCCCAGGCGCAGGCGATCTGCATGGCGACGCAGGACTTCAGGCGCGCCTACGAGGCGTTCAGCCGGCGCACCCGGCCGGTGTTCAAGGGAGATTGAAGGACGCACGCCATGGACCACGCGCAGCACCTGGACTGGCCCTTCTTCGAGCCGCATCACCGCACCCTGGCGCGCGAGCTGGACGCCTGGTGCGCGCAGCGGTTGCCGCGCGCCCATGACGGCGACGTGGACGGCCAATGCCGCGCCCTGGTGCGTGCGCTGGGCGAGGCCGGCTGGCTGGCCCACGCCGTGGGCGGGCGGGCCTGGGGCGGCGCGCGTGACGTGATCGACACGCGCGCCCTGTGCCTGCTGCGCGAGACGCTGGCGCGCCACCACGGCCTGGCCGACTTCGCCTTCGCGATGCAGGGCCTGGGCTCGGGCGCCATCACGCTGGCGGGCACCGAGGCGCAGAAGGCGCGCTGGCTGCCGGAAGTCGTGGCGGGCCGCGCCATCGCCGCCTTCGCGCTGTCGGAGCCCGAGGCCGGCTCGGACGTGGCGGCCATGAGCTGCGCGGCGCGCGCCGAGGGCAATGAGTACGTGCTCGACGGCGAGAAGACCTGGATTTCCAACGGCGGCATCGCCGACTTCTACGTGGTGTTCGCGCGCAGCGGCGAGGCGCCGGGGGCGCGCGGCATCTCGGCCTTCATCGTCGAGGCCGACACGCCGGGCTTTCGCGTGGCCGAGCGCCTCCAGGTCATCGCGCCGCACCCGCTGGCGCGGCTGCGTTTCGAGAACTGCCGCGTGCCGGCCTCGCAGCGCCTGGGCGCGCCGGGCGAGGGCTTCAAGCTGGCGATGCGCACGCTGGACGTGTTCCGCACCTCGGTGGCCGCGGCGGCGCTGGGCTTCGCCCGCCGGGCGCTGGAGGAGGCGCTGCGCCGCGCGACCGTGCGCAAGCTCTTCGGCGGCGTGCTGGCCGACCTGCAGCTCACGCAGTCCAAGCTGGCGCGGATGGCCACCACCATCGACGGCGCCGCGCTGCTGACCTACCGCGCCGCGTGGCAGCGCGACCAGGGCCGCGGCGTCACGCGCGAGGCGGCGATGGCCAAGCTCGCGGCCACCGAGGGCGCGCAGCAGGTCATCGACGCGGCGGTGCAGCTCTGGGGCGGCCAGGGCGTGGCCAGCGGCGTGACGGTGGAGCGGCTCTACCGCGAGATCCGCGCGCTGCGCATCTACGAAGGCGCCTCGGAGGTGCAGCAACTCATCATCGCGCGCGAGCTGCTGCGCGAGGAAACGGCCACCCGGCCCCCAACAGCTGACGGGAGGACACCCCATGCCCAGCGCCCACGTTGACACCTTCGCCCGCGACCGCCTGCCGCCGCCCGCGCTCATGCCCGAGTTCCTGTTCGAGCTGCCGGAGCTGCAGTTTCCGGCGCAACTCAATTGCGCCTGGGAGCTGCTGGACCGCCACGTGGCCGAGGGTCGCGGCGAGCGCGTGTGCATCCGCGCCCCCGGGCTGATCTGGACCTACCGCGACCTGCAAGAGCAGGCCAACCGCATCGCGAACGTGCTGGTGCGCGAGCTGGGGCTGGTGCCGGGCAACCGCGTGCTGCTGCGCGCGCCCAACAACCCCATGCTCGCCGCCTGCTGGTTCGCGGTGATCAAGGCCGGGGGCATCGCGGTGACCACCATGCCGCTGCTGCGCGCCAGGGAGCTCAAGGCCGTGCTCGACATCGCGCAGTGCAGCCATGCGTTGTGCGACCGCTCCCTGGCCCAGGAGCTGGAGGCCGCGGCGCAGGCCTGTGCGCAGCTGCGCCATCGCTGCTACTTCAACGGCCATGGCCCGCAGGGGCTGGAGCACGCGATGCAGGGACAGTCCGCGCGCTTCGCCAACGTGGACACCGCCGCCGACGACACCTGCCTGCTGGCCTTCACCTCCGGCACCACCGGCGTGCCCAAGGCCACCATGCACTTCCATCGCGACGTGCTGGCGGTGTGCCGCTGCTGGCCGGCGCACGTGTTGCGGGCGCAACCGGAGGACGTTTTCATCGGCAGCCCGCCGCTGGCCTTCACCTTCGGCCTGGGCGGGCTGCTGCTGTTTCCACTGTCCATCGGCGCCAGCACCGTGCTGCTGGAGAAGGCCGCGCCGACGCAGCTGCTCGAAGGCATCCGCGACTTCAAGGCCACGGTGCTGTTCACCGCGCCCACCTCCTACCGCGCCATGGTGGCGCAGGGCGCAGCGCTGCGCGGGTCGGCGCTGCGCAAGTGCGTCTCGGCCGGCGAGGCGTTGCCGGCGTCCACGCGCGCGCAGTGGCGCGAGGCCACCGGGCTGGAGATCATCGACGGCATCGGCACCACCGAGCTGCTGCACATCTTCATCTCCGCCGACGAAGAACATGCCCGGCCCGGCGCCACCGGCACCGTGGTGCCGGGCTACCGGGCCGAGGTGGTGGACGACGAGGACCGCCCGCTGCCACCGGGCAGCGTCGGCCGCCTGCGCGTGAAAGGGCCCACGGGCTGCCGCTACCTCGCCGACGAGCGCCAGGCCGGCTACGTGCGCCAGGGCTGGAACTACACCGGCGACGCCTACTCGATGGATGCCGACGGCTACTTCCACTTCCACGCGCGCACCGACGACATGATCGTCAGCGCCGGCTACAACATCGCCGCGCCGGAGGTGGAGGAGGCGCTGCTGCAGCACCCGGCCGTGGCCGAGTGCGGCGTGGTGGGCGTGCCCGATGCCGAGCGCGGGCAACTGGTCAAGGCCTTCGTGGTGCTGCGTCCGGGCCACCAGGGCGACGCGGCGATGGTGCGCGCGCTGCAGGACTTCGTGAAGCGCGCCATCGCGCCCTACAAGTACCCGCGCGCCGTCGCTTTCCTCGACGCGCTGCCGCGCACGGCCACGGGCAAGCTGCAGCGCTTCAGGCTGAAGGCGGATTGAGCTCGAATTCAACCAAGTCGTGAAACGACCCGTTCACTGACCAGTGAGCAACGGAATCAGGAGCCCTGCAGATGCCCGCAATCCTTCCCCCCGGCTGGCCGCGTCCGCGGGGCTACGCCAACGGCGTGGCCGCACGCGGACGGCAGCTGTACGTGGCCGGCATGGTCGGCTGGGACGCGCAGCAACGTTTCGCGAGCGACGACTTCGCGGCCCAGGCGGTACAGGCGCTGCGCAACATCGTGGCCGTGCTGGAAGCCGGCGGCGCGGCGCCAGCGCACCTCGTGCGCTTGACCTGGTACGTCACCGACAAGCGCGAATACCTGGCCGCGCTGCCCGCCGTGGGCCAGGCCTTCCGCGAGCTCATCGGGCACTACGACATCGCGATGACGGCGGTGCAGGTGGTGGCGCTGATCGAGGACCGCGCCAAGGTCGAGATCGAGGCCACGGCCGTGGTGCCGGAGGATTGACGCGGCCCTTGCCGATTTGAAGCCGTTTGGCAAGCCCCGTTTGCCATCTTTAACACTCGGGCTTGCACCAGTTGCAGCAGTGGTATGACAACTTTGATAGTGCTGCAGCGTTTCTTGGTCAGCGCTTTGCGCATTTCCATCACAGAGGAGACAGCCAAATGAGCCAGCAACCGAAGCAGCCGGCACCGCGCCGTGGTTTTCTGAAGAAGGCCGTTGCCACCTCGGTGGGAACGGGAGCCCTGGCCGCACCGGCGGTGTCGCGGGCACAGACCACCACGCTGCGCTTCCAGAGCACCTGGCCGGCGAAGGACATCTTCCACGAGTACGCCCAGGACTTCGCCAAGAAGGTCAACGACATGGCCGGCGGGCGGCTCAAGATCGAGGTGCTGCCCGCGGGCTCGGTGGTGCCGGCGTTCCAGATGCTCGACGCCGTGGGCAAGGGCACGCTCGACGGCGGCCACGGCGTGGTCGCCTACTGGTACGGCAAGAACTCCGCGCTGGCGCTGTGGGGCTCGGGCCCGGCCTTCGGCATGGACCCGAACATGGTGCTGGCCTGGCACTACTACGGCGGCGGCAAGGCGCTGGTGGACGAGATCTACAAGGGCCTGAACCTGGACGTGGTGTCGTTCCTGTACGGCCCGATGCCCACGCAACCGCTGGGCTGGTTCAAGAAGCCCGTGGGCAAGCTCGAGGACATGAAGGGCCTGAAGTTCCGCACCGTGGGCCTGGCGGTGGACGTGTTCACGGAGATGGGCACGGCCGTCAACCCGCTGCCCGGCGGCGAGATCGTGCCAGCGCTGGACCGCGGGCTCATCGACGCGGCGGAGTTCAACAACGCCTCCTCCGACCGCGTGCTGGGCTTCCCCGACGTGGCCAAGAACTGCATGCTGCAGAGCTTCCACCAGAGCGGCGAGCAGTTCGAGATCCTGTTCAACGGGGCCAAGTACAAGGCACTGCCCGCGGAGCTCAAGGCCATCATCGACTACGCGGTGCAGGCCGCCAGTGCCGACATGAGCTGGAAGGCCGTCGAGCGCAATTCGCGCGACTACGAGGAGCTCAAGAAGGCCGGCGTGAAGTTCTACAAGACGCCCGACCCCATCCTGCGCGCGCAGCTCGCCGCCTGGGACAAGGTGATCGACAAGAAGGCCGCCGAGAACCCGATGTTCAAGCGCGTGCTCGACTCGCAGCGCGCCTTCGCGCAGCGCGCGGGCCAGTGGCAGAACGACTACACCGTGGACTACAAGATGGCCTACAACCACTACTTCGGCCGCGGCGCCGGCCAGCAGACCAAGAAGGGCTGAATCGGCTGAGGAAGTTTCCAGGACAGGGCGCCCCGGGGGCGCCTTTTCCTTGTCCGCTATTTCGCACGCATCGCGCGCGTTGGGAGTTCGCATGCAGAAGGCGCTGCTGGCGGTGGACCGCTTTTCCACCTTCATCGGCAAGACGTTCGCGTGGACGGCCGTGGGCCTCACGCTGCTCATCAGCTGGGAAGTGTTCAGCCGTTACGTGCTCAACAAGCCCCATGCCTGGGTGCTGGACGCGCAGATCATGCTCTACGGCACGCTGTTCATGACCGCCGGGGCCTACACGCTGTCCAAGAACGGCCACGTGCGCGGCGACGTGCTCTACGGCTTCTTCAAGCCGCGCACGCAGGCGGCCATCGACCTGGTGCTGTACGCGGTCTTCTTCCTGCCCGGCATCGTGGCGCTGACCTGGGCCGGCTGGCAGTTCGCGCAGGAGTCGCTGGCCATCCGCGAGCAGACCTTCTCGGCCGACGCGCTGCCGCTGTACCCCTTCAAGTTCATCATCCCGCTGTCCGGGGCGATCCTGCTGCTGCAGGGGCTGGTGGAGATCGTGCGCTGCGTCATCTGCCTGCGCCAGGGCCAGTGGCCCTCGCGCGACGAGGACGTGGAGGAAGTGGACGTGGACAAGCTCAAGGAGATGGTCCACGTGAAGGATGTGGACATCGACGCGCTCGACCGGCCGCTGCCGCCGGCGCAACGCCAGGAGGGCGCGTGATGAAGATGCGCAAGGAGCTGTGGTTCGGCTTCAGCCTGATGGCGATCATCATCGCCGGGGCCGCGGCCATGCTGCTGGGCGCGGAGCGCATCACCAACGGCCACATCGGGCTGCTGATGCTGTCGCTGGTGGTGGTGGCGATCATGCTGGGCTTTCCCACCGCCTTCACGCTCATGGGCATGGGCATGGTCTTCACCTGGCTGGCCTACGAGCGCGACACGGCGCGCACGCTGGACCTGATGGTGCAGTCGGCCTACAAGGTGATGGCCAACGACGTGCTCATCTCGATCCCGCTGTTCGTGTTCATGGGCTACCTGGTCGAGCGCGCGAACCTGATCGAGAAGCTGTTCAAGAGCCTGCACCTGTCGCTGGCGCGGCTGCCGGGCTCGCTGGCGGTGGCCACGCTGGTGACGTGCACGCTGTTCGCCACCGCCACCGGCATCGTGGGCGCGGTGGTCACGCTCATGGGGCTGCTGGCGCTGCCGGCGATGCTGCGCGCGGGCTACTCGGTGTCGTTGTCCGCCGGCGCCATCACCGCCGGTGGTTGCCTGGGCATCCTGATCCCGCCCTCGGTGCTGCTGATCGTCTACGGCGCCACGGCGGGCGTGTCGGTGGTGCAGCTCTACGCCGGCGCCTTCTTCCCCGGGCTGATGCTCGCCGGGCTGTACGTGCTCTACACCATCCTGGTGGCCAAGCTCAGGCCCGCGATGGCGCCGCCGCTCAGCGCCGAGGAGCGCGCGGTGGCGCTGCCCGCGCCGCTGGTGCAGGCGGGCGCGGCGCCGCGGCAGCACGCGGTGCCGGGACTGCTGGCCGCCGTGAAGGGGCAGCGCAACCACGGCGTGCCCCTGGGCTACCTGGCGCGCCAGAGCGTGGTGGTGTTCCTGCCGGCGCTGGCGTTCGCCGTGGCGATGCTGCTGAGCTACGAAAGCGTGACGCGGCCCCTGGCGGTGGAGGAGGTGTCGGGGCTGCAGGAGATCGGCGCCGGCGCGCCGGCCGAGGAGAGCAGCGGCGGCCTGGCCGAGCCGCCCGCCGATGGCGGCCTGCAGGAGCCGCCGGCGCAGGAGGGGGGGCTGAGCGAGCCTCCCGGCGACGGCCTGCAGGAGCCTGCGGGCTCCACCGGCCTGGCCGAGCCGCCGGGTGCCGGCGGGGT
>NZ_CALAOH010000106.1 GCF_937926365.1 uncultured Azohydromonas sp. | reverse complement strand
CCCGCGCGCCGCGGCACCGCGTCCGGCCCCGCAGCGCCCGGCGCCCGCGCCCCAGCGCCCGGCCACCGGCTTCGACGACATGGACGACGACATTCCGTTCTGACGACCCCGGCTTTCGCCTGGATCAAAAAGCGGCCTGCGGGCCGCTTTTTCACGCCCGGGGCCCGCGCGACCTTTGCCACACTTGGAGCCCATGTCCTCCGCTTCCGAACCCCTGCTCGTCGCCTGCCTGTGTGCCGCCTGGTGCGGCACCTGCAAGGAATACCTGCCCGTCTTCGACGCCGCCCGCGACGCCGCCCCGCCGGGCGAGCATTTCATCTGGGTGGACATCGAGGACGACGCGGACGTGGTCGAGGACATCGACGTCGAGAACTTCCCCACGCTGCTCGTGGCCCGCGGCGACACGGTGCTGTACTTTGGCGTGCTTACCCCCCAGCCGGGGCTGCTGGCGCGGCTGCTGCAGGCCGCGCGCGAGGGCAATCTGAAACCGCAGGTTGGCGACGCCGTCGTCGCCGCCCTGCCGGCGCGCGTGCGTGCCATGTCCAGTAACGCCTGACACCTTCGCCGCGCGCGGCTGTTCTTTGCGCATAAGCAAGCGCGCAAACATTCGTTGGTCCGTCTAAGGGGCGTTCCTAGGATGCCTTCATGCATCCAAGGAGGACCCTCATGAAATCGCTGTTCTTGGGCGCGCTGCTGGCCGTGGCGGCCCTGGGCGCCAACGCTCGCGACATCGCGCTGCTCAACGTTTCCTACGATCCCACGCGCGAGCTGTACCAGGACGTCAACGCCGCCTTCACCAAGCAGTACCAGGCCAAGACCGGCGACAAGGTCAATATCAAGCAGTCGCACGGTGGCTCGGGCAAGCAGGCGCGCTCGGTCATCGACGGCCTGGAGGCCGACGTGGTGACGCTGGCCCTTGCCTACGACATCGACGAGATCGCCGCCAAGGCCAAGCTGCTGCCGCCCGACTGGCAGAAGCGCCTGCCGCAAAACAGCGCCCCGTACCGCTCCACCATCGTGTTCCTGGTGCGCAAGGGCAACCCGAAGGCGATCAAGGACTGGGACGACCTGGTCAAGCCCGGCGTCTCCGTCATCACCCCCAACCCCAAGACCTCCGGCGGCGCACGCTGGAATTACCTCGCTGCCTGGGGCTACGCCCAGAAGAAGTACGGCTCCGACGCCAAGGCGCAGGAGTTCGTCGGCAAGCTGCTGGCCAACGTGCCGGTGCTCGACAGCGGCGCGCGTGGCTCCACCACCACCTTCGTCGAGCGCGGCCTGGGTGACGTGCTGCTGGCCTGGGAGAACGAGGCGTTGCTGGCGCTCAAGGAGCTGGGTCCGGACAAGTTCGACATCGTCGCCCCGTCCATCTCCATCCTGGCCGAGCCGCCGGTGGCCGTGGTGGACAAGGTCGTGGACAAGAAGGGCACCCGCGCCGTGGCGCAGGCTTACCTGGAGTTCCTCTACACGCCCGAAGGCCAGGACATCGCCGGCAAGAACTACTACCGGCCGGTGGACCAGAAGGTCGCGGCCAAGTACGCCAAGCAGTTCCCGGAGGTGAAGCTCTTCACCATCGATGAGGCTTTCGGCGGCTGGGCCAAGGCGCAGCAGGTGCACTTCTCCGACGGCGGCACCTTCGACCGCGTCTTCGTCCGCAAGTAACTCCCTGAGGGCCTGCCGCCATGCTCTCCCGCCTGCTGCTCAAGCAGCGCAGCGTGCTGCCCGGCTTCAACCTGGCACTGGGCTTCACGCTCCTGTACCTGAGCCTCATCGTGCTGCTGCCGCTGTCGGCAGCCTTCATCAAGTCGTCGGGCATGACGCTGCAGGCCTTCATCGACGCGGTGAGCTCGCCGCGCGTGCTGGCCTCCTACCGGCTGACCTTCGGCGCCTCGCTGGCCGCGGCGCTGGTCAACGCGGTGTTCGGGCTGCTGGTGGCCTGGGTGCTGGTGCGCCAGCAACTGCCGGGCAAGCGCATCGTCGACGCGCTGGTCGATCTGCCCTTCGCGCTGCCCACCGCCGTCGCCGGCATCGCGCTGACGGCGCTGTACGCGCAGAACGGCTGGATCGGCCAGTTCCTGCCCTTCAAGGTCGCCTTCACGCCGGTGGGCGTGTTCGTGGCGCTGGTCTTCATCGGGCTGCCCTTCGTGGTGCGCACGCTGCAGCCGGTGCTGGAAGACCTGGACCGCAGCGTGGAGGAGGCGGCCGCGACGCTGGGCGCCTCGCGCGCGCAGACCTTCTTCAAGGTGGTGCTGCCGGTGCTGATGCCCGCGCTGTTGACCGGCTTCACGCTGGCCTTCGCCCGCGCGCTGGGCGAGTACGGCAGCGTGATCTTCATCGCCGGCAACCTGCCCATGGTCAGCGAGATCACGCCGCTGCTGATCATCACCCGCCTGGAGCAGTACGACTACCAGGGCGCCACGGCCATCGCCGTGGTGATGCTGGTGGCCAGTTTCGTGCTGCTGCTGCTCATCAACGCCCTGCAAGCCTGGACGCGCCGCCGCCAGGGAGCCACGACATGAGTTCCGTCCTGCCCGTTTCCCCCGTGCCCCTGGGCGCGGCACTCCCCCGCCCCGCCGCGGCGCGCCGGAAAAAGGCCCAGGCCCGGCAGCGCTGGATCAACGCCCTGCTGGCGGGCGTGGCGCTGCTGTTCCTCACGCTGTTCCTGTTCGTGCCGCTGGTGTCGGTGTTCGTGCAGGCCTTCGCCAAGGGCGTGGACGTGTACCTGGACGCCATCACGCATCCCGATGCCCTGGCGGCCGTGAAGCTCACGCTGCTGGCGGCGGTGATCTCGGTGCCGCTGAACCTGGTCTTCGGCGTGGCCGCCGCGTGGGCCATCGCCAAGTTCGACTTCCGGGGCAAGAGCGTGCTGATCACGCTCATCGACCTGCCCTTCTCGGTCAGCCCCGTCATCGCCGGCCTGATCTACGTGTTGGTGTTCGGCCTGCAGGGCTGGCTGGGCCCCTGGCTGCGGGACCACGACCTGAAGATCATCTTCGCCGTGCCGGGCATCGTGCTGGCCACCGTCTTCGTCACCTTCCCCTTCGTGGCGCGCGAGCTGATCCCGCTGATGCAGGCGCAGGGCAAGGAGCAGGAGGAAGCGGCGCTGGTGCTGGGCGCCTCGGGCTGGCAAACCTTCTGGCACGTGACGGTGCCCAACGTGAAGTGGGCACTGCTGTACGGCGTGATCCTGTGCAACGCGCGCGCCATGGGCGAGTTCGGCGCGGTCAGCGTGGTCTCGGGCCACATCCGCAGCCAGACCAACACCATGCCGCTGCACATCGAGATTCTCTACAACGAGTACCAGTTCGCCGCCGCCTTCGCCGTGGCCTCGCTGCTGGCCGGGCTGGCCCTGGTGACGCTGGTGCTCAAGGCGCTGGTGGAGCGCCGGGTCAAGGCCGAGTTGCGCGCGCAACAGGCCGCGGAGGCCGGCGCATGAACCGGCTTCGCCCCAATGACCTTTCCCTGAACGAACACGACGCAAGCAAGGACCGGAGAGCCGCATGAGCATCCAGCTGCACCAGATTTCCAAGCGCTTCGGCCCCACCGTGGTGTGCGAGAACGTGGACCTGCACATCCCCGCCGGCGAGATGGTGGCGCTGCTGGGCCCCTCGGGTTCGGGCAAGACCACGCTGTTGCGCATCATGGCCGGGCTGGAGGCGCCCGATGCCGGGCGCGTGTTCATGCACGGCGAGGACGCCACCGACGCCTCGGTGCAGGAGCGCCGCGTGGGCTTCGTGTTCCAGCACTACGCGCTGTTCAACCACCTGAGCGTGCGCGACAACGTGGCTTTCGGGCTGCGCGTGCAGCCGCGCGCGCAGCGGCTGCCTGAGGCGCAGATCCGCCGCCGTGTGGACGAGCTGCTGGAGCGCGTGCAGCTCAGCGCGCTGGCCGGGCGGCACCCCAATCAGCTCTCCGGCGGCCAGCGCCAGCGCGTGGCCTTGGCGCGCGCGCTGGCGGTGCAGCCGCAGGTGCTGCTGCTGGACGAACCCTTCGGCGCGCTGGACGCGCAGGTGCGCAAGGAGCTGCGCCGCTGGCTGCGCCGGCTGCACGAGGACATGCACGTCACCAGCGTCTTCGTCACACACGACCAGGAGGAGGCCATGGAGGTGGCCGACCGCATCGTGGTGATGAACAAGGGCCGCATCGAGCAGGAGGGCCACCCGCAGGAGCTCTACGACCGCCCGGCGAGCCCCTTCGTGCTGCAGTTCCTGGGCGACGCGCAGCGCCTGGACGACGGCGGCACGCCGCTGTGGGTGCGTTCGCACGAGATCGCCGTGCACCCCGAGCACGCGCCCGGCCGCCTGGCCGCGACGCTGGTGCACGCGCTGTGCATGGGCCCGCGCATGCGGCTGGGCTTCCAGCGCCCCGACGGCGCCGCGGTCGAGGTGGAGCTCACGCGCGAGGAGTTCCAGGCCCAGCCGCTGGATGTGGGCCGGGCCTACCACCTGGAAGCGCGGCGTCCGGCGCGGTTTCAGCAGGCGGCTTGAGGACGCGGCCCGGGCGCCACGGCGCACTCCGGGGCCCGGCGGCGCCCCGGCCCGGGTGCGGGACGGGCATAAGCTTCTGAAAATCGTTTCCTTGGGCGGCCCGGCGGCCTCGCCTACCATGGCCGCCGTTCAAAAAATCCATCCCGTTTTCGCGGGGTCCCTGCCGCCATGACCGTTCGCAATCCCCTGCGCCGCCGCCTCGTCCTCGGCGCCCCGGCCGCCGCACTCGCCGGCGCGCTGCCCACCCTGGTGCACGCCGCGCCGGTGACGCTGCTCAACGTCAGCTACGACGTCGCGCGCGAGTTCTACAAGGACTACAACAAGGCCTTCGCCGCCTACTGGAAGAAGACCGCCGGCGAGGACATCACGCTCAACCAGTCGCACGGCGGCTCCAGCAAGCAGGCCCGCGCGGTGATCGAGGGCCTGGACGCCGACGTCATCACCATGAACCAGGCGCTGGACATCGACGTGGTGGCCGACAAGGGCCTCATCGCCGCCGACTGGGCCAAGCGCCTGCCCAACAATGCCGCACCCACCTCCTCGGTGACCATGTTCCTGGTGCGCAAGGGCAATCCCAAGGGCATCAAGGACTGGTCCGACCTGGCCAAGCCCGGCGTCAGCGTCGTCATTCCCAACCCCAAGGTCACGGGCAACGGCCGCTACACGTACCTGGGCGCCTGGGGCTCGGTGATCAAGGGCGGCGGCAACGCGGCGCAGGCGCGCGAACTGGTGCAGAAGATCTTCGCCAACGTGCCGGTGTTCGACGGCGGCGGCCGCGCGGCCACCACCACCTTCGCGCAGCGCAACATCGGCGACGTGCTGTGCACCTTCGAGAGCGAGGTGCAGTCCATCGTCGAGGAGTTCGGCAAGAACTTCGATTTCGTCTATCCGGCCCGGACCGTGCTGGCGGAGAACCCGGTAGCCGTGGTGGACAAGGTGGTGGACCGCAAGGGCACGCGCAAGCAGGCCGAGGCCTACCTGAAGTACCTCTGGTCGGAAGAGGCGCAGCAGATCGCCGTGAAGCACAACCTGCGTCCGCGCGACGCCAAGTTGCTGGCCGCGCATGCCAAGGACTTCCCCAACGTCGCCACCTTCACGGTGGACGAGGTCTTCGGCGGCTGGAAGAAGGCGCAGGCCGAGCACTTCAACGACGGCGGCATCTACGACCAGATCGTGGCCAAGAAGTAATTCACGCCGGCGGGCGGCCGACAGCGCGCCGCCTGCCCCGCCCCCGGCGCCGGCCCTGCTCCCGTGCGCCAGAATCCCCGGTTTCCCCTATCCGACAAGGCGCATCCGTCCTCCCGGGCGGCTGCGCCTTGCCTTCGTCATGCTTTTCTCCCGCACCCTGCTCAAGCGCCACAGCGTGCTGCCAGGCTTCGACCTGGCGCTGGGCTTCACGCTGCTGTACCTCAGCCTCGTGGTGCTCATCCCGCTGTCCGCTGCCTTCCTCAAGGCCGCGACCATGACGCCCGAGGCCTTCTGGGACGCCGTGGCCGCGCCGCGCGTGGTGGCCTCCTACCGGCTGACCTTCGGCGCCTCCTTCATCGCGGCGCTGGTCAACGCCTTCTTCGGCCTGCTGATCGCCTGGGTGCTGGTGCGCTATGACTTCCCCGGTCGGCGCCTGGTGGACGCGCTGGTGGATCTGCCCTTCGCGCTGCCCACGGCCGTGGCCGGCATCACGCTCACGGCGCTGTACGCCGAGAACGGATGGATCGGGCAATACCTGCCCTTCAAGGTCAGTTTCACGCCGTTGGGCGTGTTCGTGGCGCTGCTGTTCATCGGGCTGCCCTTCGTGGTGCGCACGCTGCAGCCGGTGCTGGAGGACCTGGGCCGAGAGCTGGAGGAAGCCGCCGCCACGCTGGGCGCCACGCGCTGGCAGTGTTTTACCCGCGTGACCTTGCCGATCCTGGCGCCCGCGCTGCTGACCGGTTTCGCGCTGGCCTTCGCCCGCGCGCTGGGCGAGTACGGCAGCGTGATCTTCATCGCCGGCAACCTGCCCATGGTCAGCGAGATTACGCCGCTGATGATCATTTCCAAGCTGGAGCAGTACGACGTGCCCGGCGCCACGGCCATCGCCGTGGTGATGCTGGTGACGAGCTTCGTGATGCTGCTGCTGATCAATTCGCTGCAGGCCTGGTCCCGCCGCCGGGAGGGCCGCTGATGAGCAACCCCATGTCTTCCTCCTCCAGCTTTCCCGACGCGCCCACCACCGAGCCGGCCTGGGTACGGCGCACGCTCATCGGCGTGGCGCTGGCTTTCCTGACCCTCTTCCTGTTCGTGCCGCTGGTGCTGGTGTTCATCGAAGCCTTCAAGAAGGGCTTCGAGGTGTACCTGGAGGCGATCACGGAGCCCGATGCCGCCGCGGCCATCAAGCTCACGCTGATCGCCGCGGGCATCTCGGTGCCGCTGAACCTCGTGTTCGGCGTGGCCGCCGCGTGGGCGATCGCGAAGTTCGAGTTCCGCGGCAAGAGTGTGCTGCTCACGCTCATCGACCTGCCCTTCTCGGTCAGCCCGGTGATCGCCGGCCTGATCTACATCCTGGTGTTCGGACTGCAGGGCTGGCTGGGCGCGTGGCTGCAGCTGCACGAGATCAAGATCATCTTTGCCGTGCCGGCGATCGTGCTGGCCACGCTGTTCATCACCTTCCCCTTCGTCGCGCGCGAGCTGATTCCGCTGATGCAGGCGCAGGGCGTGGAGCAGGAGGAGGCGGCCACGGTGCTGGGCGCCTCGGGCTGGCAGACCTTCCGCCGCGTGACGCTGCCCAACGTGAAGTGGGCGCTGCTGTACGGCGTGATCCTGTGCAACGCGCGCGCCATGGGCGAGTTCGGCGCGGTCAGCGTGGTGTCGGGCCACATCCGCGGCCAGACCAACACCATGCCGCTGCACATCGAGATTCTTTACAACGAGTACCAGTTCGCCGCCGCCTTCGCCGTGGCCTCGCTGCTGGCGGCGCTGGCGCTGGTGACGCTGGCACTGAAGTACATCGTCGAGCGGCGCATGAAGGCGCAGCTCAAGCAGGCCAGCCAGAGCGAGTGAAGTCCCATGAGCATTGAAGTCAAGAACCTCGTCAAGCGCTTCGGCAGCCTGGCCGTCTGCGACAACCTGAACCTGACCATCAACTCCGGCGAGCTGGTGGCGCTGCTGGGCCCGTCGGGCTCGGGCAAGACCACCCTGCTGCGCATCATCGCGGGCCTGGAGAAGCCCGACGGCGGCAGCGTGCTGTTCCACGGCGACGACGCCACGCGCACGGCGGTGCGCGAGCGCAACGTGGGCTTCGTGTTCCAGCACTACGCGCTGTTCCCGCAGATGAACATCTTCGAGAACGTCGCCTTCGGGCTGCGCGTGCGCCCGCGCGCCACGCGGCCGAGCGAGGCGCAGATCCGCGCCAAGGTGACGGAGCTGCTGAAGCTGGTGCAGCTGGACTGGCTGGCCGAGCGCTATCCGCATCAGCTCTCGGGCGGGCAGCGGCAGCGCATCGCCCTGGCGCGCGCGCTGGCGGTGGAGCCCAAGGTACTGCTGCTGGACGAACCCTTCGGCGCGCTGGACGCCAAGGTGCGCAAGGAGCTGCGGCGCTGGCTGCGACGGCTGCACGACGAGATGCACGTCACCAGCGTCTTCGTCACGCACGACCAGGACGAGGCGATGGAGGTGGCGGACCGCATCGTGGTGATGAACCAGGGCCGCATCGAGCAGGACGGGCGTCCGGACGAGGTCTACGACCACCCGGCCACGCCTTTCGTGCTGCAGTTCCTGGGCGACGTGAACCTGTTCCACGGCCGCACCGGCCATGGCGCGGCGCGGGAGGGCGAGGTCACGATGACCTACGTGCGCCCACACGAGCTGCAGATCCTGGGCGAGCCGCGCCCGGGCGCGCTGCCCGGGCGGCTGCAGCAAGCGCTGACGGTGGGGCCCAACACGCGGCTGGAGTTCCGGCGCCTGGACGACGAGAGCTACATCGACGTGGAGTTGCCGCGCGCGGAGTACCTGGCGCTGCGCGAGCAATTGAAACTGGAGCCCGGCACCCAGGCCTGGCTGCTGCCGCGGCGCGTCACGCGCTTCGTGGAGCAGGCAGAGGCGCCGGATGATCCGGCGGCGATGATTTGACCCGGCACGCTCAGCGGCCGGCGACCTTCGCGGATCAGATCCCGGCTGCTGAGCCCGCCTAGGCCACGAAGCGCGGCAGCCGCACAAAAAGCAATGCCGGCGCGGAGCCGGCATTCGCGTGCGGCGCAGGGCCGCTCATGGGCAATCCTGCGCGGGAAGCGGGCGCTCAGCGCACCAGCAGCACCGGAGTCTTGCAGTGCGCCATGACCTTGGTGGTCACGGAGCCCATCACCAGGTTGCCCAGGGCGCTGTGGCCGTGGGAGCCCATGATGAGCAGGTCGTACTTGCCCTTGTCGGCCAGGCCGGCGATGTGGTCGGCAGCGTGACCCACCTTGCTCACGTAGTCGATCTCGACGCCCTTGTTCTTGAAGAAGGTGCGGATGGGCTTGAACACCTTCTCGGCCTCGCTCTCGTAGTAGGCCTTGACCACGTCCTTGTCCAGCGCGGCGGCGGCGCGCGGCGGCACCGCGGGCACCACGTGCAGCAGGGTGTACTGGTGCGCGCCGGAGAGCCATTCCTCGTGCTCCGCCAGGTAAGCCAGCATGTGCTTGGTGTAGGGGCTGCCGTCTACGGGAACAAGGATCTTCATGGGGTGAACCTTCCAGTTTGTTGCTGAGAGGTGTGCAGTTTCGCACGCGCCCTCTGACCGCCCTTGTCCAACATCAAGACGGTCAGACCTCAGAGCTCGATCAGGCGCAGGGGCTCGAAGCCTTCGGGCTCGCCCTTGTCGGCGGCGCCGCGCGCCTGGCACACCACGCGCGTGCGGCGGCCGTCCGGGTGCTCGACGACGTAGTCGTGGCGGCGGTGCACGTGGCCATGCAGCCACAGGTCCACGCCTGGGAAGAGGTCGTCATCGGCGTTGCAGAAGCTGGCGGTGCTGGCCTGGCGGCCGTAGCGCGGATCGGCGCTGCGCAGGCTGGGGGCGAAGTGCGTCACCACCACCGTGGCGTCCCAGCGGTCCTGCGCCGGCTCTGCCAGCTCCCGCTCCAGCCATTGCCTGCACAGCAGCCCTTCCTCGCGCACCGCCGCGGTGTCGAAGAGCGCGCCGCCGCGGGTGGACTGCTGCACCCGGGCAAAGTAGCCGCCCGCGCGCTGCGCCTTGACGCGCTGTGCGGCGCCGAAGACCTCGAAGTCGCTCCAGCGCACCGTGCCCACGAAGCGCACGCGACGCCCGTCGGCCGCGGTCCAGACGAGGCGCTCGCGCTCCAGCAACCGCAGCTTCAGCTCGGCACAGCGCGCGCGCAGCGCGGTCCAGGCCGCGTCCATGTCGCGGCGGTCGAACTCGTGGTTGCCGGCCACGAACAGCACCGGTACCGGCCAGTGGGCGAACAGCTCCAGCGCCTTCCAGCGGCTGTCGATGTCGCCGGCCAGTACCAGCAGCTCCGCGCCCGGCGCGGGTTCGGGCGTGAAGCTCTCGGTTTCGAGATGCAGGTCCGACAGCAGCTGCAGGCGCATGCGTTCAGCTCAGCCCTTGCCGTGGCACTGCTTGAACTTCTTGCCGCTGCCGCAGGGGCAGGGGTCGTTGCGGCCGACCTTGGGCGCGTCGCGGCGCACCTGCTGCACGGCGTAGCGCTGGTCGGAGGTCAGGTCCCACAGCTCGGCCACGGCCATGATCAGGTCGTCCACGGCCTCGTCCACGTCGGCCAGCGGCAGCTCCTGGTCCAGCGTGGCCAGCATCTCGCGGTCCTCGTCGGTCTGCACCGGCAGGTGGCGGAAGATGCGCGCCAGCGTCAGGTCCACGGCCTCGTCCGATGAGTCCAGCAGCCCCGGGAAGTTGTGCACCGCGTGCTCAAAGCCGGCCACCCAGGGCATGAGCGGGCGAGAGGCCTCGGGCAGCGACGCCTGCAGCGCCTTGGCGTCGTCGATGGCCTGTTGCTCGTACTCGCTCAGGGGCACCTCGGGCTCGGCCTTGGCGTCCTCGTCCTCGCCTTCCGACTCGGCATCGAGCAGCACGGGATCGAAGCCGCCGTCCTCGGCCAGGGCGCGGTTGAGCGCCTCGTGGCGGCGGCGGATGAGCGCCTGGCAGCGCTCCAGCCACTGGGCATCGACGTCCTCGGGCAGCGGGCGCTGCTCGACGTCGAAGATCGGCGGCATCCAGCGCGACTCGTCCAGCACCTCGGGCTGCACCAGCACGCCGCAGAGGTAGCCGTCGAGCATCACGATGTCCAGCGGCTGCAGCGGCGCGGGCGTGGCGGCGAGCAGGTCGTCGAGCTCGGCGAGCTCCTGGTCGGTCAGGTCTTGTTTCATGTGCGGAATTGTCGGCCATGCCGCCGATCCGTCCCGATGCAGGGCCGGCGCCATGAAAAAGAAAAGGCCCGCGCGGGGCGGGCCTTCACGCAGCGGAGCTGGCGGGCGTCAGGCCGTCAGGTGCTTCTCCAGGCGGGCCTTGGCTTCGGCCAGCTCGGCGGGCAGGTGGCTCTTGAGCAGCTCGAACAGCTCGTCGTGCAGCTTGACTTCGTGCAGCCAGGCCTCGCGGTCGATGCTGGTGACGCTCTTGAACTGGTCGGCCGAGAAGTTCAGGCCGGTCCAGTTCAGGTCCTCGTAGCGCGGCGTGGTGCCGAACAGGTGCTCCTCGCCCTTGGGCGCGGTGCCCTCGACGCGGCCCAGGATCCACTGCAGCACGCGCATGTTCTCGCCGTAGCCCGGCCAGGTGAACTTGCCGTCGGCGCCCTTGCGGAACCAGTTGACGCAGAAGATGCCCGGCAGCTTCGCGCCCTGCTCCTGCAGCTTGGCGCCCAGGTTCAGCCAGTGCTTGAAGTAGGCGCCCATGTGGTAGCCGGCGAAGGGCAGCATCGCGAACGGGTCGCGGCGCACCACGCCCTGCTGGCCGGCGGCGGCGGCGGTGGTCTCGCTGCCCATGGTGGCGGCCATGTACACGCCCTCGACCCAGTCGCGCGCCTCGGTCACCAGCGGCACCGTGGTGGAGCGGCGGCCGCCGAAGATGAAGGCGTCGATGACCACGCCCTCGGGGTTGTCCCACTCGGGGTCCAGCACCGGGTTGTTGGTGGCGGCCACCGTGAAGCGCGCGTTCGGGTGCGCGGCCTTGCGGCCCGTTTCCTTGGCGATCTGCGGCGTCCAGTCCTGGCCCTGCCAGTCGATCAGGTGCGCCGGGGCCTCGTCGGTCATGCCCTCCCACCACACGTCGCCGTCGTCGGTCAGGGCGACGTTCGTGAAGATCACGTCGCGCTGCAGCGAGGCCATGCAGTTGGGGTTGGTCTTCTCGTTGGTGCCCGGGGCCACGCCGAAGTAGCCGGCCTCGGGGTTGATCGCGCGCAGCTTGCCGTCGGCGGTGGGCTTGATCCAGGCGATGTCGTCACCGATGGTGGTGACCTTCCAGCCCTCGAAGCCCGCCGGCGGCACCAGCATCGCGAAGTTGGTCTTGCCGCAAGCGCTGGGGAAAGCAGCGGCCACGTGGTGCTTCTTGCCCGCCGGGTCGGTCACGCCCAGCACCAGCATGTGCTCAGCCAGCCAGCCCTCGTCGCGGCCCATGTTGGAGGCGATACGCAGCGCGAAGCACTTCTTGCCCAGCAGCGCGTTGCCGCCGTAGCCCGAGCCGTAGGACCAGATCTCGCGCGTGGCGGGATAGTGGACGATGTACTTGGTCTTGTTGCAGGGCCAGGTCACGTCCTTCTGGCCTTCGGCCAGCGGCGCGCCCACGGTGTGCACGCAGGGCACGAACTCGCCATCCTCGCCCAGCAGCTCCAGCACGCGCTTGCCCATGCGGGTCATGATGCGCATGTTCACGGCCACGTAGGCGCTGTCGGAGAGCTCCACGCCCAGCTGGCTGATGGGCGAGCCCAGCGGGCCCATGGAGAAGGGCACCACGTACAGCGTGCGGCCACGCATGGCGCCGCGGAACAGCGCGTTCTCGCCGGTCTGCAGCAGGGCGCGCATCTCGGCCGGGGCCATCCAGTTGTTGGTCGGGCCGGCGCCTTCCTGCGTTTCGGAGCAGATGAAGGTGCGGTCCTCGACGCGGGCCACGTCGCTCGGGTCGCTGCAGGCCAGGTAGCTGTTGGGGCGCTTGGCCGAGTTCAGGCGCTTCATGGTGCCGGCGTCCACGAGCTGCTGGCACAGACGGTCGTACTCCTCCTGCGAGCCATCGCACCAGTACACGTCACGGGCTTCGGTCAGGGCTGCGATCTCGGCGACCCAGGCGACCAGACGGTTGTGGCGGACATAAGCGGGGACGTTCAAGCGCAAGCCTTCCATGGCGGGTTGGTTCATGAGAACTCCGATCTAAAGAGAGAAAGACGGCATTGGGTCAACCTCGCCCTCGTCGCAAGGTAGGCCAAATACCGTCGGGCTGTGCGTAGCGCTCTGGATCGCAGAGGCGGTTTCGCCCGGGTACGGCCTTGAGATACCCAGCCGCCGGGCGTGCAGTGTGGCGGCAGTGTAATGGCGTGGTAACTGCCCAAGACCTGGGATAGCGCAAGCTTGGTGCATGAGCGGAGGGCAGTCGTGGGGTCTTTCACGCCGGGGAAGGTGCAGCGGGCAAGCGACATGCCGTGATGCAATTCCCACCCTGGAACCCGACTTCTCGCGATGCAGCTCCTGAGCCTGAACACCCTGACCTTCTCTCCCGACGGCACGCCCGCGCCGCGCCGCCAGCCCCTGGCCGACGCCCGCAGCGTCGAGCGCTACGGCATCGAGGGCGAGCCGCCCGCGGCCACGCCCGCCTGCGCCCTGTTCGCCTATCCCGTCGAGCACTACCCGCTGTGGCAGACGCTGCGCGCCCAGGCCCGCGCGGCCGAATGGGGCGAAGCCCTGCCCTACGGCGCGCTGGGCGAAGCGCTGACGCTCAAAGGCCTGGTGGAAGCCCAGGCCTGCGTGGGCGACGTGTTGGTCTTCGACAGCGGCTGCGAGCTGGCGGTGAGCGAACCCCACCTGCCCGGCCCCGCGCTCGATGCCGCGTTGGGTTTCAAGCACGCGGCGCGGATGATGTGGCAGTCGGCGCTGTGCGGCTTTCACCTGGGTGTGCGCATCGGCGGCACGCTGCGCAGCGGCGACCGTTTCACTTTGCGACCCGGGCCGCGCGACGTGAACATCGCCGACCTGTTCCGCGCCCGGCGCGGCTGAGCCCCGGCCGGCGCAGGGCGCCGCTTCAGCGACCGGACGGCGCACTGGCGCGGCGCGCCGCGCGCCGCAGGCGGCGCCGCTCCGACCAGGTGAACAGCGGCCCCATCAACACCAGCACCGCGACGTAGCGCGTGACGTGGAAGGCCGTCACCAGCGGCACGCCCAGCTGCAGCACTTGCGCCGTGATGCACATCTCCGCCATGCCGCCGGGCGAGTTGCCCAGCAGCAGCGCCGCCGGCAGCAGGCCCGTCACCTGCGCCAGCAACCAGGCGAAGCCGGCGGAGGCCGCCAGCAGCCCCAGCGAGCCCAGTGCCACCGTGACCAGCCAGCGCGGCGCCGCGTGCAGGAACTCCGGCGTGAAGCGCGTGCCCAGCGACACGCCGATGAGCAACTGCGCCGCATTGGTCATGGGCTGCGGCAGCACCGCCTCGGGCATCACCCCGCTGCCGGTCAGCGCGAGGCTCACCAGCAACGCGCCCAGCACCCAGGGATTGGGCGTGCCCAGCCGCCGCAGCACCAGCGCCCCGGCCAGCGTCAGCACGCACAGCAGCGCCAGCAGCGCGGGCGTGAGCGCGTGCACGCCCGCGGGCGCCTGCAGCGGATGGAAGCCCGCCAGCTGCAGCCCCCACGGCAACGTGAACACCACCAGCAGCACGCGCAGCGAATGCGCCGCCGCGACGCGGTCCACCCGCCCGCCGTGGCGCTCGGCCAGCACCGCCATCTCGGAGGCGCTGCCGATGGCACCGGCGAAGAAGGCCGTGGCGCGGTCCGGCGCGCCGCCGCGCCGCCACAGCAGCCGGTAGAACAGCCCGCCCAGCAGCAGCGCCCACAGCACGCCCGCCAGCAGCGCCGGCGCCAGCCGCAGCAACTGCTGCAGGACCAGCGGCGTGAAATGCAGGCCCAGCGCGGTGCCGATCGCCCACTGCCCGCCGTTGCGCAGCGCCGTCGGCATGCCCAGCCGCGCACCGGCGGAGCAGGCCAGCGCCGTGGACAGCAGCGGCCCCAGCGTCCAGGCCAGCGGCACGCGCAGCCGCTCGCACACCAGCGCCGCCACGCCGGCCAGCGCCAGCGTCAGCAGCACCCTGGGCATCGCGGCAGCGGCGCGCGGCAGCGTCACCGCGACCATGCCCGCCTCAGAGCGCCAGCGTCGGGTAGTCGATGTAGCCGCGCGCCCCGCCGCCGTAGAGCGTGGCGGTGTCCAGCGGGTTCAGCGCCGCGCCGCGCTGCAGGCGCAGGCCCAGGTCGGGGTTGGCGATGAAGGGCTTTCCAAACGCCACCAGATCGGCCGCGCCGCTGGAGACCACCTCGACGGCCATGCGGCGGTCGTAGCCGTTGTTGACCATCCAGGCCGCCCGGGTCTGGCGGCGCAGCGCGGCGTAGTCGAAGGGCGCCACGTCGCGCGCGCCGCCGGTGGCGCCTTCAACCACGTGCACGAAAGCCAGGTTGTACGGGGCCAGCTGCGCCAGCGCGGCTTCGTACAGCGCCTGCGGGTTGCTGTCCTGGCCGATGTCGTTGGCCGGCGTCACCGGGCTCAGGCGCAGGCCGGTGCGGCCGCCGCCGATCTCCTCGGTGACCGCCTGCACCACCTCGCGCAGCAGCCGGGTGCGGTTCTCGATCGAGCCGCCATATTCATCAGTACGGTCGTTGCAGCTGTCGCGCAGGAACTGCTCGATCAGGTAGCCGTTGGCGGCATGGATCTCCACGCCGTCGAAGCCGGCCTCGATGGCGCAGCGCGCCGCGTGGCGGTAGGCCGCGACGATGCCCGGGATCTCCTGCGTCGCCAGGGCCCGCGGCGCGCTCACGGGCTCGAAGCCCTTGGCGGTGTAGGTCTTGCTGTTCGCCGCGCGCGCGGTGGAGGACACCGGCGGCTGCCCGCCCGGCAGCAGCGACACGTGCGAGATGCGGCCCACGTGCCAGAGCTGGATCGCGATGCGCCCGCCACGCGCATGCACCGCGTCCGTCACCTTCTTCCAGCCCGCGACCTGCTCGGGCGTGTAGATGCCCGGGGTATCGAGGTAGCCGTGGCCGAACTCGCAGACGGGGCTGGCCTCGGTGACGATCAGCCCGGCGCCCGTGGCCGGCTGGGCGCGCTGCGCGTAGTACTCGACCATCAGCGCGTTGGGCACCTGGCCGGGCGCGCGGTTGCGCGTCAGCGGCGCCATGACGATGCGGGTATCCAGGGCAATGTCACCGATGCGGATGGGATCGAACAGGCTGGGCATTGGTAATGGGCGTACTGAACGAGAAAAGTTCGCAGCCTAAGCGATTCAGTACTTACCCGCAGTCCCTGACGGCAGAAGGCCCCGAGGAGCTGCGGCTACAGTGCCGCGCATGCTTGCCTATCGACACGCCTTCCACGCCGGCAACCACGCCGATGTCCTCAAGCACCTGGTGCTCGCCCAGGTGCTGCGCTACATGAACGAGAAGGACAAGCCCTACACGCTGATCGACACCCACGCCGGCGCCGGCGGCTACTCGCTGCAGGGCCGCTACGCCCACAAGAAGGACGAGTACGAGACCGGCATCCGACCGCTGTGGAACGAGGCTTCCGGCCTGCCCGCGCCGCTGGCCGACTACGTGCAGCTGGTGCGCGACTTCAACGACGGCGGCAAGCTCACGCAGTACCCCGGCTCGCCCGCCATCGCGCAACGCCTGCTGCGCGAGACCGACCGGCTGCGCCTGTACGAGCTGCACCCTACCGACTTCCGCATCCTGGAGTCTTTCCTCGGCACCCGGCCGCACACGCAGGTGGACATGAGCGACGGCTTTGCCGCCATCGCCCGCGAGCTGCCCCCGCCCTCGCGCCGCGGCGTGCTGCTGATCGACCCCTCCTACGAGCTCAAGGCCGACTACGGCAAGGTGGTGCACGCGGTGCGCGAGGCGCTGCAGCGCTTCGCGCAGTGCGTGATCCTGGTTTGGTACCCGCAGCTGCAGTTGGTGGAGGCGGCGCAGCTGCCCAAGCGCCTCACCGCCGCGGCGGCCGCGGCGCCCAAGGGCTGGCTCAACGCCAGCCTGAGCGTGGCCGAGTCCGGGCCCGACGGCTTCGGCATGACCGGCAGCGGCATGTTCGTCATCAACCCGCCCTGGACGCTGCACGATGAGCTGGCGCAGTGCCTGCCCGTGCTGGTGAACAAGCTCGGCCAGTACGACGGCGCGCGCTTCAGCATCGAGCAGCAGGCGGTTTGAGCCTCCGGCCTCCAGGCATCCGGGCGCGGCAGCGCCCGTTTTTCATTCCATTGGCCCCACCACAGACAGTTCCCATGCGCCATTCGCTGGAAAACAGCAACGCCTCTTCGAACCCCACCATCCATGAGCTGAACCCCTCGCGGCGCGAGCTGCTGCAGGGCGGCCTGGGCACGGCGCTGGCCGCCCTGCTGGGCCCGCTGGCGGGCTGCGCCGCCACGCCGACGGCGACGCCCTCCGGCGGTGCGCCGCTGCTGGGCTTCAGCAGCGTCCCGCCCAGCGAGGCCGACACCGTCACCGTGCCACCGGGCTACCGCGCGCAGGTGCTCACCGCCTGGGGCGAGCCGGTGGGCATCGCCGGCATGGCCATGCCGCCCTGGCGCGAGGACGCCTCCGCCAGCGCCGCCGAGCAGGCGCTGCAGTTCGGCATGCACCACGACGGCATGCAGTTCCTGCCCCTGCAGCCCGACGGCCGGCGCGGCCTGCTGGTGACGAACCACGAGTACACCGACGAGGGGCTGCTGCACCCGGACGGCCCTGAGCCCTGGACAGCCGAAAAAGTCGCCAAGAGCCAGGCGGCGCATGGCCTGTCGGTGGCGGAGATCGAGCTGCGCGGCGACGGCTGGCGGCTGGTGCGGCCGAGCCGCTTCGCGCGCCGCATCACCGCCCGCACGCCCTGCGCCGTGGGCGGCCCGGCCGCCGGCCACTCTCTGCTGCGCACCGCGGCCGACCCGCAGGGCCGCCGCGTGCTGGGCACCTTCGCCAACTGCGCCATGGGCCGCACGCCCTGGGGCACCGTGCTCAGCGGCGAAGAGAACTTCGCCTTCCATTTCGACGCGGGCCCGAACCCGGATGCGCACCAGAAGCGCTGGGGCCTGCCGGCGCAGGGCTTCACTCGCTGGGCCGCGCACGACGAGCGCTTCGACGCCGTGAAGCATCCCAACGAGGCGAACCGCTTCGGCTGGATCGTGGAACTGGACCCGGCGGACCCCACCAGTCCGCCCGTCAAGCGCACCGCCCTGGGCCGCGCCGCGCACGAGGGCGCCTGGGTGGCGCTCACGCGCGACGGCCGCGCGGTGGTGTATTCGGGCGAGGACGCGCGCTTCGAGTACCTCTACAAGTTCGTCAGCCGCGACCGGGTGCAGCCTGCCCGCGATGGCCGCAGCGCCGCGCAGGCCAACCGCGAACTGCTGGACCACGGCACGCTCTACGTGGCGCGCTTCGACGCCGACGGCCGCGGGCGCTGGCTGCCGCTGGTGCACGGCCAGGGGCCGCTCACGGCGGCCAACGGCTTCGCGGACCAGGGCGAAGTGCTGGTCAAGACCCGCCAGGCCTGCGACCTCCTGGGCGCCACGAAGCTGGACCGGCCGGAGTGGCTGGCGATCCATCCCGCCACCGGCGAGGTGTTCTGCAGCCTCACCAACAACACCGAGCGAGGCAAGGCCGGCAAGCCGGGGCCGGACCCGGCCAACCCGCGCGTCAACAACGCCATGGGCCAGGTGCTGCGCTGGCGCGAGGACGGCGACTTCGATGGCGAAACCTTCGCCTGGCGCCACCTGCTGCTGGCCGGCGACCCGGCCAACGCGCGGGCCGAGGCGCGCGGCAACGTGCAGGGCGATGCCTTCGGCTGCCCGGACGGGCTGTGCTTCGACCCGCGCGGCGTGCTGTGGATCCAGACCGACATGTCCGCCGGCGTCATGCGCCAGGGCGAGTTCGCGCGGCTGGGCAACAACCAGATGCTGGCCTGCGACGTCGGCACGGGCGAGGTGCGGCGCTTCCTGACCGGGCCGGTGAACTGCGAGATCACCGGCGCGACCTTCGCGCCCGATGGCCGCACGCTGTTCGTGAACATCCAGCACCCCGGCGAGCCGCCCGGCGACATCAGCGACCCGGCGGACATCAACCGCTTCTCGCGCTGGCCCTTCGGCGGTCGCCCACGCTCGGCCACGGTGGTGGTGCGGCGCGAGGACGGCGGGGTGATCGGGAGCTGACGTCCCCCGGCTTCACACCCCGCGCGCGCGGTCCGCGGCGAAGCGCTGCCTGAACTGCTCGAAGGTGCCGGTGTCCAGCGACTCGCGCACCTCGCGCATCAGGTTCAGGTAGTAATGCAGGTTGTGGATGCTGGTGAGCATGGGGCCCAGCATCTCGCCGCAGCGGTCGAGGTGGTGCAGGTAGGCGCGGCTGAAGTTGCGGCAGGTGTGGCAGCCACAGGTCTCGTCCAGCGGGCGCTGGTCGGCGCGGTGGCGGGCGTTGCGGATCTTCAGGTCGCCGAAGCGCGTGAAGAGGTGGCCGTTGCGCGCGTTGCGGGTGGGCATCACGCAGTCGAACAGGTCCACGCCGTTGGCCACGCCGTCCACCAGGTCCTCGGGCGTGCCCACGCCCATCAGGTAGCGCGGCTTGTGTGCCGGCAGCCGGTGCGGCGTGTGCGCCACGATGCGCTGCATCTCGGCCTTGGGCTCGCCCACGCTCACGCCGCCAATGGCGTAGCCGGGCAGGTCCAGTTCCACCAGCGAAGCGAGCGACGCCTCGCGCAGGTGCTCGAACATGCCGCCCTGCACGATGCCGAACAGGGCGTTGGGGTTCTCCAGGCGGCGGAACTCGGTGAGGCAGCGCCGCGCCCAGCGCAGGCTCAGCTCCATCGAGGCCTTGGCCTCGGCCTCGGTCGTGAGGTGGCCCTTGGTCTCGTAGGGCGTGCACTCGTCGAACTGCATCACGATGTCCGAGTTCAGCACCGTCTGGATCTGCATGCTGACCTCGGGCGTGAGGAAGAGCTTGTCGCCGTTGACCGGCGAGGCGAACTTCACGCCCTCCTCGCTGATCTTGCGCATCTCGCCCAGGCTCCAGACCTGGAAGCCGCCGCTGTCGGTGAGGATGGGCCGGTTCCAGCCCTCGAAGCGGTGCAGCCCGCCGAAGGACTGCACCACGTCCAAGCCCGGGCGCATCCACAGGTGGAAGGTGTTGCCCAGGATGATCTGGGCGCCCATCTCCTCCAGCGAGGCCGGCAGCACGCCCTTGACGGTGCCGTAGGTGCCCACCGGCATGAAGATGGGCGTTTCCACCACGCCGTGGTTGAGCGTGAGGCGGCCGCGCCGCGCGCGGCCTTCGGTCTTGAGCAGTTCGAATTTCAACATGCGGGAATTGTCCCGCAGCCCTGCCATCCGGCCGGCGCCAGAGGCCTAAAGCGCCGCCGCCCCGGCGTGCACTGGAGCACGGCCGGGGCGGCGGTTTCAGGCAGCCGCGCTGCGGGCGCGGGTCACTTCTTGGCGTCGAGCGCCAGGATCCACTTCACCAGCTGCTTGGCGTCGGCGTCCTTGATCGCGACGTGGTTGGGCGGCATCGCCAGGCCCGAGACCTTGCCCTTCCAGTGGCTCTCGTACGGGTTGGAACCCTGCAGCACGGTGCGGGTGAGCTGATCCTCGGCGCCCTTGACGCCCTTGTACTTGGCCGACACGTCCTTCCAGGCCGGGCCGATAGGCGCCAGGCCGTCCGGGCCCTTGGCGCCGGGCTCGATGTGGTGGCAGGTCATGCAGCCGCTCTTGCTCGCGAGCTGCAGCATGGCGTCGTCCTTGCCATCCGCGGCGAAAGCAACCGTGGAAGCCACGACCAGACCGGCCAACACACACAGCGCTTGCTTGCTCATGGAAAACCCCTCTTGCGTTGATGAATGGCTTCACAGTAGCCAGCGCAAGAGCGCGCCATTTGACAACCGTCAATGGCCATGGCGCTTTTGCCAGGGTGGAGCAGGTGGAACGCCGGAGGAACAACGGGGTTGCTCCAGGGCGGAGCAGCATGCAAGAAGCGGGCAAGGTCCGTTGCGTGCACAACCGGATCTGCAATCGATCCAGGGCGCCTTGGCCACGACCAGGCCGCGGCGTGCAGCCGCAGCCGCCGGGCTCAGCGACGGCGTTCCAGCAGCATCGCGTCGCCGTAGCTGAAGAAGCGGTAGCGCGCCTCCACCGCGTGGCGGTAGAGGGCGCGCACGTGCTCGTAGCCGCTGAAGGCGCTCACCAGCATCATCAGCGTGCTCTTGGGCAGGTGGAAATTCGTGATCAGCAGGTCGGCCACGCGGAACTCGAAGCCCGGGGTGATGAAGATGTCCGTATCGCGGGCACCGGCTTCGAGCCGGCCGCCGCACGCGGCGGACTCCAGCGCGCGCAGCGTGGTGGTGCCGGCGGCGATGACGCGCCCGCCTGCGGCGCGCGTGGCCTCGATGGCCGCCACCGTCGCGTCGCTGACCTCGAACCACTCGCTGTGCATGCGGTGCTCGGACAGGTTCTCGCTGCGCACGGGTTGGAAGGTGCCCGCCCCCACGTGCAGCGTGACGTTGGCGCTCTTCACGCCGCGCTCGCGCAGCGCCTGCAGCACGCCATCGTCGAAGTGCAGCGAGGCCGTGGGCGCGGCCACCGCGCCGGGGCGTGCGGCGAACACCGTCTGGTAGCGCTGCGCATCCTCGGCCGCGTCGGCATGCGTGATGTAGGGCGGCAGCGGCACGTGGCCGAAGCGTTCCAACAGCGCCAGCGGGTCTTCGGGGAAGCGCAGGTGAAACAGCGAGCCGTCCACGCCGCTGCGCCCCAGCACCTCGGCGTCGAAGCCCTGGGCCGGGTCGTCGCCGAAGCGGATGCTGCCGCCCGGCTTGGGCGACTTGCTCGCGCGCAGGTGGGCCAGCACCTCGTTGCCCGGCAGCAGGCGCTCGATCAGCGCCTCCACCGCGCCGCCGGTGGGCTTCTCGCCGTAGAGGCGGGCCTTGATCACGCGCGTGTCGTTGAAGACCAGCAGGTCGCCGCTGCGCAGCAGCCCAGGCAAGTCCCGGAACACGCGGTCCACCGGGAAGGCGCCGCGGCCATCGAGCAGGCGCGAGGCGCTGCGCTCGGTAGCCGGCTGCTGGGCGATGAGCTCCGGCGGCAGATGGAAATCGAAATTGCTGAGGGTGTAGGTCGTCATGGCGCAGGCTGTACCGGCCTGGAAGAGGTCCGTGGAACAGAAGGCAGAATTGTTCCATGCCCGTCACCGCCGAGACCGTACCTTTGCCGCAACGCCCTGCCGCTTCTGGGCGTACGGCCAGCCCGGCGGCCAAGGCCATGCTCAAGCTGGGGTTGGTGCGCGACATCGACCTGGCACTGCACCTGCCGCTGCGCTACGAGGATGAGACACGCATCACCCCCATCGCCCGCGCCCGCGAGGGCGACAACGTGCAGGTCGAGGGCGTGGTGCGGCAGTCGCAAGTGGAGCTGCATCCGCGCCGCCAGCTCGTGGTGCGTTTGTCCGACGGCAGCGGCGAGCTGACGCTGCGCTTCATCCACTTCTACGCCGCGCAGCAGAAGACGCTTTCGCCCGGCACGCGCGTGCGCGTGCGCGGCGAGGTACGCGGCGGCTTCTTCGGGCGCGAGATGGTGCACCCGGTGTTCCGCGCCGTAGAGCCCGGCACGCCGCTGGCGACCTCGCTCACGCCCGTGTACCCGGCCAGCGCGCAGTTGCCACAGGCCTACCTGCGCAAGGCCGTGGTTTCCGCGCTCGGCCGCGCGCCACTCAACGAGCTGCTGCCGCCGCAGGTGCTGCCCGCCGGGCTGCCCACGCTGCGCCAGGCGCTGGACTTCCTGCACCACCCGCCGCCCGACGTGAGCATGGCGACGCTGGAGGACCACAGCCACCCGGCCTGGCAGCGGCTGAAGTTCGAGGAGCTGCTGGCGCAGCAGATCAGCCAGCTGCAGGCGCAGCGCGAGCGCGCCCAGTTGCAGGCGCCCGCGCTGGCAGCGCGCGCGGGCGGCCTGCGCGAGCAGTTGCTAGCGCAGCTACCCTTCGGCCTGACCGGTGCGCAGCAGCGGGTGGTGGACGAGATTGCCGCCGACCTCGCGCTCACGCAGCCCATGCACCGGCTGCTGCAGGGCGACGTGGGGTCCGGAAAGACGGTGGTGGCGGCGCTGGCGGCGGCCGTCGCCATGGACGCTGGCTGGCAATGCGCGCTGATGGCGCCGACCGAGATCCTGGCCGAGCAGCATTTCCGTAAGCTGGTGCAGTGGCTGGAGCCGCTGGGCGTGGGCATCGCCTGGCTCACCGGCAGCCGCAAGGGCAAGGCACGGCAGCAGATGGTGGAGCGCGTGGCCAGCGGCGAGGCGCAGCTCATCGTCGGCACGCACGCCGTGATCCAGCAGGACGTGCATTTCGCCCGGCTGGGCCTGGCCATCGTGGACGAGCAGCACCGCTTCGGCGTGGCGCAGCGGCTGGAGCTGCGCAAGAAGCTGGCGCATGCGGCGCTGGAGCCGCACCTACTGATGATGAGCGCCACGCCCATCCCGCGCACCCTGGCGATGACCTACTACGCGGACCTGGACGTGAGCACCATCGACGAGCTGCCGCCGGGCCGGTCGCCGATCGTGACCAAGGTGTTCGCCGACACCCGGCGCGAGGAGGTGATCGCGCGCATCGCCGACGAGGTGGCCAACGGCCGCCAGGCCTACTGGGTGCTGCCGCTGATCGAGGAGAGCGAGACGCTGGACCTGCGCAACGCCACCGAGGCGCATGCCGAGCTGCAGGCCGCGCTGCCGGGAGTGAAGGTGGGGCTGCTGCACGGGCGCATGCCCGCGGCGGAGAAGGCAGCCGTGATGGCGGAGTTCTCCGCCGGGCAGATGGGGCTGCTGGTGGCGACCACAGTGATCGAGGTGGGCGTGGACGTGCCCAACGCCAGCCTGATGGTGATCGAGCACGCCGAGCGCTTCGGCCTGAGCCAGTTGCACCAGTTGCGCGGCCGCGTGGGCCGCGGCGCGGTGGCCAGCGTGTGCGTGCTGCTCTACACCGGGCCGCTGTCGCAGACGGGCAAGTCGCGGCTGCGCGCCATGGCGGAGACGACGGACGGGTTCGAGATCGCCCGCCGCGACCTGGAAATCCGCGGCCCCGGCGAGTTCATGGGCGCGCGCCAGAGCGGCGATGCCTTGTTGCGCTTTGCCGACCTGCTGCAGGACACCGCGCTGCTGGAGCGTGCGCGGCGCGTGGCGCCGAAGCTGCTGGACCAGTTCCCCGACGCGGCGCAGGCGCACGTGGCGCGGTGGCTGGGGAGCAAGGCGGAGTTCTTGAAGGCGTGAGGCGCTTGTAAGCGCGCCCGCCGCAGCTCAAATCTCCACGTTGTCGATCAGCCGGGTCTTGCCCAGCTTGGCCGCGGCCAGCACCACCATGGGCTCCTGCAGGCTCTGCGGCTCCAGCAGGTCGGCCTGGCGGCGGATGACCACGTAGTCGGGTTGCCAGCCGCGGCGCTGCAGCGCGGCCATGGCCTCGCGCTCCAGCGTGTGCGCGTCGCTGCCGCTGTCGCGCACGGCGCGCGCCACCGAGTCCAGCAGCCGGTGCAGCTCCACCGCCTCGGTGCGCTCGGCCGGGCTCAGGTAGCCGTTGCGCGAGGACAGCGCCAGGCCGTCGGCGGCGCGGCAGGTCTCGCCAGCCACGATCTCCACCGGCAGCGCCAGCTGCCGCACCATCGACTTGATCACCAGCTGCTGCTGGTAGTCCTTCTTGCCGAAGTAGGCCGCCGCAGGCTGCACGATGTTGAAGAGCTTCAGCACCACCGTGCACACGCCGGTGAAGAAGCCGGGACGGAAGTGGCCTTCCAGGATGTCGGCCAGCTCGGGCGGCGGCTGCACCTTGTAGCTCTGCGGCTCGGGGTACAGCTCCGCCTCGTCCGGCGCGAACACGACGTCGCAGCCCTCAGCCTTGAGCAGCTCGCAGTCGGCTTCGAAGGTGCGCGGGTAGCGGTCGAAGTCCTCGTTGGGGCCGAACTGCAGCCGGTTGACGAAGATGCTCGCCACCACCGGACGGCCCGAGGCCTTGGCATGGCGCACCAGCGCCAGGTGGCCTTCGTGCAGGTTGCCCATGGTCGGCACGAAGGCCGGACGAGGACCTTGCGCCAGGGCGGCGCGCAGATCGGCGATGCGGTGCAGCACTTGCATGGCGTGCTTCGTCTCCCTTGAAACTTGTTGTGGTTCAGCGGCTGTGAAGCCGATCATCCGGGAAGCGACCGGCCTTGACCTCGCTGACGTAACTGCGCACGGCGGCCTCGACACTGGGCGAGCCTTCCATGAAGTTGCGCACGAAACGCGCCTTCTTCCCCGGCGTGATGTCGAGCATGTCGTGCAGCACCAGCACCTGGCCGCTGCAGCCCGCGCCGGCGCCGATGCCGATGGTGGGGATGGGCAGCTCGGCCGTGATCTCGCGCGCCAGCGCCGCGGGCACCAGCTCCAGCACGATCATCGCGGCGCCGGCCTGCGCCAGCTCCTGCGCGTGGCGCTTGAGCGTGGCGGCGGCCTCGTCGCCGCGGCCCTGCACGCGCCAGCCGCCCAGCGCGTGCACCGACTGCGGCGTCAGGCCCAGGTGGCCGCACACCGGGATGCCGCGCTCCACCAGCGCACGCACCAGCGGCACGGTCCAGCCGCCGCCTTCGAGCTTGATCATGTGCGCGCCGGCCTGCATCAGCGCCGCGGCGCTGCGCACGCCCTGCTCGACGCTTTCGTAGTAGCTGCCGAAAGACATGTCCGCCAGGATCCAGGCGCTGCGGTTGCCGCGCGCCACGCAGCGCGTGTGGTAGGCCATCTCCTCCAGCGTCGTCGGCAGCGGGCTGTCGTGGCCCTGCAGCACCATGCCCAGCGAATCGCCCACCAGCAGCATCTCCACGCCCGCAGCGTCCAGCATCTGGGCAAAGGTGGCGTCATAGCAAGTGAGCATCGTGAGCTTCTCGCCGGCGGCGTAGAGCTCGCGCAATCGGTGCAGGGTCAAGGGCTTGCGGTCCATGGTTTCACTCCATGCCGGCGCGGCTTGCGCGGGCGGGGCGGGATTTGAGCACAATCCCCGGATGACCCTGACCGAACTGCGTTACATCGTGGCGGTGGCCCGGGAGAAACATTTCGGTCGCGCCGCCGAAGCCTGTTTCGTGTCTCAGCCGACGCTGTCGGTGGCCATCAAGAAGCTGGAGGAAGAGCTCGACGTCAAGCTCTTCGAACGCGGCAGCAGCGAAGTCAGCGTCACGCCCCTGGGCGAAGACATCATTCGCCAAGCCCAGTCCGTGCTGGAGCAGGCCGCGGCCATCAAGGAGATCGCGCGCCGCGGCAAGGACCCGCTCAGCGGCCCGCTGCGCCTAGGGATCATCTACACCATCGGCCCGTACCTGCTGCCGGAGCTGGTGCGCCACGCCATCGAGCACACGCCCCAGATGCCGCTGATCCTGCAGGAGAACTTCACGGTGAAGCTGCTGGAGATGCTGCGCACCGGCGAGCTCGACTGCGCCATCATGGCCGAGCCCTTCCCCGACACCGGGCTGGCGCTGGCGCCGCTGTACGACGAGCCCTTCGTCGTGGCTGTGCCCCAGGCGCATCCGCTGGCGCAGCGCACGGCCATCGGCGCCGAGGAGCTCAAGCAGGAAACCATGCTGCTGCTGGGCACCGGCCACTGCTTCCGCGACCACGTGCTGGAGGTGTGCCCGGAGTTCGCGCGCTTCTCCAGCAACACCGAGGGCATCCGCAAGAGCTTCGAAGGCAGTTCGCTGGAGACCATCAAGCACATGGTGGCCTCGGGCATGGGCATCACCGTCGTGCCCAAGCTCTCCGTGCCGCGCGAGCCGCAGCCCTTCGTCAAGTACGTCCCCTTCGAGCCGCCCGTGCCCTCGCGCCGCGTGGTGTTGGCCTGGCGGCGCACCTTCACGCGCTACGAAGCCATCGCCGCGCTGCGCAACGCGGTCTACGCCTGCCAGCTGGAAGGCGTGACGCTGCTGAGCGCCTGAACGCGAGCTGCCAAGCTTCGAGCTATCGCGGTTTTGAACTATTCAAATATCTAATTCGATAGCCATATTCTATTATTACTTCATCCCGGTACTGCTGGATTCGACGGCGTCCGGGCCGAGGAGATCCGCCATGAACGCTGCCCTGCCCCGCCTTGACCTTCCCCGGGTCCGCCGTTTCGCGGGATGGGCCATATTCGTGGCGGGCACGCTGCACGGCCTGGAACAGGCACTGGCCTTGCTGATGCGCGGCTTTTGACCGGTGCCATGCAACCAGTGCCAAGTAGGTTCTGCGCCGATGGCGCCGCCCCGCTTCCACCTCCGTCCCTCACCTCGCTCACAGCCATAAGGAGAAACGTATGCCCTCGCCCATCAACATCGGCATCAGCGAAGAGAACCGCGCCGCCATCGCCGGCGGCCTGAACAAGCTGCTGGCCGACACCTTCACGCTGTACCTGAAGACCCATAACTTCCACTGGAACGTCACGGGCCCGATGTTCAACACGCTGCACACCATGTTCATGACGCAGTACACGGAGCTGTGGAACGCGGTGGACCCGATCGCCGAGCGCATCCGCGCACTGGGCCACACGGCGCAGGGCTCCTACGCCCAGTTCGGCCAGAACGCCACGGTGGGCGACGCCCCGGGCCAGCCGCCCAAGGCGCTGGAGATGGTGCGGCTGCTGGTGGAAGGCCACGAAGCCGTGGCGCGCACCGCGCGCGAGCTGTTCCCCAAGGCCGAGGAGGCTGGCGACGAGCCCACGGCCGACCTGCTGACGCAGCGCCTGACGGTGCACGAGCAGACGGCCTGGATGCTGCGCTCGCTGCTGGAGGAGTAAGCCGCCTTGCCGCCGCGGCCTGCACCGGCACGAGTACACAGCGCCGGTGCCGCGGCAAAGCCCGCCCGGCGGGCTCGCCCAGGCGGGGCCCGCGATAATCGAGGGTTTTCCTCCTCCAACGAGCGGTCGGGTTTGCGGCCGCGAGCCGCATGTCCGCCGACCTCCTCTCCCAGGTGCGCCGCCGCCGCACCTTCGCCATCATTTCCCACCCCGACGCGGGCAAGACCACGCTGACCGAGAAGCTGCTGCTGTTCTCGGGCGCGATCCAGATCGCCGGCTCCGTCAAGGCGCGCAAGGCCAGCCGCCACGCCACCTCGGACTGGATGGAGATCGAGAAGCAGCGCGGCATCTCGGTGGCCTCCTCGGTCATGCAGATGGAGTACCGCGACTGCGTGATCAACCTGCTCGACACCCCGGGCCACCAGGACTTCTCGGAAGACACCTACCGGGTGCTCACAGCCGTGGACGCGGCGCTGATGGTCATCGACGCGGCCAACGGCGTGGAGCCGCAGACCCGCCGCCTGCTGCAGGTCTGCCGGGCGCGCAACACGCCCATCCTGACCTTCGTGAACAAGATGGACCGCGAGGTGCAGGAGCCGCTGGCGCTGATGGACGAGATCGAGCGCGAGCTGGGCATGGGCGTGGTGCCCTTCACCTGGCCGGTGGGCATGGCCAAGCACTTCGGCGGCGTGCTGGACCTGCGCCGCGACCAGATGCGCGTGTTCTCGCCCGGCGAGGACCGCCACCACGACGACGACGAGATCGTCGAGGGCGTCCACAACCCGGTGCTGGCGCAGCGCTTCGGCATGTCCTACGAGCAGGCCGCGGGCGAGATCGAGCTGGTGCAGGAGGCCGCGCCCGCCTTTGACGAGGACGAGTTCCTGGCCGGCCGCCAGACGCCGATGTTCTTCGGCTCGGCCATCAACAACTTCGGCGTCAAGGAAGTGCTGGACGCGCTGGTGGAGCTGGCGCCGGCGCCGGGCCCGCGCGTGGCGATCCAGCGCGAGGTGAAGCCCGAGGAGCCCAAGTTCAGCGGCGTGGTGTTCAAGATCCAGGCCAACATGGACCCGGCGCACCGCGACCGCATCGCCTTCCTGCGCGTGGCCAGCGGCCACTTCGAGCGCGGCATGCGGCTGAAGGTGGTGCGCTCGGGCAAGGAGCTGCGTCCCAACTCCGTGGTGAGCTTCCTGTCGCAGCGCCGCGAGTTGCTGGACGAGGCCTTTGCCGGCGACATCATCGGCATCCCCAACCACGGCGTGCTGCAGCTCGGCGACACCATCACCGAAGGCGAGGCGCTGCAGTTCACCGGGCTGCCCTTCTTCGCGCCGGAAATGTTCCGCACTGTGGAAGTGGCCGATCCGCTCAAGACCAAGCAGCTGCGCTCGGGCCTGACGCAGCTGGGCGAGGAAGGCGCGATCCAGGTCTTCCGCCCGGCGGCCGGTTCGGTGCTGCTGCTGGGCGCGGTGGGCCAGCTGCAGTTCGAGGTCGTGGCGCATCGCCTGGAGCACGAGTACGGCGTGCGCGCGCGTATCCAGCCCGCGCGCTACAACGTGGCGCGCTGGGTGACCTGCGACGACGCCAAGGAGCTGCAGCGCTTCATCGACCACAACGCGCACCGCGTCGCCTTCGACGCCGTGGACGCGCCCTGCGTGCTGCTGGAATACGCCGGCGAGCTGCGCGCCATGCAGGACAACTGGCCCAAGATCAAGTTCCACGCGCTGCGCGAGCACGCGGGGCTGATGTTCCAGCAGCGGCTGGAGGCCTGACCAGGCGCGGCCTGCAGCGAACTTGAAGAGCCGGGGAGCGGGCCGTTCAGCCTCCCCGGCCCGTCACTTCCTCACGCATCCCGCCCCGGCCGATCCTCCCGTATCGCCTGGCTCACGTCCGTGCGCGTGAGGCCCCAGCGCAGCAGCAGGTGGTCGAAGAGCACGCGCTCGCTGTCCTGCACGCGGCCGTCGGCGGTGATCACCGCGGCGCCCAGGCGCGCCACCAGGCGCTGCCTGGCCGGGTCGCGCACGGCCTGCAGCTCGGCCTCGATCAGCGCCCGCTCCGACAGCGTCAGCCACGGCCGCTGCTGCAGCCGCTCGCCCAGCTCCTCGCACAGCTCGCCGGCCACGCGCATGAACTCGGCGCGGTCGATGCCGATGCGCCCGAAGGCGTCCAGCTCGTCGAGCATCGCCAGTTCGCGCGGGTCGAGCCGGGTGTCGGACACGATCAGCAGCGCGATCAGGCGTGCCATGGCTTGGGGGCTGTCGGTTTCGCGGATGGACATGGGCGGTTCTCCTTGAAGGCAATGAGCGTGCGCCGCGCCGTTGGGCACGGCCCCGGTTTCCCCGGGGCAGGCGAGGGGCCCGGCGCGCGCCTGCCGTGGAGCCCCGCCGCCGCGCCGGAGTTCCGCACGGGCATGCGCGCGACAATCCGCCGCCATGAGCACGCACGCCGTATCGCCTCCCTCACGCCTGTCGCTGTACCTCGACCTGATCCGCTGGAACCGCCCCGCCGGCTGGCTGCTGCTGCTGTGGCCCACGCTGTCGGCGCTGTGGATGGCGGCCGACGGCTTCCCCGGCTGGCACCTGCTGCTGGTGTACACGGGCGGCACCATCCTCATGCGCAGCGCCGGCTGCTGCGTCAACGACGTGGCGGACCAGGAGTTCGACCGCCACGTCAAGCGCACCGCCCAGCGCCCGGTGACGCGCGGCGCCATCGGCACGCGCGAGGCGCTGCTGGTGGGCGCGGCGCTGGCGCTGCTGGCCTTCCTCCTGGTGCTCAGCACCAACGGGCCGACCATCACGCTGTCCTTCGCCGCGCTGGCCATCGCCATCGTCTACCCCTACGCGAAGCGGCTGGTGTCCATGCCGCAGGCCGTGCTGGGCGTGGCCTTCAGCTTTGGCATCCCCATGGCCTTCTCGGCCGTGCAGGGCGGCGACGGCTGGGGCCCGGCTGCGGTGGCGGACGCCGTGCCGCTTCACGCCTGGGGGCTGCTGGTGTCGAACCTGTTCTGGGTGCTGGCCTACGACACCGAGTACGCGATGGTCGACCGCGACGACGACATCCGCATCGGCATCAAGACCTCGGCGCTGACGCTGGGCCGCTTCGACGTGATCGGGGTGACGCTGTTCTACCTGGTGCACCTGGCCTCATGGGCCTGGATCGGACTGCAGCTCGGCCTGGGCGGCTGGTTCCTGGCCGGCATCGCCGCCGCCCTGGCACAGGTGGCGTGGCACTGGACGCTGATCCGCCACCGCACCCGCGAAGGCTGCTTCAAGGCCTTCAGACTCAACCATTGGCTGGGCTTCGCGGTGTTCGCCGGGACGGTGGCTGACCTGGCGCTGCGCTAAAGCCGGCGCGAACGCCTCGAACACCCGCAGCCGCGCCCCCCGGCGCTCGAACACCGAACTGCGGCCATACACCACCCCGGTCGGCCAAGCCGCACCGGTGGCTTGGAGCCAGTCGCGCGCGATGCGCCGGTGTCCGGGATCGCCACACCCCAGGCGATGCGGCAACAGCGGCGAGCGCACCACGCGCGCATCGTCGAACAGCAGTTGCCCCAGCGGTCGCGTGCCCAACCCGGCCAGTGCGCGCCAGGGGCCGGCCAACGAGTGCGCCAAGGCCACGCTGCGCGCCCACACCAGGGCTTCACCATCCACCTTCAGGATCACCTCGCGCACCAGATAGCGCCCGGGGCCCAGCACGCGCTTTTCCTCAGCCAGCAGCGGCGCGACGCGCTGGCGCAGCGTCAGCACCTCGAAGCGCTCTCCCAGCGCCTTGAGCCGGGCCGTGAGCGAGCCCGGTGCCCGCTGCCAGCGCCGCAGCGCCAGGCTCACGCCTTGCCGAACTCGTCGCCCAGCTCCCGGGCACGAGCCTGCGCGGCCTGCAGCGCGCGCACAAAGGCGTCGCGCACGCCGTCCTTCTCCAGCGAGGTGAGCGCGGCGTAGGTGGTGCCACCCTTGGAGGTGACGCGCTCGCGCAGCACGGCCGGGCTCTCGTCGGACTGCTGCGCCAGCGCCGCCGCGCCGGCCACGGTGGCCAGCGCCAGCTCGCGGCCCTGCTCGGTGCTCAGGCCCATCTTCTCGGCCGCGGCCATCATGGCCTCCACCACGTAGAAGACGTAGGCCGGGCCGGAGCCGGAGAGCGCCGTGACGGCGTCGAGGTCGGCTTCCTGCTGCACCCACAGCGTGCGGCCGGTGGGCGCCAGCAGCGCCTGCACCTCGGCCTTCTGCGCCTCGGTCACGGCCGGACGCGCGTACAGGCCGGCAATGCCCTGGCCGATCAGCGCCGGCGTGTTGGGCATGGCACGCACCACGGCCTCGCTGCCGGTGGCGCGCACGATGGCCTCACTGGGAATGCCCGCCATCACGCTGAGCTGCAGCGCCTGGCTCACGCGCCCGGCGCAGGGCGCGGCGGCTTCCTTGAAGAGCTGGGGCTTCACGGCCCAGACCACGATCCCCGCCTGCGACAGCGCCGGCGCCGCCGCGGGAAGCGCCACGACGCCGAAGGTCTGCAGCAGCTTCACGCGCTGCGCCTCCACGGGCTCCACCACCAGGATCGAAGAGGCCGGGCGACCGGACTGCAGCAGCCCGCCGATGAGGGCGCCGGCCATGTTGCCGCCGCCGATGAATGCAACTGTGCTCATCCGGAAAGTGTAGGCGGCGCACCGCGGGCGCCCGGCCGGCACGCGCCCTGCCCGCGGCAGGCGCGCCGGCTTGGTGGCGATCACGGCTTTTGGCTTCCCGCCGGCCTACAGTGGCCGGGACGGCCGCTAAAGACCGCCCTGGACGACGACCCGCGTCGAGAAAGAGGAGAAGAACCCATGACATCGAGCCTGTCCTACGTTCATCCCACTCCCAGCAGCCCCTGGGGCACCTACTTGTCCCAGGTGGACCGCGTGACGCCCTACCTGGGCCACCTGGCGCGCTGGGTCGAGACGCTCAAGCGTCCCAAGCGCGCGCTGATCGTGGACATCCCCATCGAGCTCGACGACGGCACCGTGGCGCACTTCGAGGGCTACCGCGTGCAGCACAACCTCAGCCGCGGCCCCGGCAAGGGCGGCGTGCGCTACCACCCGGCCGTGACGCTGGAGGAGGTGATGGCGCTGGCAGCGTGGATGTCGATCAAGAACGCCGCCGTCAACCTGCCCTACGGCGGTGCCAAGGGCGGCGTGCGCGTGGAGCCCAGGCAGCTCTCGCTCAAGGAGCTGGAGCGGCTGACACGCCGCTACACCAGCGAGATCGGGCTGATCATCGGCCCGCAGCAGGACATCCCGGCGCCCGACGTCAACACCAACGCCCAGGTCATGGCCTGGATGATGGACACCTACTCCATGAACGTCGGCGCCACCGCCACAGGCGTGGTCACCGGCAAGCCCATCCACCTCGGCGGCTCGCTGGGGCGCGTGAAAGCCACCGGGCGCGGCGTCTTCGTCACGGGCCGCGAGGCGGCGCGGCGCATCAACCTGCCGCTGGACGGCGCGCGGGTGGCGGTGCAGGGCTTCGGCAACGTGGGCTCGGCGGCGGCCGAGCTCTTCGTCCAGGCCGGCGCCAAGGTCGTGGCCATCCAGGACCACACCGGGACGATCTTCAACGGCGGCGGCATCGACTTCGCCGATCTGATGCCCATGGTGCAGCGCCAGGGTTCCATCGCCGGCTTCACCGGCGCCGAGGTCATCGACGACGAGAGCTTCTGGGACGTGGACTGCGACATCGTGATCCCCGCTGCGCTGGAGGGACAGATCGACGCGGCCCGGGCGCAGCGCATCAAGGCGAAGCTGGTGCTCGAAGGCGCCAACGGCCCCACGCTGCCCGAGGGCGACGACGTGCTGGCCGAGCGCGGCGTGCTGGTGGTGCCGGACGTGATCTGCAACGCCGGCGGCGTGACGGTGAGCTACTTCGAGTGGGTGCAGGACTTCTCCAGCTTCTTCTGGACCGAGGACGAGATCAACGTGCGGCTGGAAAAGATCATGATCGGTGCGCTGCGCCGCATCTGGGACACCGCCGACCAGCACCGCATCTCGCTGCGCACCGCCACCTTCGCCGTGGCCTGCGAGCGCATCCTCACGGCGCGCGAGGAGCGGGGGCTGTATCCCTGAGACAAGCCTGCCCAAGCTCCCGAATACCGAAAGCCCGTTCGTGCCGAGGTATCGAAGTACGAACGGGCGCTGTAAGCCGGAGCAATAGCCGCCATGCCGCAGCGGCTTAGCATCCGCGGTTTCGCCTTTTGCCGATCCGCCTCATGCAACGCCGAGCCCTGCTGGCCGCCACGGCCCTCGCCTTTCCCGTCTCCTTCGCGCGCGCCGAGCCCGGCTGGCCCCAGCGTCCGGTGCGCCTGATCGTCCCCTCCTCGCCCGGCAGTTCGCTGGACATCATTGCCCGGCTGCTGGGCGACAAGCTCAAGGACCGCTGGGGGCAGAACGTGGTGGTGGAAAACAAGCCCGGCGCCGGTGGGCTGCTGGGCATGGACATCGCGGCCAAGGCGCCGCCCGATGGCCATGTGCTGGCGTTGGGCTTCAACGGCCCCATCGCCTTCGCGCCCTTCATGTATTCCCGGCTGCCCCACGACCCCGCGCGCGACCTCGCGCCCGTGGTGATGACCACCTCGCAGCCCAACGTGCTGGCCGTCCACGCCACGCTGCCGGTGAAGAACGTGCGCGAGTTCGTGGCCTGGGCCAGGGAGCGCGACGGGCGCATGAACTACGCCTCGCTGGGCAAGGGCAGCAGCTCGCACCTCACCATGGAGCTGCTCATGGCCGAGGCCGGCTTCCAGGGCACGCACGTGCCCTTCAACGGCTCGCCGCCCAGCGCGATGTCGGTGGCGCAGGGCGAGACGGACGCCACCATGATGGTCGCCCCGGCACTGCTGCCGCACGTGCGCGCCGGCCGCGTGCGGCTGCTGGCGGTGACGAGCCGGCAGCGCGTGGAGTCACTGCGCGAGCTGCCGACGCTGGCCGAAGCGGGCTACCCCGGCATCGAGGCGCTGGCCTGGAATGGCATCTTCACCGCGGCGGGCACGGCCGAGGACGTGGTGCGGCGCATCAACGCCGACGTCAATGCCGTGCTGCAAGACGCCGGCGTGCGCGCCGCGCTGGAGCAGCAGGGGCTCACGCCCGTGGGCGGCAGCGCGGCGGAGTTCCGCGCCCTGGTGGCGGCGGACATGCAGCGCTGGGGCGCGACCATCCGCCGCATCGGGCTGAAGCTGGAGCCCTGAGGAAGCCTTCGCCGCGCGCTTTCCTAGCGCGCCGCGCGCAGCGCGTCCTGCAGCGACTGCGCCATGTCGCCGAGCATGGCCCAGCGGCGGCGGTACATGGCGCGCTTGCGCGAGGGCACCTCGGCCAGGTCGCGCGGCAGCGGCTGCAGGCCGGCCTGCCAGTAGCCGTCGCCGCGCTGCGAGGCGCCCACCTCGCTCCAGAAACGGCGGTAATCGAAGCGCAGGCGGCGCGAGCGCAGGTTCCAGCGGCCCTTGACGTGGTGCGCCGGGTCGATGCCCACCAGCGCCGAAACGCCCCACGCCGCGGCTGCGGCGCGCAGCGCCTCGAACAGCAAGTAGGGCGGCCGCAGCCCTTCAGCGCTCTTGGTCAGCTCGCGGATGCGCTCCTCCACGTCCTCCACCTCGGGTCGCGGCCCCTGCACCGTGCCCACCAGCAGCGCGCCGCAGGGCAGGAAGCCGAAGCTCAGGCTGTAGAGCCGCCGGCCCTGGCCATCGCGCAGGCTCAGCATCCAGCGGCCCTCGTGCCAGCTCACCTCGTTGAGGCTGAGCGTCACCTGGCAGTCCGGGGTCAGCGCCCACAGCGCCACGCCATCCCCGTGCGCCAGGCGCAGGGACAGGTGCGGGCCGAAGCAGGCCTCGGCCTGCCGCAGGTCGGCCAGTGCGACCTGGAAGCGGTGCCGCAGGCCGAAGCGGCGATCCAGGAAATGGCTCAACGCCGGGTAGTAGCACTCGGGATGGCGCCGGTGCAGCTCGCGCCAGGCCGGGTGCCGTGCCACGGCTTGCAGGTACTGCGGGCGCAACGGCGCGGACAGCAGCATGCGCAGTTGGTACTTGGCACGCTTGACCAACCCGGCCCAGCCCGGCCGCGTCACCGACTCCGCGCTGGGCCAGCACGCACACGCCCCCTTCTCGGCGCTTCCCGCCAGCTCCAGCGCCGGCTTGCCGTTGACTTCCATGCCCTACTCCTGCCACCACCTCAAAACAGGGCAGGAATGTAGCCTCCACTTACAAAAGAAAGATTCTCAGAAAATTAGCAGCAACATTCGGATTTCACGGGTGAACGGGATAAGTGCGCCCGCCGAAGATGGCGGTGCCGATGCGCACGATCGTGGCGCCCTCGGCCACGGCGGCTTCCAGGTCGGCGCTCATGCCCATGGAGAGCGTGTCCAGCGCCAGCCCCTGCTGCCGCAGTCCCTCCAGCAGCGCCCGCAGCACGCGGTGCGGCGCGCGCTGGGTGTCGAAATCGGCCGCGGGCTCGGGAATGGACATCAGCCCGCGCAGCCGCAGCCTGGGCAGTTGGGCCACCTGTGCCGCCAGCGCCGCCACCTCGGCAGGCGGCACGCCGCTCTTGCTGGCCTCGCCGCTGACGTTGACCTGCAGGCACACCTGCAGCGGCGGCAGGCCTTCGGGGCGCTGGGCCGACAGCCGCTCGGCAATCCTCAGTCGGTCCACCGAGTGCACCCAATCAAAACTCTCGGCCACCACGCGCGTCTTGTTGCTCTGCAGGGGGCCGATCAGGTGCCACTCCAGATCGGCGCGCAAGTCGGCCAGCGCGGCGATCTTGTCCAGCGCCTCCTGCACATAGTTCTCGCCGAAGGCCCGCTGGCCGGCGGCATGCGCCTCGCGCACGGCCTCGGCGCCGAAGGTTTTACTCACGGCCAGCAGCGTGACGTTGTCAGTGGAGCGGCCGGCCGCAGCGCAAGCGGCGGCGATGCGCTCGCGGGTGTGTTGTAAGTTGTGAGCGATACCGGTCATGGGAGGAGACTAGCCGATGGAGCTTGCAGCGCTGCTGGACTTGGCCGTGCGCCACCAGGCGTCGGACCTGCACCTCTCCGCCGGGCTGCCGCCGCTGCTGCGCGTGCAGGGCGAACTGCGCCGCCAGGGCAACGAGGCGCTGTCGCACGAGCAGGTGCTGGGCCTCGTCACCGGCCTCATGGACGAGGCGCAGCGCCGGCTGTACGCCGAGGCGCTGGAGTGCGACTTCGCGGTCGAGACGCCGGTGCGGCGGCTGCGCGTCAACGCCTTCCACCAGCGCCTGGGCGCCGCCGCGGTGCTGCGGCTGATCCCGCGCGAGGTGCCGACGCTGGCCGCGCTGCACGCGCCGCCGCAGCTGGCCGAGCTGGCGCTGCGCCCACGCGGGTTGCTGCTGGTCACGGGCCCCACCGGCTCGGGCAAGAGCACCACGCTGGCCGCGATGCTCAACCATCGCAACGAGCACACGCAGGGCCACCTGCTGACGGTGGAGGACCCGATCGAGTTCGTGCACCAGAGCCAGGGCTGCCTCGTGAGCCAGCGCGAGCTGGGCATGCACACCCGCAGCTTCGCCGGCGCCCTGCGCGCGGCGCTGCGCGAGGACCCGGACGTGGTCCTGGTGGGCGAGCTGCGCGACCTGGAGACCATTCGCCTGGCGCTCACCGCGGCCGAGACCGGGCATCTGGTGCTGGCCACGCTGCACAGCGCCGGTGCGGCCAAGGCGGTGGACCGGCTCATCGACGTCTTTCCCGCCGAGGAGAAGTCCTTCGTGCGCACGCTGCTGGCGGAGTCGCTGCTGGCGGTGGTGGCGCAGACGCTGTGCCGGCGCCTGGACGGCGGCGGCCGCATCGCGGCCTGCGAGCTGATGCTGGCCACGCCGGCGGTGCGCAATCTCATCCGCGAGAACAAGCTGGCGCAGATCGCCTCCGTGCTGCAGACCGGGCAGCAGCAGGGCATGCAGACGCTGGACCAGCACCTGGCGGCACTGGTGCGCCAGCGCCTCGTCAGCCCGGCCGAGGCGCGCGCGCAGGCGCAGCATCCGGAGAGTTTCACGGCTTGAGCCGGCGCCGGCCGCGCGCGGCCGGCGGCCCCGGGCGGCCGGGCGAAGATGGCGTGTTTCACGCGCGGCCCAAGGGGCCGCGCGGCCATCCTTTTTTCCCGCAGGAGAGATGACTTTGAGCGAAGAACAAGCAGCAAGCGCGCGCGTGGCCTTCCTGGGCCTGGGCGTGATGGGCTACCCGATGGCCGGCCACCTGGCGCGTGCCGGGCACCAGGTCACGGTCTACAACCGTACCGCCGCCAAGGCGCAAGCCTGGACAGCCGAATACGGCGGGCGCGCCGCCGCCACGCCGCGCGAGGCGGCGCAGGACGCGGACTTCGTCTTCGCCTGCGTGGGCAACGACGACGACCTGCGCAGCGTGGCGCTGGGGGAGCAGGGTGCGCTGGCCGGCATGCGCGCGGATGCGGTGTTCGTGGACCACACCACCGCCTCGGCCGAGGTGGCGCGCGAGCTGTACGCGGCAGCGTGCGCCAAGGGTCTGCACTTCGTGGACGCGCCGGTCTCGGGCGGCCAGGCCGGCGCCGTCAACGGCGTGCTCACGGTGATGTGCGGCGGCGACGCGGCGCCCTTCGACGCCATGAAGCCGGTGGCGCTGGCCTATTCGCGCGCCGTCACGCGCGTGGGCGAGAGCGGCGCCGGGCAGCTGGCGAAGATGGTCAACCAGGTCTGCATCGCCGGGCTGCTGCAGGGCCTGTCCGAGGCCATCGCCTTCGGCCAGCGCGCCGGGCTGGACATGAAGCAGGTGCTGGACGTCATCAGCAAGGGCGCGGCGCAGAGCTGGCAGATGGAGAACCGCGGCCACACCATGGTGGACGGCCAGTTCGACTTCGGCTTCGCCGTGGACTGGATGCGCAAGGACCTGGGCCTGGTGCTGGACGAGGCCCGCCGCAACGGCGCGCGGCTGCCGGTCACGGCGCTGGTGGACCAGTTCTACGCCGACGTCCAGAACCTGGGCGGCGGGCGCTGGGACACCTCCAGCCTGATCAAGCGGCTGAAGTGAGGCGAGACGCGGGGCCGGTGGCGCCCCGCGCGCCCGGCGTCACTTCGCCGTCTGCAGGTTCGCGAGTTCGGACTCGGTGAGGATCTCGAACACGCGCACCACCTTTTCAACGCCGCCCACGCCGCGCGCGAGCTCGGTGGCGCGCGCGGCCTCGCGCTCGGTGACGCGGCCCATCAGGTACACCGTGCCGCGCTCGGTGACGACCTTGAAGGCGTTGGAGTGCAGGTCCTTGGCATCGACGAAGGTCGCCTTGACCTTGCTAGTGATGATCGCGTCGCTGGAGCGGGAGGTCAGCGCGCTGTTGCCCAGCACGCCCAGCTCGTTGACCACCGCGCGCAGGTTCTCGACGCCGGCCACGGCGCGCTCCACGTTCGTGCGGTCGTCCTCACTGGGCACCTCGCCCGTGATCAGCAGCGTGCGGTTGTAGCTGGTGAAGTTGACGTGGCCCCGCTCGCCCAACACCTCGCGCGCGCGGTTGGCAGCCTTGACCTCGATGGACTGGTCCTCGATCTGCGTGCCGGAGGTGCGGCGGTCGCTGAACACCATCGCACCGCCTACGGCGGCGCCCCCCACCAGCAGCGGCGCGCAGCCGCTGAACCAGGCGGCCGCGCCCAACACGGCCACCACACGCGCGGCCCGCAGGCCGCCTTCGATCCAGTTGCGGGAAAGCTTGCTCATTCGTCCGTTTCGCCCATGAGTTGGAGGTCCACCGCGTCGCAGATGGCGTGCAGCGCCAGCAGGTGCAGCTCCAGGATGCGTGCCGCTCGCTCGTGCGGCACGGGGATGTGTACGTCAGTCTCGGAAAGTCGCAGCGCCTGCGCGCCGACGGCCCGGCCGGTGAAGGCCAGCACCGTCATGTCGCGGCCGTGCGCGGCCTGCACCGCCGCCACCAGCGGCGGCGTGGCCGTGGCGCCCAGCGCGATCAGCACGTCGCCCGGCGCGCCCAGCGCCTGCAGCTGCCGCGCCTGCGCCGGCTCGTCGCCC